>CP065000.1:2965500-3295000 GCA_016700075.1 Acidobacteriota bacterium | reverse complement strand
CAGCCGCCATCCGCTGCCGGCCCGCACGAGACGATAAACCGCGATGCCGGTCTCCTCGTTGCGGCCAAGCAGACGGACATTCATATCGGCCTCGACAAGCACCGTTGTGGCATCGAGGCGGTCGACTCGCTTTACTACCGTTCGCCAACTCTCCGTCGAACCGGAGATCCCGCTTAGGAACCGTGTCACCTCACCGGCGAACGCCAAGTTGTCGAGGTCGGCTTTTCGGTTATACGATGCCGCCCTGTCGAAATCGGTAAAGAACGTTCGGATCGACGCATCACTTTCGGTACCGGCGTTTATTCGGTTGCGCAAATTTCTCGCCGCCAATCCGGCGCCATAATCTGCGTCTGCAGCGATCGCCGCAGCGATCAATTCCAACGCCTTGTCGTTGTCACCGGCCCTGTGGGCAATATCGGCTAGGCCGAAAAGCGACCACGCCATACTGCGTGCAGTCGGCAGCGCATCATCAAGTACAGCCTGAAATTCACGTCTGGCAGGCTCAAGCTTGTTCTGTCCCAGCAATGCCCGCGCAAGTATCACGCGAAGCTCGTCCACATACGGTGCCCCGCGCAGCAATGTTGCCGCGGTCTTTTCAGCGCCGGCGAAGTCCTGACGGTCGTACAACCGTTTTGCTGCAAGGATCGGATCATTATCCGTAGTTTCACGCGGTGCGACATCGTCCGAATAATCGGTCTGCGGATAGACCTTGTCGGCGTCGATCTCTACCCGAACTAACTTGAAGGTGGTCTTAAAAGAAGCATCGCCAAAACTGGCGGCACGTATCGACGCGGACGTTCGCATCGTTTGTCCGTTCTCCAACAAAGCGACCACGTCAACCTCGACCGGAATGCTGCCCGTATTACGAAGTGCGACCTTTGTCTCGCCGCCTTCTACCCTAGGAAGCCCGGCCAACAGATTCACGTCGGTCTGTTTGTCAAAGAAGTACTCGATCGTCTCTTTCTCGACCGGAAGACGGCCCCGAATTTCAGCGAGGTCGGTATGCCCATCAGACATTGCAGACCGTATCAGATCAAAAAATTCCTTTTGTCCGGTGCGGCTCGCCATTACACGCCAGATCATTGCCCCCTTATTCGCAACCACCGGATAATAAACATCGACCAGCGGAGAGATGTTGTTTATAGCTGGAGCTCGCCTGCTAATGGCCGCATACGACGCACGTTGACGGAGCCGCTCGGCATCTGCGGCAGATCGGCCGAAGTTTTTTTCCAGAAAAATGTCAGCGGCGTAACGAACAAGGCCCTCGGTGATCACACCGTAACCGTCGCCGTCCACACGTGCCGTGCCGCCGATCCACAGCCGAGCAGCACCCTCAGCAATGTTGAGTGCGGTCAGCGAATCGATCTTTGGCCGCCGGAAGACAGCCTCGTCGACTATCAGGGTGCCGCCGATGCTGAATCCGCCGCCGCGTCGCGAGCTGACGATCCTCAGAGGAACGTCCGGAGCCTTGCCCAACAGTTCCGACATGGATCTTACGGCGTCCGAATAAAGTTTTCCGAGTTCCTCCGCACGCGATGCCCCATCTGCCGATAGGCCTTGCGGCACAAAGACGGCGATCTGCCCAACCATTTTTTGCTCCCAGTTACCCGCAAGGAAGAACGGTTCACCGTACAGCCGATTCTCAAACCGCCCGCCGCTTCCGCTGCCCGAAGATACGACGGACTGGGCACCCGTTACGTGAATATTGAAAGGGGCACGATCGGAGCCTCGCGGGAAGAACCAGCTGTTTGGCGTCGGGTACCAAAATGAAAGCGGAAGAAAATGCGAACTCGATGGCGACAATGCAGCAAGTCCTGAGTTTTCCTTTATGACAAGACGATAGGTCACCTCCGCGGTCACTTTTGCTCCCGCCGCGATCGAAGGCAGCCGCATCACCAACCGCTGTAAACTCAATCCGCCGCCTAACTTCTCCTCACTCTTGTTTGGCTCAACGGACGCTCCGCCTATCTTTACAGACGAGACCTCGGCGAACGGTGTGATACGCAATGTCAACGACGACGCGGGACGTCCGGAGATGTTCTTCACTTCAACGATGGAAACAACATCTGCATTTCGCGACCGCTCATCCGACGGCAAACTGACCTTGATGTCGTATTTTTCAACCTGCCAGGTTGCCGAGAGGCGTGTATCTGCCTGGGCGAAAAGTGCCGAAGACACAGCAACTGTCAACAGCGAAGTAAAGCCCAATCGAAAGAATCCTCTCCCGACCAACCTGATTTGCCTAAGGTGTTTTTTCATTTATCAGTTCGTGGATCTTTTTCAGTATCGTCAACAGGGATTCAAGCCGCGACATAGGCAGCTGATTCGGTCCATCGCTTGGAGCCTTTGACGGATCGTTGTGGACCTCCATAAATACGGCATCGACCCCGCATGCGACGCCCGCTCGTGCAAAATGTTCGATGTATTCCGCTTGTCCGCCCGTTGCTTTCCCTAATCCGCCCGGAAGCTGAAGCGAATGCGTCACATCAAAAACTACCGGCACACCAAAAGACCGCATAACCGGGAACGATCGTAGGTCAACAACAAGATTGTTGTATCCAAAACTCGCACCGCGTTCGGTCAGCAGTATCTTATCGCAGCCGGCCGCCTGCAGTTTTTCGACGATGTTCTTCGCGTCCCACGGGCTCAAAAACTGCCCCTTCTTAACATTTACGGCTTTTCCGGTCTTTGCGGCGGCGATCAGCAGATCGGTCTGGCGGCACAGGAAAGCCGGAATTTGCAGCATATCAGCGACCGCGGCTGCCTTTTCCGCCTGCCACGGTTCATGAATATCGGTGATCACGGAGACGCCGACCTCATCCTTCACCCGAGCCAAGATCTCAAGCCCGCGATCCAGACCGTCGCCGCGAAAGCTCTCGATCGAGCTGCGGTTCGCCTTGTCGAATGACGACTTATAGATGAAGCCTACGCCGACACGATCGCAGATCTCTTTGATCGAAGAAGCCATCATCGAAGCATGTTCGTACGATTCCACAACGCAGGGTCCCAGAATAAAGCTAAGATCGCCCCTTCCAAATCCCACATTACCGACAGAAAAAGACTGCATAATCACTAGAACCAAATATAGACACAGATTAGCACAGACAGTCTTTTACTGTCGGATACCTGCGTTACGCTGCTGCTGAACTTAGTCCGCCGCGACCTCTGCTCGTTCAGGCAGTTCCAACGGCTTTTCGCTGGTCACATCGTGCTCCAGGTTCTCGCTTCTGACCCGATTATTCCATGCGGCTTTTACAAAAGCGTCAAACAGCGGGTGCACGTCGAGCGGTTTAGACTTATATTCAGGATGAAATTGGCAAGCGATGAAATACGGATGCACCTCACGCGGCAGCTCGACCATCTCGACAAATTTCCCGTCAGGCGAGACTCCGCTGAATACCAGTCCTTCACGTTCGAGTACGTCGCGAAACTCAGGGTTGAATTCGTATCTGTGGCGGTGCCTTTCACTAATAGTATCGGCTCTGTGGTACACGTCGCGTGCTAGCGAACCTTCCTTAAGAGAGCAATCCCATGCTCCGAGACGCATCGTACCGCCGTATTCTTCTACATCAACCAGATCACGGAGTTTAAATATGACCGGGAACGGCGTCGCTTCATTGAATTCGGTCGAATCGGCGTCGCTCATACCGCAGACGTTGCGGGCGAATTCGATACAAGCGGTCTGCATTCCCAGACAGATGCCGAAATAAGGCGTTCCCGATCGGCGTGCGTATTTGATCGCACGGAGCATACCGCCGATGCCGCGTTTGCCGAAGCCGCCGGGGACAAGTATCGCGTCAAAGTCCTGCAGATCGACCTCATAGCCGTCCTTCATCAGATTTTCGGATTCGATCCAAGTCACATTCACGCGAAGGTCATTCGCTACGCCGGCGTGGGTCAGTGCCTCGCGAAGCGATTTGTAAGAGTCTTCGAGTTCAACGTACTTTCCAACGATCGCTATGCTGACCGCGCCTTCGGACGGCTCCTTGATCGTGGCTACGAGTTCGCGCCAAGGGCGAAGTTCGGCCGTTGGGAATTGCTCGTTCAGGTGAAGCGTGTTCACTATAAGGTCATCGAGCCCTTGATCGTGAAACGCAAGTGGCACCTCGTATATCGTTTCTACGTCGAGTGCAGAAACAACGGCATTCTCCTGAACATTGCAGAACAGTGCGATCTTTCGACGAAGATCGGCTGAGAGTGGCCTGTCCGAACGGCAAAGCAGAACGTCCGGCGCGATACCGATCTCGCGGAGCTCGCGGACGCTGTGCTGTGTCGGTTTGGTCTTCAATTCTCCGGCGGCGGCAATGAAGGGCACGAGCGTTACGTGCACAAAGATCGCGTTGTTCCGCCCGACCTCGTTGCCCATCTGACGAATGGCTTCCATAAACGGTAGAGACTCGATGTCGCCGACAGTACCGCCGATCTCGACGATCAGAACGTCGGGTTCGTGCATTTCTGCGACCTTTCGAACGGCATCCTTTATCTCATCAGTGATGTGCGGAATGACCTGAATGGTCTTGCCGAGGTATTCGCCGCGGCGTTCCTTTTCGATAACGGAAAGATAGATACGGCCGCTGGTCCAATTATTCGCCTGCGACAGCTTGGCGTGGGTAAAACGCTCGTAATGGCCTAGATCAAGATCAGTCTCAGCTCCGTCATCGGTCACAAAGACCTCGCCGTGCTGAAACGGCGACATTGTGCCCGGATCTACATTTATATACGGATCGAGCTTCATCATCTGAACCTTGAGCCCTCGTGCCTCGAGCAAGCATCCTATCGAACTTGCAGCGATTCCCTTTCCAAGACTTGAAACAACGCCGCCTGTAACAAATATGTATTTGGTCATATGATCCTTTCCGCCTAGCCTCCGGTGAACATTCCTCTGACACGTTCAAGATCGGCCTCGCTATCAACCCCGATCGACCTCTCCAAAGCATTGACGACCATTATTCGAGCACCGTTCTCCAATGCTCGGAGCTGTTCGAGCATTTCCAATTTTTCCAGCCGCGATTGCGGCATTTTCGTGAATTCAAGAAGATATTCACGCCTGTAAACATACAGCCCTGTATGTTTGCGAAACGCAGAGAGCAGTTGCGGTTCGCTCATCAACGCTTTTCGCAGATCGCCGCCGTGGAGCATCGCGGCGTCGCGCAAATATGGCACCGGCGATCGAGAAAAATAGACAGCATTGCCATCCTCGCCGACGACCGCCTTAACGATATTGCTGTCAAAAATATCATCAACGCTATCGATCGACTCCGACGTCGTAACGATGTCCGCGTCGGACCTTAACATCGCCTCAACAGCATGGTCTATTGTTTCCGCCGAAATAAGAGGCTCGTCGCCCTGCACGTTCACTATGATCGAGCCTGCCGGCAGGCCTTCGGCAACCTCAGCGATACGGTCGCTGCCCGACGCATGATACGGCGAGGTCATTACCGCCTCAAAACCATGAGCAGCCGCAGCCTGTGCGACGCGGTCGTCGTCCGTCGCCACGATAACCCGGTCAACCAACGAGGCTTTCACGGCCCGTTTCGCAGTCAACACCACCATCGGCAAGCCGCCGATCTCGGCCAGCATTTTTCCGGGCAAACGGGTCGACGAATACCTTGCCGGTATTACCGCAATAACATTTTGTGAGCTTAAATTGCCGTGGTGCTCCACGGGTTTCTAGACTATCGCGAATCGCCTCGTGGTTCAAATTAGAAAGACAAACTTGGCGAGTTTATGTTGATTGGCTAAACTCTCACTCGTGGTAATCGAAGAAAGCAAGCTGCCGGCATCCGACGACATTCAGTCACCTAATTCCCCGAAATGGTCCGTGGGCGAAGCTATCGGCGTATGGTTCGCGAGCGTGTTGCTTATCATGCTCATACCTTCGCTCTTTTTACTGCCGTATCTTGCGACGCTCTCTACGCCTGTCGCCAATACGGACCAGATAATGGAGTTTGCGAAATCTGATCCGACCTCGATAATACTCCAGCTCGTCGGCATCATACCGGCCCATTTGTTGACCCTCGGCCTTGCTTGGCTGGTCGTCACGAGGATGTCCCGATTCAGATTCAGGGAGTCACTCGGTTGGGAACGCGGCGGCTTTCGCTGGTGGCATTATTTTCTTATCTTGTCAGGTTTTTTCGCACTTGCCGCGATCGTTGGACATTATTTTCCCGAACAGGAAAATGAGCTTCTCAGGATCCTGAAAAGTTCGCGAGAGGCGGTATATGTAATCGCAGTGATCGCTACAGTTACGGCTCCTATTGTGGAAGAGGTTGTCTATCGGGGTGTTGTCTACTCGTCGTTCCAAGCGAAATTTGGCGTGCCGGCGGCCTTTGCATTCACAACGATGCTCTTCGCTGTAGTTCACGTGCCGCAGTACTATCCAAGTTTTTCAACGATCTTTCTGCTTACTCTGCTCAGCGTGATACTCACTTTCATCCGAATAGTCTCCGGTAATCTTCTGCCGTGTATCCTACTGCATATGTTCTTCAACGGCTTGCAGTCCATTTTCCTTATAGCTGAACCGTATCTGCGAGAGCAGATCCCGGTAGAGGCCGTGGCCACGCTTGCAAAATAAAAAGGCTGCCAAATGAGGCAGCCTTCTCGAAACCCTTTCAATATAATTATGGCCGTGTCGGACGTGCCGTGTTCTGTGCAGGCGGAGCCGCTTCTACCATCGCTGGAGCAGCCACCCTTAGGGTACCCGTCGGCTGCGGGCCGAACATCGGCGGCACCTCAGGAGCCACTCGGATAGGCGTGTTTCTGCGGTCAGATTCGATCCTGGAATATGCCGGAGCCGCAGGGCGGGCCCTGACCTTTGTACCGTCCTGTCCGCTCGACGGAGCGGTCGTTCCGGTTGTTGGATTAGGCGTTGTAGAGATGTTCCGGATTATCACCGGCAAGTTATACCAATTGATGCCGTGACCGTAGAAGAAACCGTAGGGCGAACTCCAGCCGTAACCGAAGGGCAAGAAACAAAAACCTCCTCGGCGGATGTCATAGACCCAAAGTCCGAAAGTATCCCACATGTTCCAACGGCCCATGTTGAATGAACTTATCAATACATTGCGGACATCCCTGTTCCTAAGGGTTGCCGTAGCCTCGGCAAGCGATCTGCCCCGGTCCTTACTCCACCGAGCAAGGCTGTCGAGATCCTTGCGGTCAAAGTTTGAAACGGAAGAATTGACGGCACTCACAGAAAGGGCCTTTCCTGAACCCGCGGAGATGCGGCTGTTCGACGAAAGGCTTGCTCTGCCGTCAAAAACCTCGACCTTTGTCGAGCCTGCGTTCGAAGCGTTAACTCGGTAAATGCCGCTGCGCGAAAGGACCACATCGCCGCCGTCAGTTACGACCGACACGGTAAAATCCTTTGTCGCAAATATCTCGAACATCGCCGCACCGCGGTCGACACGAAGTCGAAGGTTATCCAGCGAATCATCAACAAGCGATAATTCGGCGTTGCTCCCTAACCGAACGTAAGACCCCGGATTCAACAGAACCTCGGCACGGGAATTCACTCCCGTTTGCAGACGTTCTCCAACCTCCAGCCGATCACCTTTGAACGCTCTGGATCCAACGCCGTCCTGCGTCAGCGAGACAACGTTGCCTTCGACATAGTTTATGCCGCCGGCTTTCGCAGAAATAATGTATTTGTCGGCAGTCGACTGAGCGACGGCGGCACCGGCCGCAGCCGCAACAACTACCAAAAATGACGACACAAACAACTTCGCGGTCTTCATGATCTAATATGCCTCCGAGTCAATTAACACTCTTGATACTAACTTTATGACGTGAGGAATGCAATGGTTTTACGTTCCGTCTATGTCTTCAAAAATGCGAACAACCCCAAACTCGCAACATCTATCTAAACAGATGCAGCGGGCACGATTTAGGGTGCCTGTATACTATGGCTACTTACCGAGATCCCGAATCCTGTTTTGCACCGCTTGAGGTAATCGAGCGGCTCTTGCAGTTTAGAGCGATATCAGGATTTTCAGAGGTCCTTTACCTGGAATGTTCAAATGAACTCGCCGATCTCCTAGATGCGTTCGGTTTTGACAGCTACGCATTTACAGGCAGCGGCGATGAAAAGATCAGATACGGAGAATACACTTCGCCGATCGTCCCGGGCGGCGACAGCGTGAGCTCCAGCTTTACCGCACACTAATGATTTCCATGACAACTGAAGGAACGAGGAAGGGCAGAAATGTCCGCCTCGTTCCTAAAGGCGTTTTACAACAAATAATGTTCCGTCGTCATCGAGGAATTTACGCTCGGTAAAATCTGCGACGTCCTTCCGAATGTGATCGATCAATTGACGCGCCGTTAAGTTGATACCGGACAACACCCTTTTTGCGAGCCGATCCAATCCGTAATCATCACCGCCCGGATTCGCGGCCTCGGTTATGCCGTCTGTATAGATCACCATCACTTCCCCGCGTTCAAAGCGAATGAAATGTTGGTGAAAATGCAGGTCGTCGAACATTCCGAGAGCGAGATTTCCATATTCGACATAGCGGTACTCGCCGTTTGGCTTGATGAGCAGCGGAGGAGTGTGCCCGGCATTTGAAAAGACAAAACTCTTGTTCGTCACATCCAGCACACCGTAGATGGCCGTGATGAATCGATTGTCCTCGATGGAATCGCGCAATAGGTTGCTGACCTTTGAAAATGCGACGTTCGGTGCATAACCTATCTGGACGCATGACCTGAGCGAAGCGCGAAGAAATGCCATCAGCAGTGCGGCCGGAATTCCTTTTCCGACGGCGTCCGCCACGATTATGCCGTATTGATCATCGAAGATCTTTACCCAATCGTAATAGTCGCCCGACACCTGCTCGGTCGGGAAAATGTATGCGCTGACATCGAATCCTTCACATTCCGGATCGCCGGGCGGAAGCAGTTCGAGCTGGACCTGACGGGCGACCTCCAGTTGTGCCTGAATACGCTTTTTCTCGACCACTTGCTCATGAAGCCGAACCTTTTCGATGATGATCGCCACCTGCGACGCGAGAAGCTGCATCAGAGCCAGGTCGTCCGCTCCGTATGCATTAAGCTCGTCGCTCTCAAGGTCAAACACGCCGATCACGCGGTCATTCGAAATGATCGGAACAGCCATTTCCGAACGCGTCCTTTCACGTGCGGCAAAATAACGCGGATCTTTTGACACGTCAGGCGAAATGATCGCCCGCCCGGATTGAGCCACAGTTCCGAGAAAGCCCTCGCCCATTTTCAGCCGCGGCTCGATCAGGTCAAAACTGATCTGGTAACCGCGAATGACCTTTGATTTGAATATATATGGGCTGCCGTCCTCCGGCTTGAACTCTATAAGGTAAATGCCCGCTGCGTCGTAAGTAAGCAGCGAGCCAAGAGTGTCCATCACAAGATTCAGAACTTCCTCAAGGTCGAGCGAACGGCTGATGGTCTTTGTAATGTCCAGCAGCAGCCGGAGCTTGTCCGTGGCCGTTATTTGTTCGTGCTTGCGTTCGTCTTTGTTCTTCTTGCTGGCCATTATTTACTGCCATCGGACCCGCTGCCGCCGCGTTCCCTGTAATCGCTCCAGAGCCGTGAGATCTTGATGCGAAATTCCACCAACGCACGGCTGACGTAAAAATGGTTCGCGATCTGACCCGACGTTCGGCCCGCCAAGACCATTCTCTTCAGAGCTGAATACGGCACCAGAGCCGCGGCGCCGGTTCCATACGCCTCTTCCTCGATCGCCCGATCGTATTCCCTCGCATTGATCTTTCCACTCCGGTCCCGGCGTTCTACAGCGAGTTTGCTAGGTTTATGACCGAGGAAAACATGGCTGATCTCCTCCATCAGAGTAGCATTTTGACGGTTGACGCCTTGTGTAGGATTAAGGATGATAAGCCGGCTTCCGTCAGGCAGCCGAGTCGATGCGGCCCCTCCGGACCAAGCGTTCTTTCCGCTCCCAAGCAGATGCTCACGCGATTCTGGACTCAGAGATTGGATGGCTTCGAACGGTACGACCATCAGCTTTGCAAAGCGGGCCAAACTGTGCGGATCGAGACGAGCTTCGTCTGATCGCAGTCCGGCAAATTCCCTCAAAGCGGCACCTCTGATCTCGTGGTGCCTGCCTCTCGGCGTCGGCGGCATATCGGATAGGTCCACAAAAGTGCGGCGACGGAAGAACCGTCAATTTCAGACTTCTTTGTATTCGGAATCTACGTCCTCGCTCGATAAAGCGACACGATAATTCTTTGATTGCTTCTGCTTTGTAATGAGCAGATCGTCCTTTGTTTTCAAAAGGTCGGCGCGGTTGTATACAGAGATCTCGAAGTTATAACCATGTGTGATCGCATCTTTGGGACACGCCTCAACACAAAAACCGCAAAAAATGCATCGGCCGTAGTCTATGTTATAGACCTTTGCATAACGCTCATCACGACCAACTCGTTCAGCGTATGGCCGAGGATCGTCAATTGCCTCGATGTAGATACAATCCGAAGGACATGCTGCGGCACACAGATAACACGCCACGCACTTTTCCTTGCCGTTCTCGTCAACGTGCAGCAGATGCTGGCCGCGATATCGCGGCTGCACCGTTACCGGCACGTCAGGATATTGCACCGTCCATTTCTCGCGCGGGATCTCCGAAATGGTACGCTTCATTCCCTTCAGAACGGCAATGGATGATTGAAGAACGTCCGAGATTATCGACATAGATTATCTAACCGGCCATGATGCCGGCACCTACGATCAGAAATACAAAGGCAAAATATGCTACAAAAGCAAGCAACAACAACGTGGCCAAAGCTCCTGTGATAATGCCTATGAGGGCGAGAGTTTCACCACCGTATTCGTCAGGGCTCTGACTGGCCCGCTTGCGTGCCATAAAACCCGTTATCAACGCGACTGGCCCGGTCAGTCCAAGGCAAAAGAATAAGCCGACCAATCCTGAGATCAAGGAAACTATCGCTAAGGTCTGATTCTTGTTTGGATTGGGTACAGGCGACTGAAAACCTCCGTACTGTCCGAATTGAGGTTCCATACTCCCGCCCATCGGCTCGTTAAACATCGGCGGCGGGGGAGCAGGTTCTTCAAACATCTGAGGCGGAGGCGCGACAGGCTGCGGTTCCGGATCAGGAAAGGTCACAGGAGCCGACTGGATCATTGTCTCAGGTTCGATGTAATGATCCGGTTCGGAAGCAGGCGGTTCAGGTTCCGACGCCGCAAATGGCGACGGCGGAGGCGATACGCCAAAACTCGGCACCGGAACGTCGGGTTCCGTAAACGCCGGAGGCTCAGGCTCAGCGGGCAGGTCGAGCGGGTCCGGCTCGTCAGCCGCGTTGCCGCCCATCACTTCCTGAAGTTCCGCGTCAGACACATACATTGTCTTGAGCGGATCCGCTGAGGGCATCTCCAGAACGTCATCCGGCGGGGTGATCGGCATCGAGCCAATGGTCTGATGCACCTCGGTTTCCTGTGCTTCAGATACCGCTTCAGAAGGCACCTCAGCGACGGCCCCAGGCTCTGGGTCCGGTGCGACCAAACCGGAGGCCGGCGTCGCCACGATCGTCGCATACGGATCGAAAGCCGGCTCGTCGTCAACAAGCGGTGTTCCGTCCAGTTGGCAAAATTTCAGATTATCCTCAAAGGTCTTATCGCACGTTGGGCAGCGTTTCATGTTTTCTCCTTTAGGTTGCTGGATCGACGACCGGTTTCAATAACGTCTCTGCGACGCAAGTTCAAGTTACTCAAACTTTATAACCGTAAGGCTATACCAATTCAAGTTTGCTGAAGAAATAAGCTATCTCGATAGCAGCATTCTCGTCCGAATCCGAGCCGTGGACCGCGTTCTCGCCGATCGACGATGCAAAATCTTTGCGGATCGTTCCTTCGGCAGCTTCAGCCGGATTGGTCGCACCCATCAGTTCCCGCCAGGCAGGTACGGCATTTTCTTTTTCGAGTGCAAGCACCACGCACGGGCCCGACGACATAAAATCGACAAGCTCGTCAAAAAAGCCTTTCCCAGCATGAACCGCATAGAAACCTTCCGCCTGTTTGCGGGTCTGATGCACAAGCTTCATGCCGCGGATCTTGAAACCCGCGCCCAAAATTCGCGAAATGATCTGTCCCTGTTTCCCTGCCCGAACCGCGTCAGGCTTGATAATTCCAAATGTTAAGTTGCTCATATAAAATTAGTGAGATGAATAATAATTTGTTCAGGTGATGCGGAGATCCTCGTCAGCTTCACCGTTCTTCATGTCGGCTTGGCGGCTCTTACGCACAACTTGCAGGAGGCCGATCATGATGCCGGCGATCCCTAGGACCGCCATGAGCGAGTGTACGATCGATTCACCGGTCGTTGCGGTCCTAAAACCGCCGTTTACCGCAAACCTCACCGCGGCAGCTGTGGCGAGTGCCCCGGCAAAAACCAAAAACCACCAAATTCCGCCTCTGTTCATATTGCCATCAGCCGGTAGATCAGGCTGACGCACCCGCACCCAAAACCTCGACAATTGCAGCACCGATATCAGCGGGAGACCGGACGACGAGGATCCCTGCAGCTTCGAGAGCTTTCATTTTCTCGCCTGCAGTCCCTTTGCCCCCCGAGATTATCGCTCCTGCGTGGCCCATACGGCGTCCCGGAGGTGCGGTCTGGCCTGCGATGAATGCAACGATCGGCTTCGTGAGATTGTCCTTAGCGTACGCGGCCGCTTCTTCTTCCGCCGACCCGCCGATCTCACCGATCATCACAATTGCATCAGTCTCGTCGTCTTCCTGAAACAACCGCAAGGCGTCAGTGTGCGTAGTTCCTATGATCGGATCTCCGCCGATACCGATGGCTGTCGATTGTCCGAGACCTAACGCGGTCAACTGGCCGACTGCCTCATATGTCAACGTGCCCGAACGCGATACCACGCCAACCCGACCTTCTTTGTGAATGTGTCCGGGCATGATGCCGATCTTGCATTTTCCGGGCGAGATTATCCCGGGGCAGTTCGGGCCGATCATACGAGTGTTCCGAGACCGCAGATATTCATTTGCTTTGACCATATCCGAAACAGGAATTCCCTCGGTGATACAGACAACAAGCGGCAATCCCGAATCTGCGGCTTCCATTATCGCGTCAGCAGCAAATGCAGGCGGCACGTAAATGACGGACGCATTCGCACCGGTTTCCTTAACGGCGTCCGCGACGGTGTTGAAAACGGGCACACCTTCATGCATTGTCCCGCCCTTCCCCGGCGTTACGCCGCCTACGACATTCGTGCCGTAGTCGCGCATCTGCAGCATATGAAATGTGCCTTCTTTACCGGTAATGCCCTGAACGATCAGGCGCGTATTCTTATCTACTAGGACTGCCAAAACGAGTCTCCTTTTTCTGCCAATATTTCTATTTCAACAATCGAAAAGTATAACACGGCAGGCTGAAAGCTCCACAAACGAAGAATGGCAGAGAAACCACAAAATAAACAAAAAACAGGCGTCGCAGATATTTTCTGCGACGCCCTTGTAACAGGTTGCTCTGAAAATTATTTAACAGGATTTTCCATGTAATACAGCGCCATCGGCTTGCCGTTTTCCTTACCGTAAATGGATACAGACAGCACATTCTCCGACAGCTTTTCGGCACCGCAGCTTCCCTTTTGCGAGGCACGATAAATGATCATTGTCAGATCCTTGTTGATCTCCATCGCCTTCATCGGGCCGGTAGCGAATGAATCGACCTTGCACGGCGGATCGAATGCCCCTTTCAAATAAGTTTCACGATCCACAAAACCGGAACGGCCATTCCCAAAGAACTTAGAGGAGATATGTTCTTCAAAGCCCTTACGATCCCGAGCTTTCCACGTCTCCCAGATCTTTGTTTCTGAAGCTACAATGTCGTCATCCGGTGCGGACAGGCTGGCAAGCTCTTTTTCCTTGTCAAACGGCGTTGAAGGCGGAGCGTATTCGCCCTTTGAATCTGCCGCCGGCGTCTCCTGATAATACATCGCCTTCCACTTTCCGCCTTCGTTCACATAAAGTGCAGAAACATTGAGCGTGTCGGGACCTGCTTTGCCGTCACATTTCAGATCCCATTTCGCCTGGAATGTCAGCATCGCGGCTCCGTCGCCGAGCTGAGTCACCTTTTCGTTTGAAAAGGCAAGCTCTTTCATTTCGCACTTGTGCGACGTCCAGCTTTTCATCGCATCTTCGCGAACGGTCGCACCATTGCTGCCGACATTTACGAACTTGGACGCCATGTAGCCTTCCAGTTCCTCACTTCGTCTTGCCGCCCAATCCTGCCAAGCTTTCTTCTCGATCGCCACGAGCTCGTCCTTGGTCGGAGCTGCGGCTTTTGGCGAGGTGTTCGTGTTCGCAGCATTGGCGTTGGCTGCGTTCCCCGCGGTCTTGTTTTCGACAGTGCCGCCGCATGCTCCGATCATCGCGGCAGCCAAAACGGCAGTGGTTATCAATATCTCGTATCTCATAATAGGTTTTTCCTCGAAAAAAGATTTCTTCGATATTTGCATGTTTTGACTGTGATCTATTTCACAGCCGGACCGTTCAAAACTTTGGTTCGCGGCACACGAACTATGTCATCGTTACCAAAGTAAAGCAAGCTGCCGCGTCGGCGAGAAAGATATGTCTGAACTTTTCCCGTGCGGCATTCGTTGAAGAAATTGTCTTCACGACTCGTTTTGGCAACATTCGGATGAGGCAGCTTTATTCATTTTATTTAGACGCGTTTTGGATCGCACTTAAATCGATCCTGGAGCACAAGCTTCGCGCGTTTCTGACGCTCATCGGCATCATCATCGGTGTTGCGGCAGTCGTCGTAGTAGGTGCTTCGATCAGCGGCCTGAAAACTTATGTAGTTGACCGCGTAGGAAAGATCCTGGGCTCGAATCACTTCATGATCACGCGTATCGCCTCGACGGGGCGATTGTCGGACGAGGAATTCGAACGGCTCAACCGCCGAAACAAGGAAGTGATATGGGACGAGTATTTGTATGTAAAGGCAAACTGCCCTAACTGCTCGCACGTCGGTGCCCAAAACAACGCGTCCGCTGAGATCGACCGCGAAGGCATCGAAATGCCCGCGGTCCGCATGATCGGAAACACCGATAATTTGTACGAGATCGAGGACAAGACGATTAGCGAAGGCCGTTATTTCACCGCCGATGAAGTCACGCGAGCTGCATCTGTTGCGGTTATCGGCACCGACGTGAAGAAGCGCTTCTTTGAGAACGTTTCTCCCATTGGCAAAACCATTAAGGTTCGCGGCGTTCCGCTCGAAGTGATCGGAGTTGAAGAGGAACGCGGCTCGTTCCTGGGAGATTCACAGGACCGTCACATCTATATCCCTATCACGCTCCACGCCCGAATTTTCAATCGTACCGGCGGCATACAGATACACGGCAAGTCGATAAATGACGAGGTGTTCAAAGAGTCCATTGAGGACGCACGACTCGCGCTCAGAAATAAGAGACAGCTTTCAGGAAATGAGGAAGACACTTTCAGTTTGGTAAACGTCGATGAGTTCAATTCACAGATGGATCAGTTCACAGGTGCCATCGCCGCTGTGGTCGTTCCGATCACTATGATCATTTTGGTGGTCGGCGGCATCGTTGTGATGAACATCATGCTCGTCTCCGTTACCGAACGCACGTTCGAGGTCGGACTAAGGAAAGCATTGGGTGCTTCGCGTTCGCAAATACTCCTGCAGTTCCTGATCGAATCGGCTCTACTGTGCGTATTGGGAGGCATTCTCGGGCTCATTCTTGCGGTAGCGGTCACTCAGATCATTGCAGCACTCGCGGGAATGACAATGACCATCACCGTCGGTTACATAATTCTCTCGGCAACGGTTTCCAGTGTCATCGGCATTATCGCCGGGCTCTATCCGGCTTGGAAGGCGGCGAGGCTCGATCCGATCATCGCACTCACACACACTTAATTATGCGCTGGACGACATCCCTGCCCATTGAAGTGGTCAAAATGGCGATCGATTCCATTCGGTCGCACAAATTCCGTTCTTTCCTGACCATCCTTGGCATCGTCGTAGGTGTGATAACGGCGATCGTCGTCGCTTCGATCTTGACCGGAATGCGGCAATCGATCGTTTCCATCGTCGAGGAGTTCGGCACCAACAACATTTACGCCTATCATCTCTCCACCGGACTGGGCCCGCCGAATCGAGACGAGCGGAACCGAAAGCCGCTGAAAGACGAGGACGCCGCCGCAATACTCAGACAGGCGTCGACGATATCTGACGTTACTGTGATCGCCCCGAACATTGGATCTTTCGGCGGACAATTCGAGGATAATCTGGTGTACGAGGGCAATAATTATCGCTGGGCTCTGACCGACGGCGTACTTCCGAATTACGCCGAGATGCTGAATCTCAGCCTCCGAGCCGGGCGGTTCATCACCGAGGCGGACGACCTGCAGCGTCGGAATGTACTTGTCGTCGGAGTAAACACTGTCGAGGCGTTGTTCCCCGGAAAAGAGGATGAGGCCGTTGGCAAGGTCGTCCGGATGAACGGCACAACGTGGGAAATAATCGGGGTCATCGAAAAACGGAAAGCCGGCTTCTTCGGAGAGAACGAAGAAGACCGTAAGGTGGTGATGCCTTACCGAACCGCGCGCAAGGTCGCTCCTGACCGTCCGGAACTTCGTATGGTCGTGCAGGCTCAGGACGGCCGCATATCCGAAGCGGTCCAAGAGATCGAAACGATACTTCGTCAGAGGCGGAACGTCGCCGCGGGCGAAGCTAACAACTTCGACATCAAGACCGCCGACAATTTTATAGCTCAATTCGACGGCGTTATCGGCGGTGTGGGATTGGCAGCAATAGCGATCTCGTGCCTCGGACTTCTCGTTGGCGGCATAGGCGTGATGAATATCATGCTTGTATCAGTAACTGAGCGGACAAAGGAGATCGGCATACGCAAGGCCCTCGGGGCCACGCGCTCGGCGATCGTGCTGCAGTTCCTGCTCGAGGCGATGACCCTGACGCTGATCGGCGGGATTATTGGAGTGACGTCCGCCATCTTGATCAGCGGATTGATAATTCTGTTCATTCCGTCGCTACCGGCACAGGTTCCGCTGTGGGCGATCATCACCGGCGTTTCGGTTTCGGTGGGCGTAGGCCTCGTTTTCGGGGTTCTTCCTGCAAGAAAGGCGGCCCGTCTCGACCCGATCGAATGCCTTCGGTATGAGTAAACCGCAAACTGTCAGAACCTGGTCAATTCACCATCGTTCGGCTCAGCTGTCTCCGATGCTGCAGCTTCAAGTTGTTCCAACGTATTCTCGTACGTATTTATTTCTTCTTTCGCCCGAACCTTATGCCCGTCCTCGGAACCGGGCGCAGATCCGTCCGCATCCGCCTTCGGAACCGTACGCAGTATAAGGTCCACAGGCATTTCAGCCTTATCGAACTCCAGGTGAAATATCTTTGTCTCAGTTCCGTCGCCGGACGCACCGCTGATGTTTCGTATAGTAGCGAGCGTGAAAAACTCGGTTTCGGGAATGACAACCTTCACGCGGTCCCCGATCTTCGCCGAGATATCAGCAGAGAACGACATTCCGCCGGCGCTTATGTCGCGGGTCAGCACCTCAGACCGGTTACTGGTTCGAGTGGCATCGTCGCGAACGGTCACATTGACCTTGAATTTCCGCCAGAATCTGGAATGCTGCCTCGCTTGGAACTGGCTTGCGGCCTCAGTAATGCGCCAAAGTCCGTCTTCTCTCACTCCGGTGAGCCGATAGCACTGGGTCGGATCTGCCTTGAATGACTCAGGAAAGACCTTGCCGATAAATGCCAGGCCGACACTGAATTTATCGCCGTCCTCGGACTGGACCTTAAAGCAATGCTGTACGATGCCAAGCATCGGGTAAATGGGCTCATTATGATCGTACACTCGCAGTTCAGACGGGAGTTGAAGAACTGTCGACACGAGCCGCCCGACAGGTAGCTGACGCGAAAGGATCAGTGCGGCGCCGTTCTTAGCATAGGTTGTAGTGACAGTGCGTTCTTTCCAGACGTCGTCAGAGCTTTCGCGAAACTGAACGAGCGCCTCATAGTCGGTATTGACACGGCTCGCACTACGCTGTTCCGTGACCTCAGGCGGATCGTCAGAAGCGGCTATCTCTATTACAGTTTCCGTGCTTTCTTCTTTTTCGGCCGGAACGGTCTGTTCAACTCCAAGCGTGACGGAAGCGGCACTCTCTGCGCCGCGGGGCTTTTTTCTTCTGGCCATGGTCGGATCTTCTCCTGTGGGAACACACCCTCAAAAACGGCAACAGTTCGTCGACCTGCGGCTCAGTTAGTTCGGAATGTAATTCAACAAGTACCTAATATAGCCGGGAACATCGGGGGGTGGGATGCCGACCCTAAGAGACTAACCAACTTATGCTGCAATGTCAATGGGATTTTTTGCGATTTTTTTACATCTAGCCGATGCAGCTTTTTCCGTTAATGTGCACTCGATCGGCCCGAAAATTTTGTCATTGATCGCCGTCCAGATCCACTGTCTCTTCATACTGCGGCACGACAACGTTCCACCCGAATCTATCTCGGATATGATCCGCCATCGCCGCTGCCGCATCAGGCTCGCCGTGAGTCGTAAACACCTTTTTCGGCTCTGCCGGCAATCCTTCCAGCCATCGTAGCACTGCTTTCCAGTCTGCGTGGGCTGAGAATCCATCCACTTTTTCAATGTGACAATTTACCGGCACCATGCCCTTCATTATCTTGACCTCTCGGGCTCCGTCCTGGATCTTCCTGCCTGTCGTGCCTGCCGCCTGATAACCGACAAAAACTACCGTCGCGTTCTCATTCGGGAGTATCCGCATAGCGTGATGTACAACTCGGCCGCCGGTCAGCATTCCGGAGGCCGAGATGATGATGCGGGTTCCGCGCATGTCGTTCAGGCGCTTGGACTCTTCTTTCGTCGAAGTGGTTTGCATCGAGCGCGTCCGAAGCGGATGCTTTTTGTGAGCGAGCAGCGATGCATATTCTCGGTCGTGTTCCTCATGCCAGCGGTTGTAGACCTGCGTCGCCTGTGCCGCCATAGGCGAATCGACAATTACCGGCAGCACCGGAATTCTGTTTTGTTCTTCGAGTTCACGGATCAGATAAAGCACTTCCTGAGTTCTCCCGACAGCAAATGCCGGTATCAATATGGGACCGCCTCGTTCAGCAGCTTCGTTGATGATGCGAACCATTTGATCCGCCGCCGAAACATCGCCGTGCAGTCTGTTTCCATATGTTGATTCGACCATCAGGTAGTCGCAAACCGGCGGCGTGGCAGGGTCTTTAACGATCGGTTGATCGTAGTGCCCAAGGTCCCCGGAGAAAAGGAATCGCAGCGGATCGCCCTCGTGTTCCATTTCGACCAAAACCAAGCTCGCTCCCATGATGTGCCCGGCAACCATAAAGCTGGCCTGAATGCCGTCACAAATGGGACGGGCCTGACCGTCATTCGGCACAGGCTCCAGCAGTTCGAGTGCCGCCCGTGCATCCTGCTCGTCGTAAAGCGGCAAAGCGGGCTGATGGGTGGTCAACTCGTGCCGATTGCGATAGTCGGCCTCTTCTTCCTGCAGTCGGCCTGAATCTGGCAGCAATATCTTCAGCAGATCGGCAGTTGCTCTCGATGTGAAGACGGGCCCATCGAAGCCCAACTTTACCAACCGCGGCAGCCAACCTGTATGGTCAATGTGCGCATGAGTAATGACGACCGCGTCGATCTCTAGCGGATCGAAGGGCGGATCCTGCCAGTTCCGTTCACGCAGTTCCTTCAAGCCCTGAAACAGCCCGCAGTCAACGAGTATTTTCTTGCCGTTGTGCTCTAAAAGATATTTCGAACCGGTCACGGTACCCACCCCGCCGTAAAAGGAGATAGAACTCATAAAGTTGTCACACGAAAGAATTAGCGCATCGCAGCGAATTTCGCCTCGGCTCGCGGATCGGCCATCACCCAGGCCGCCCATTTGCCAATATTATTGCTGCCGTATTTTACCCAGCCGAAACCATTCTGGCCCCATTCCGGACCGAAGGAATTCTTTACAAGCCATGCACCGCGCTCGTCATCCCAGCCGGCGATCAGCAGCATATGGTAGGGCCCGTCCTGCGATTGCTCCTCGTCGAAGATACCTTCCCCATAAAGTATCAGACAGGAGTCGAGGTTCATCGTCGCGACAAGCGGGCCGTAGGTTACGAGTGCCTTCTTGATCTGTTCATTCGTCGGAACGTTTTGCGGCGTGCTGCTGACAAAGTCCCAGGTCAAGGCCTTGACCGACGCTGTCTTATCACACTGCCATTGCGGATACCCGCTTTGGTCATATGCGTCCCCGCGTCCCAGCGGCAGGCCGTGATCGACCATGTACGAAAATGCCTCGCCGTGCCAATTGATACTGCAGAGTTCTTCTCCAATGGCCTTTGGCATCATACAGCTGACCAATCGAGGGACGCTCGGCAGAAGATCTTCGGACGCTCGAGGCGATCCGCGATCAGATCGTCTCGCCTCAAGCTGACGGCTGATCTGCATCGCGTCGATGGTCGAGAAAGCCCAACACGCATTGCAGTGAAAGCCTTGGTCTCCGGCCGGCAAAAGATCAAGCCCCGCTTCGCGCCAATCAAACTTTGGCAACCCATCCGAACCTGAAGTTCCCGCAAATATCCGCATTCGAACACGGCTTTTTTCCTCGTCTGTCGCGTTCGGATGGCCGGCAAGCCATTTATCCCATTGCTGATTAGCGAACTTGTTCGCCTTTTTCAACTTCTTTTCAGCCTCGCGACGAATCTTTTGAGAGCGTTCCGTTTCTCCCAGCGGCACTGTCCGCCCGTATGTACCCTCGATGAATCGAATGTCATTGATTTTATAATCGAACAGATCGACACGATAACCCGGGATGATCGTGCTGAGGACCTTCTCGTACCAACGTTTGCCTCGGGGGCCGTATGCCTTTGCGACCCTTGGAGGGAATTCTACATCTCGAAATGTGTAGCCCCTTTGGGCGTCAGGCCCCCGCTGATCGATACACGCCCCTTGCTCTCGTGCCTTTATTATTAGATCTTCTGTGTTCTGGGCAATTTGCGGAAGCGGCACACCAAGCAAGAGAACAATGCCGATGGCGGCGATCCTCGGCTTAACTGCACCACTTCGAGACGTATAGATGTTCATCGGTTGCTCGTTGATCGTTAGTCGCCTTTCGAACCTTTGCCGATGTTGCATGTCTCATCGATAGGTATGCATATCGTGCCGCATGGCTTTGTCCCCGGACCGCAGCCGCCGCCGACCCCGATGGTGAGTCTATTGACCACCTTCTTTACGCACTTGGTCTTTTTGATGATCTTTTCAATATCGCTGCGAACCTTCTTCGTGGTCGCCCAACCCTCTAACGTCACCACGCGATCCTTGCTCCGGATGTTGATGTGTTCCATTTGATCGGCGTACTTCGCACCGACGGCTGTCATCAGCGTCTCAACAAGCTGGTCATCGGTCACGGTCCTGCAGTCGACTCTTTGAGCCGATGCCGAACCCGAGGACGCAAAGACCAGGACAAAGAACAGGAACGCCGTCCCGAACGAAAGGTGTCTCATAATTTTCTCCTACTGTTTGAAGTTTGTGACCATTGAAAGAAGGCTATATCTTGATTGTTTTCCGAAATATATGGAATCACCGTTAGGCGAAACCGCAAGCGAAGAATAAAAAAGACGCGGGTCGCTGTTCTTCGTCAGCTTTCGTTCTGTACCGCCGCCCAACGACAATGTCCAAATATCGTCTGTTCCCTCTCTCCGAGCAGAAAATACCATCAATGTTCGGTCTTTGGAAAGAAAAATATTGCCCGAATACGCGCTCTTTAATAACGCGGCCTTCAAATACTTCATATCAGCGACGTTGATCATTCCGATCTCGACGTCTGAAAACGTACGCCCCGTCTCTTGCTGTTCCGGCAAGGCGATTATCAACCCACCGCCGTCCGCTGTCCAACCGAGCGACCTGACAAACCTGCTGCCGCCGTACAGTTCTCGTGCTACTCCGTCTTCCGATGCAATACGCACGCCGTACTTCTGTTTGCCGTCAGCTCCGGTTTCGCGCATTCTGGTCGTAAAAGCAACCGAGTTTCCGTCTGGCGACCAAATTGGCGAATAAAAATAGACTTCCCCGTACTCATTGGATGTAAAAGGCTTTTCTCCCTCGCCATCCACGCCTGCCGTCCAAATGTTCGATACTCCGTTTCTGCGTGATGCAAAGGCGATCCGCTGTCCGTCAGGCGACCAACTGAATTCATTAGCCTGCACACGAAGATATGGCAGGATCGAATACGACGGCGGCGAGACGCCATCCTTGGTAAGCTTTACCGTCGCCCCTCCAGAAGACGCAACGACGTTCAGAACATACTTCTCACCTTCGACGCTTAGGAAAGCGACGCGTTTTCCGTCAGGCGAGAATACAGGAAGAAATCCTTTTTCAGAGACTTGCGCCTGCGGATTCTCTGTCCCAATTTCCTTAGATCTTAGCTTGCCGGTGAAAAGATCGTTTCCCAAACTCAGTTCTTTAGATGACTGGAATACGAGCCTCTTGCCGTCAGGTGAGACATCGGGCCAAAGCTCCGAATTGATCTCTGACGCTACAGGAAACTCTCGGCCCCCGGAAACGGCCCAAATGTCCGACTCCTCTTTTGCGGAGCCCAACAATATTTTCGACCCATCTGACGCGACGTCCAGAGCGAAAATGTCACGTTCCGAATTCATCAATTGCCGCGGCTGACCGCCTCGCATATCAGCGCCGAATAGCTGAAATCGCCCGCTAGTCTGCGTCGAGAAAACGAGGCCTTCGCCCGAAGGCAGCCAGACTATGTTTCGCACTTCAGAATCACCCGTAAAGATCTCTTTTCCGCTGCGGCCGTTCTCATCGCCGGCTAAAAGCACCCACGAGCTTTCGTTCGCAACCGTGAATGCCGTTTTCTTACCGTCGCTCGAGACGGTTACGTTCCGGACTGCAAGCTGAGCGTCCTTGAAACCGGTCATACGCTCCGGCACCCCGCCGGCGGCATTGACCCTTTGTAGTTCGGAATCAGCCTCAAAATATATATGGCCCGATGCCAGCCAACCGCGGATGGCGGCCGCACCGTCCTTCAATTCGCTTACAAGTTGAGCCGAACCACCGAGTATTGGAATGCGCCATATTCCCGGCTTGCCCCCGCGATCCGAAAAATATGCGATCTCGTCACCGTTCGGCGACCAGACCGGATTTTCACAGCTTGCGTCGCCTTGCGTGACCTGAACCGCTTCGCCGGCCGTCGCTTGTTTCACAAAGATCTGTTTGCCGCCGTTCTTGCTTGATGAGAACGCGATCATCTTTCCGTCCGGAGAAAATGATCCTGAAACGTAAACCTCGCCCGGTTGGCTTGCCCAGCTTGCGATCTCGGCGATTTGGATATTTTCTGAGGAGAAACCATTACTCGACTGAAAATAGATCAATGCAGTGGGAATAACGCCTGCCGCCGCCAACACCGGCACTAACAGCCAAAACCACGGTCTTCGCTTTTTTGCAACGCTCCCCTCTTGTATCTCCGCCGACACCGGAGCCTGACCCGCCGAGAGATTCCCTTCTGTCCGTTCATACTCCTTTGAAAATTCGACGTGTTTCCTTAGCGCTCTTACATCCAGCCCAAGTTCTCGAGCACTTTGGTACCTTTCGGCACGGTCCTTTTTGAGGGCCTTTTTGACGATGCGTTCGAGTTCCGGCGGACAGTCAGCCATTACGCTTGGAAGCGTCGGGGGGTCCGTTTTCAATATTGAGGCAATAATGTCGCTGGACGTCGAACCATTGAACGGCGGTTTGCCCGCGAACATTTCGTGCATCATTGCGCCCAAGCTCCAGATATCAGCCCTTCCGTCGATATCCGGAACCCCACGCACCTGTTCCGGCGACATGTAATTCGCCGTCCCGAATATCTGCCCCGCTTTCGTCTGAAACAGCTCCCTCGTCTCGTCGTCTTCGTTCGACACCGCGTTCTCGGTCAGCTTCGCCAAGCCGAAATCCAACACTTTGACGATCCCGTCTTCGCGGATCATCAGATTATCGGGTTTAATGTCGCGATGAATTATGCCCGAGGAATGTGCTGCATCCAACGCAAAGGCAGTTTGTTCCGCGATCTTGAGTGCCTGCTCGAATTGCAGATCCCTCGATATGATCAGATCGCGCAGCGGCCTGCCGGCCACGAACTCGGTCACCAAATAATGAATTTCGTTGTCCTCTACGAATTCGTAGATCGTGAGAATATTCGGATGATTGAGAGCGGACGCAGCCTTCGCTTCCTGTGCAAAACGCGAGAGCCTTTCGGGATCGTTGACGGCATCGCCGCCGAGCATCTTTATTGCGACATCTCGCCGCAAGCTTTCGTCATGAGCCAAGAAGACATCGCCCATGCCTCCGGCACCGATTTTATCCCGGATGATATAGCGGCCAATTTTATCGCCGACTTGCATAGGAAAAACTCCCGCGTAGCCACATCAACTACGAGAGAGTTTAAGCCTGAGCCTGCGTTTCGCAAAGCGTCAAACAGCCGTGTCGTTCGGAAAATCGATTATACGTACCGAAGGCAGGTCACGGCGGGATTCCCTTGTACGCCTTGCTGACTGAAGCAACCTTGCAGGCGTATCGCCATCTTCGCCAAAATGCGCGGACCCGATGTTCAACCTGATCTCAAGCCTCTCACCATTCACGATCTCTATCTTTCGGGTGTAAAAGGCACTGTGTATCCTCGCTACTATCTCCGTCGCGATCTCTCGCGTGGCCGTCGGCAAAACGATCAAAAACTCGTCGCCGCGTGAACGGGTGATAGTGTCCATCGAACGAAGAAGTTCCTTTAGTATCCCTGAAACGGCCGTTAGGACGCGGTCACCGGCGGCCCCGCCGTACGCAAGCACGATCGCGTCAAAGTCTCTTATGTTCAATGCAACGACAGTTATCGGGCGATCGGCTCCCCGACGCTGGGACTCAGCTACGTGCTGCTCCAAGACTAGGTAGAATGCTCGCTCATTCGGGATACCTGTCAACTCATCGATCAGTGCGTTTGTCGAATTCTTTTCAAAAGCCAACGACGCCCCTATCACCGGCTCCGATCGAATAGCGATCGCATCAAAGACGGAACGGTCTATCCTGGCAAGGTTATAACTGGGTTCAAAAACCAATTGCAGGACAGCTATTGTCTCCGCCCCGCGTTTCAGAGGCATAGCGACTGACGGCAATTGCTCAGTTGACTCGAAACCGGATTCCACCCTTCCGCTTTCCCAAGCCCTGCCTGCCAAGCCGCTGCCTTTGGCCGCTCGTTTGTCAATAAAGGCCTTTTGATGGTCTCCCTCCGTTTCGACCACAAGGATCTTGTCGGCGCTGTCTCCCTCTAACCACAACGCCGCACCTCTAAAATTGGTGACCGATCGAAGTCTTGCCACTATGATCCGAAACGCATCCGGAATGTGCAGCGAACTCGCCAGAGCGGTTTCTCGTTCGCCCAGAGCGGATTCGATCTCATCGAGGATCTCTACAGGATCGTCCTCGTTCCGAGTGGTCGGACGATCGGTTTCTCTCAGCTGCAGGTAGGTCAAACCGGTGGCGGCGGCTACGATCAGAATAAAAATGACGATACGTGCGCCGGCATCGATCTCTGCTATACCTATCGCAAAAGCTCCGAAAGCGGCTATGAAAGTCGTTGCTGCGGCCGAGGGAAATTTGATTTCAGACATGATCAAATGGTGATTCTGAGCGGGCTCTTTGGGAAGGCTAGATAGAGGTACCGAGAGGCTGGGACGGGCGTTTGGAGCCCACGTTTTAGGATAAATTCTCAATGTCGCATGCGTCAACATTTTTTTCTTCGATTCCGGCGAAAATTGCCGAAACAAATATTTTCAAAAGCCTCCGTTTTTCTGTTGACAAAAGCATCAGCAATCTCTATCTTAACGTTTGCTCTGAGAAAGAAAGAGCTTGGAGCAAAAGGCCGTGTTCGATCGGCCAAGTTCCCGGAAACGGGAAAATACTTTGAGAAGAAATAGGAGTCTTAATAAAGAAATGAAAAAGGTAATCGCACTTTCAACTGTCCTCGGCCTCAGCGCTCTCGGCATGGCTTGCGGCGGCGACGCTCCGGCTAACAATGCAAACAAGCCGGCTAATAATGCAAACGCTGTCAAACCGGCAAACACACCGGCGACCAACATGCCTGCTGCTGAAACAGCACCTGCTTCGAACGCCACCAACACGGCTGCTTCGAATACGGCTGCTAAGCCTGCTGCCAACGATGCCAAACCGGCAACCAACACGGCAGCTAATGCTGCTAAGCCGGCAAACACCGACAAGAAGTAATCTCTTTTCGGAACCTGACTTGGGCCTCGCCTTCGGGCGAGGCCTTTTCAATTGTCGCGGGTTTGATGACCGGTTTTCGCTTTTTAGCCACTTGACAAGCCACTATTACAAAATTATATTGACGGTTGTTCCGCACTTTGTCGTTTTTTGACGTCAAGGAACAATGGTCATGCTTGCGTGGCCCTGGTTTAAATTAGATCTAATCTTTGAGAAGAACAGGAGAATATTCTTGCTATGAAAAAAATTATTGCCCTCACAGGCGTTCTCGCACTCGGTGCACTCGGTATGGCTTGCGGCGACAACACCGCAACCAATGCAAACAAGGCTGCTGCTAACGCGATAAATGCTGCCGCTAACGCTATGCAGACTGCTGCTAATGCTGCTCAGACGGCTGCCAATTCGGCTGCCAACGCTGCTCAGACCGCTGCTAATGCTGTTTCGAACGCTGCTAATACGGCTTCGAACACTGCTGCTAATGCTGCGAAAACGGATGACAAGAAAGACGAGAAGAAAGACGACAAGAAATAGTTCGTCGCTTCTTGGAAGCAATTCGAGGCCCGATCGCATAAGGCGTTCGGGCCTTTTTGCTATGTCGATCTCAGTAATTCCGCCAACTCGCCGGCACTGAATATCGGGCGTTCGCAAACCATTTCCTTACAGACGTACACCTTAGCATCGCCTCCTTCGCGTCCCTCGAATATCGGGAGCTTGTCCTCATCATCTCCATCGCGAAGCTTTGCGATGACAGCATTTGGCATATAAGCCATATCGACAATTCTTTCGACCTCGCTTCCGACAGGCCCCGTTATGACGACCTCTCGGCTTTCACCGATAGAAAACTCCATGGCAGACAACGCTCGCCCGAAAGCCTGCGGATGCCGGACTGCCTTCCCTGCGGCCAACCGTAATATCGACACAGCGTAGCTCTCATATTTCCCTTCGCCGGTCAGCCGCTCCAGTTTTAAGAAAACGTCAGCAGCGACCGAGTTTCCCGACGGCGTCGCGTTGTCGTAAAAGTCCTTGTTGCGGACGATAAGTTCCTCATGATCGTCTGAGGTAAAGAACAAACCGCCCTCATCATCGTCCCAGAAATGCTCGATCATCGCGTCAGCTAACGAGCGCGAGGCATCCAGATATCTTAGTTCGCCGGTCGCCTGAAACAATTCCAGAAGCCCATCCACTAGGTTTGCGTAGTCCTCAATATATCCGTTCAGTTTCGCCTCGCCGTCTTTCCAAGTCCGCAGCAAACGTCCGTCCTTGGACAATTGCGAAAGGAGAAAGTCGGCATTCGCTCGGGCAATCTGAAGATATCGCGTCTCACCAAAGACCCTTCCGCTCTCCGAGAATGCAGCCAACATCAGCCCGTTCCATGCGGTCAGCACCTTATCATCACGCAGCGGCTTGACACGCATTTCCCTCTCCGAAAAGAGCCTTGCCCGCATTTCTGTAAACTTCTCGCGGGTCGAAAGTATCTCTTCATCTGGGATACGTCGTAGATTCAATATGCTCGCCCCTTCAAAATTACCAGACGCCGCAACATCATATGTTTTGTTGAATATAGCAGCATCATCTTCACCTAATACATCAGCCGCTTGCTCCGGCGTCCATACGAAAAACTTCCCTTCTTCGCCTTCGCTGTCGGCATCCTGAGCAGAGTAGAATCCGCCTTTCTCGTCGAGCATTTCGCGAATGACATACTCGATCGTTTCGATAGCTACGCAGCGAAACTCTTCATCACCGGTGATCTGAAAAAGGTGCACGTACAGCCTGATCAACTGAGCATTGTCGTAGAGCATCTTTTCAAAATGCGGCACCAGCCAGATCGAATCGACCGCATAACGGTGAAATCCGCCGCCGAGCTGGTCATAAATTCCGCCGCGGGCCATCTTTTTCGCAGTAAAGGCGACCATATCAAGAGCCTTCTGTTCGCCCGTGCGATACCAATATCTCAAGAGAAAGTCCATCGACATCGCCTGCGGGAACTTAGGTGCACCGCCCCAACCGCCATTGGTCGCGTCGAACGAACGCACAAAACTCTGATAGGCCACATCGAGCAATTCGGAATTGACCGGCGACGAACCACCCGTCTGTGTCATTCGCCGCAACTCACCGAGAATATCGTCCGCTGAGCTCATCAGCTCATCACGCCGCTCGTTCCATGCCTCGGAGATACTAAGTAATATTTGCCTCCAGGACGGCATTCCGTATCGCGGCGATGGCGGGAAATATGTTCCGCCGAAGAACGGCAGTTTGTCCGGCGTGACGAAAACATTCATCGGCCAACCGCCGCGTCCCGTCGTAAGCTGCACGAAACTCATGTATATCTGATCGACATCAGGCCGTTCTTCCATATCGACCTTGATGTTTATGAACCGCTCGTTCATAACCGCGGCGACTTCCTCATCCTCGAAACTTTCGTGCTCCATCACATGGCACCAATGGCACGCCGAGTAGCCTATGCTGACGATCACGGGCTTATCTTCAGCCCTTGCCCGCTCAAATGCTTCATCGCACCATGGATACCAATCGACGGGATTATTGGCGTGCTGCTGCAGATACGGACTTGTTTCGTCTTTCAGGCGATTCGGCGTTCGTGTCGTGTCGGTCATAGGTCAATTCTTTCACTCTAATTTTGCCAATGCAAAACTGTTCACCAAGACTGCCTCTATGAGAGGATTGTAGAGAAGGAGTATTTCATGTATTTACTTCGCGGATTCGCCACATGGCTTATCATTATCTTAGCGGAGACCGTCCACGGCATCCTGCGCGAGGCTCTGCTTGCACCGATGGTAGGCAGTTTTACAGCCCGTCGCGTCGCATTCTACATTGGCCTTGGACTTATATTTGCAGTTTCCATGGTATTTATTCGATGGATCAACGCTCAGACTGTCAGGCAGCTTCTCGTCGTCGGGGCGATGTGGATGATTCTAACGCTCCTATTCGAATTGGGATTGGGTTTGTTGCTCGGACTCAGCAGCGAGCGAATTCTTGAGGACTACGACGTCACGCGCGGCGGTTTGATGGCATTTGGGATGCTATTCCTCCTCGTCGCACCTCTGCTGGCGTCCCGCATCCGCAATGCATACGTAAGAACTTCAGAATGATCATGCGGATTGATATTTCGGACCCAAAGGCGGGGGCGATGCCCCCGCTGATTCGTCACATTAGGGACAGCAGGCCGGCAGCCTGCGTCCCGGCGCTCACTCCAGTCCCACGAAATCGACATCCGTCAGTGTGTCGAGCACCTGAACGACACGCGGTACAAAGCGGTAGCTGCGTGAGTTGACGCTCATCACGAACGACTCACCCACAGGCACGCCTTCGAAACGATAGTAGCCGAAACTCGAGGTTACAGCGGACCGCACAACGCCGTTCGTGTCGGTCATCGTCATTGTGGCGTTGCGCAATCCGCGTCCGTCCGGCGTCATCACGCGGCCTGACACCTCGACGCCCGCCGCGGTCGGTACGAGCACCGTGATACTGCCGTTGGTCTTCGCACTCTGCGGATCATTCTCATTGAACATAAAATCAACGAAATTCAGCGGTGTCGATGTCCCGGGAGCACCAACGACGTCGAACCGCAGATTCAGCAGAGTTCCCTCGCCGACGATGTCCTGAGTGCCGTAAACAGCCACGCGAAGAATGCCCGGCATGTCCGTGTTCGAGACCACGAGCAGTTCGCTGCTTAGTGTGCCGGTCTTTTCAACGGGCACCGCGTTCGGCATTGCGACCGCCGGATCGTACGACACCTCGAACTGATGCGAAATAACGCCACGTGCGGTGACGTCGCCTGTCGTGATCGGCACCGAAACGGTCGTCGAGGTGCCCGACGATACGTTCGCCAATGACACCGCGACCGGTACCACGCCTTCTGTGAGCGGTTCCGGCGGCGGAGCGACGGCCCAGTTGCCCGACACCTCGCCCATCAGCAACGCGACGTGATCCTGTGCGGCGATGTGGCCGTTGACGGTCGCATAATTGCGGCTCGGCGGCGTAAACCGCCACGTTCCCGTTGTGCCCGTGTTCGGATTTCCGACGGCGAAACGTGCGATCTGCGAAGCGTCGAACGACGAGATCGTGCCGTTATTGCTGACATCGGCGACCGTCTGCTGGGTCGCGTTGAGAATCACTGTACCAATGACGTGCCTTGCGGTTATCGCCGCGTCAAACGCCGTGATCGCATCAGTGTGGCCGCTCTTCGACGGCGTCAGAGTATAGGCTCCGGTACCGAAACCGGTCAATTCATACAAACCGTCTGCGTCCGTGACCGTGTTCACGTTCGGCGAGCCGACACCGCTTATAGTGACATTCGGCACCGCCGGCGGCGTTAGTGAATTGCCGTAGGTGACGAGTCCTGTGACACGGCGGTTTTCGGAACAGGCCTCACCGTCCTCGGTCACGACGCACGGCGTGCCTTCGTTAAACTCGAACGCCGCCAGATGCAAAGTGCTGCACGACGATGTGGTCGCCGTGATGTCGAATTGCAGATTAAGCAGCACACCCTCACCCGTAAGATCGTCCACGCCGAAACCGGAGACGACTAGCGTTCCCGCGATCGGCTCGTTCACCTGGACGACGTAGTTGCTGCTCAGAGTACCCGCGATGCTCTCGCCCGTGAATTCTAATACCGCCGGGTCATACGTCAGCGTAAAATCATACGCCGTCGCACCGCGACCCGTCAGGTCTGTAACGTTGACAGGCACGGTAAGCGACGTCCCGGGTGCGCCGGCCAAACCGCTCGCCGGTATCGAAACGGTCGGACAACTCGCCGCCTGCGTTACTGTGAATGTCTCGCCTGCGACCGTGATCGTGCCCGTTCTCGCCTCGCCCGTATTCGCCGCGACGGTGTATTCAACAGTGCCGTCGCCGGTTCCGGACGACCCCGACGTTACGGTGATCCAAGCGTCATTGCTCACCGCCGTCCAGTCACACGTAGAATCACTCGCCGTCACTGAGATCGCCCCATCTCCGCCAGCCGAACCGTAGTTCTGCAGCGTCGGATCAATACTAAACTGACAACCTCCGTCGATGGTAAAGTCAACATCAGTTGCGGCATCTCTCAAACGCGGCAGATCGATGTACTGAGGCGCGAAGGTGTTGAATCCGGGTCTTGGAGATACTGTATAGCTGCTGTCGGCGGGAAGATCGGTAAAGCTGTAATCTCCCGAAGCGTCGGTCGTCGCTTCCCTCGACGTGCCGCCCTCCAGTGATACCAAGAGGTCAGCCATCGGATCACCGTTCAGGTCGGTTACCTTGCCGCTGATTCCGACGGTCGCCGCGGTCCCGACAAACACGACCGTATTTTCCCCGGACATATTGAGAAATGTTGCGTCCGGCTCCCGAAATATGTATCCGGGAAGACTCGGCTGAACAATGTAGTTTCCGAACTCTTCCAGATTATGGAACGTGAAGCTGCCGTCACTGTCGGTGAACGTATCGCGGGTCTCACTTCCACTGAGGACGATTAGCGCGTCTGCAAGCGGATCACCGTTGTTATCGACCACCGATCCCGAAAGGCTCGGCTTGGACGGATCGATCTCTTCGACAAGAGCGAAGGGGCTGAGGCTGGTTGTTGTTGCACAGATCTTTCGAACGGCAAATGGGGTGTTCGTAAAGATACGGCTCGATGTCCGATCAACCAGAACCCCTCCTTCGTTATGCATGAAACTCAGCGAATTAAGCTGTTGCTGGGTCGTAGATGGAGAGAGGTCAATGCAAACAGTGATGGGCGCGGTCACTGTCGAGGTCGTTGATATCTCGAACGATCCGTATTCTGCCACGCTTCCATTCTGGCTTATGGCAAATCCGCCAGGAACTGCTCCGGCGGCTCCCGGCAGGATCGGATCGATCGTAGTTGTCGCGCCCGTACCTGACGTATTAGCGAAACTGACCGATACTGACCCGGTAGAAACACTTACATTTGAGCCTTCGGGCGTTGCGACCGAGTTATCGCCTCCCCAACGTATGCGAGAATTTGGGAAGTCTGGGTTTACGATCAGCTTTTCCGTCCCGTCCCGTCTTATAATTGAAAGCGCGACCTTACCATTCTCCGATCTTTCCGTGATCGCCAGCCGCGAACTGTCCGGCGACCAGTCAACGCTTAGCAATTTGGTCGGGCCTGTATAAATGGCCTGCTGACCCGTCCCGTTCGGATTCATAAGCATCAGCTTTGAACTCGAAGTGGAGTTTTCGAATCGAACAAATGCAATTTTCGAATTATCAGGAGCCCACTGGGGTGACTCATCGAGGAAGTTACCCGGACCGGTCAATTGATCCAAACCTGTGCCGTTCGCTTGAACCAAATACAGGTGCCTCTGAAGTTCAGAATCGGTGATCCTGCTGAATGCAAGTTGTGATCCATTGGCCGACCATGCGGAGTCCTGAAATGCTCCTACAATAAAAGTAGACTCTGACGAAAAGTTGACGTTGCGGACCTGCGTTTGTCCGCCTGCGTTGAGGGCAAGTCTGGTTCCGTCCGGCGATATGTTCATCCCGGTCTTGATATTCCCGTTATTGTAAACAACATTACGCTGGTTACTGCCGTCAACGTGAGCCGCGCGGACAGTAACATTGTCATATATTGCCGCTATTGTGTGTCCGTCTGTGGAGAGATCGGGGATAAATGCAGACCCGCTGCCGTAATAGATCGGCAGCCTGGCAACAGTAATTCCGCTGCCGCTCGGGTTAGACATAAGTACGCTATTCCTAGTCGCAAAGATCAGCTTCCCCGGCATTGACGGGTATCCGAATGCAGAAAAATCGGCGGTCCTATCATCTGTTGAGATCGTTACACTTGCGGATGCGGGCGAAAACGTTCTTCCTTCGGCCGATGGCGTGACCGAGTAGGTACCCGGCATCAGCTTTGGAATTGAAAATTCACCGTTCAGGTTTGTTTTTGCCGTCGTATTTGGGCTCGGACCACCGGTCGTCGCTATAGTTACGTCAGAAAGTGCAAATTCTGATCCGTTATTTAATGTCGTTACTCGGCCACGAATGGAGTATCTTTCTCGCGTTGGCTCAAACGTCTGATCAATTTGGTTCGCTGAAAGATCAGCGTAAGTTCTGCTTGCAGGCAAAAAGGAAAAGTTGCCTTCCCTTGGGACAACGGTGTACGTTCCGCCGGCGGGAAGGTTTCGAATCTCATAGTTCCCGAGACGGTTAGTCCTTACAGATAACGAGGCATCACCGGACACTACCAATTCAACTCCCGGCACACCAACAGAACCGACAAGAACTCTACCCGCGATCGAATGTACGCCTGCAACGACAGGCTCACATCGGCTGAATTCGCTTGTATTTCCTAAGGGATCCGTTGCCGTAGCGGTCACAAAGTCCCCTGCACTTACTGTCACGGGCAAAACCAGATCCACGGAACCTAATCCACCCGCATCGGTGGCAACTTGCATCGAACCCAGATATGTCTGTCCCTCGCCATGGCCGCTTGAATCGCACTGAGTAACGGAGTAAAGATCCACCGTGTAGCTCGTTGATGGCTTGCTCGACAATGAACCGGATATCGTTGTTTCGCCGTTCCCCGCTATTGCCGAGGAAATATCCGGATAGTTTTGTAATCCATTCGGTCCTGAATCCTCATCGAGAAGATCGTTCGGGATCGGCCCTGTCGAACCAGGAGCAAGGGCAATACCTTTAAGGGCATTCACAAAGATCGAGTTTCTCCTAATGCGCACACGCGTCAATGCCCCCGCCACCGATACACCCGCAGATGTATTGAAAGCGATCGTATTCGATCCGGCGGGAGTGCCATCACCGATGTTAACTGCAGAATTCCCAGCGACGCTGATGCCGATCGAGGTTGTGATCGGCCCGGTTCCGGCAGCATTCGTGCCGATATAGTTTCCGAGGATCGTTGCATCGATGTTGAAACTCTGTCCTGAATTGCGTCCGACGTAGATCCCAGTAGATCCCCCTGCAATGAGATTACGACGCGAGGCGTCGGCTCCGCCGATCACCACGTTCCTCGATTGCATGAGCACTATCTGCTCCAAGCCATTCGGCATAGCGGTTGAACCGGTAATATCGGTGCCGATGTAATTGGATTCTATAGTAACTCCATTTCGGTTTTGGACTGAGATAGCAGCTCCGGCAAATCGATTAATTGCAAATCCTCTCACCGTTACATCGTCCGCCTGGATCGCAAGTCCGGCATTATTGGCAAAAGTTCCGTCGAGTTCAATTACCGGCGTACCTGAATATCCGGGCTGCGTCGTAGCGTCTATAACGACCCGTTTTGTGATCGGCGGCAAGAATGTCAGAGGCTGAATTGTATGAGGGCCACTGCCGGGGATATTGAAGGAGATGGTCTTATCAAACGTAAGCAGGTTCGCTCTGATAATTGCTTGCCGGAGTGAACCCGGACCTGAATCGTTAGTATTTGTTACCTGGAACTGGTCAATAATGTTGAATGAATTACTTTGGGTTCCGGTTAGACTATTTGTGCTCGCCATCAGGGTGTATCCTGTTCCACCCTTGTTGATAGAAATATCGGGGAATGAGGCAACGCCGTTCGCAGTATTCTTCGTTGTAGTTCCACTCAATGCTCCGCCGCCGGGATTGGCGCCGATAGCAAGTGTTATAGACCGTGTGCCTGACGGAACACGGTTTCCAAGCGCGTCTTGTACCTCGACAAACGGGATTATTGCTTGTTGGCCGATCTCCGCGTCGTTCGGCTGACTTAAGAAGCCGAGTTTGTTTGCAGGCCCGGGAGAGATACTGAAATTCACTGTGTTTGCCGGCGTTAATCCTGAGGCCGAACTTCGTAGAACGTAATTGTTCCCACTCTTGTTTATGCTCAAGCCGTCGAACGTTAGCAAACCGTCGACAGCATTGCGAGTAAGTACTCCGGAGAGCACACCGTTTCCCGGATTAACAAGTATCTCGATGGTCACAGCAATGGACGAATTCCTCACCAGATTGCCGCCGGAGTCTCGTACGACAACCTGCATCGGTGACAGGATCGCGCCTGCAGTTGTGCTTGCCGGCTGACTGGTGAATTGAAGAAATGCCGGCTGGCCATAGGTACTTACTACGGCAAATGCCTCCACACCTCGGGCATCACTTACTTTGATGGAATCAGACGTTCCAACATTTGGACCGGCAGTGTAAAGTCCTGTCGACCCATTGATCGTGCCGCCTGAACCATTAGTTTGGAAAGAGAAAGTGTACGGCCCAATGCCTCCGCTTGCATCAAAATCGAATGACGTCCCATTTTGTACAAACGTCTGCGATGGCGTTATTACGAGTGGAGGTGGAGGGGTAATATTAACGGTTGCATTTGCGATCTCGCCAAGGCTGTCCGTAAGTTGGAGCGTGTCGGTTACACTGTCAGTAAACCCTGCTGCATATAGTCCGGTCGTCGGGTTGATGGTTCCGCCCGAGTTGTTTTGTACGAAGTTGAACGTCGCTGCTCCGAATCCGCCGCTGCGTGTAAATGTTTGCGTGTTGCCGGCGGTGACGCTGGTTGACGTCGGCGAGATGGTCAACGGCGGCGGACAGTCGTTATTGAAGATCCACGTCCCATTATTGTTGCCGCTATTTGTGCCGCTGAAAACTGTCTTAGTGCCCGTTCCTCCCATACGTTCGACATCGACATCGACGAGTCGATAGATGCCGCTGCCGGACCAATTCTTCTGGTTTGTGTCATTCGACCGTATTAGGATCGTTTCAGTTTCAGGACAGGCCGCCCCGCCGCCCTGTAGGTCGATGACGCCGTTGTTCACGACATTGCCGAATAGAGTGATGGTAGCTGCAGAGTCGCTGACGAGCCTGCCTCCGGAATTGACCGTCAGATTCTGCACCTTCAGATCACTTCCGTTTGCCAGATAGAGCCTGCCGCTTTGTATCGTGAGGTCAACCGCGAACGGATTGCTGAAACCGTCGAGAGCGATAAGTTCCATCGGCGAAGCGGCGGTGACCGTCCCCGAAGGCTTGTCGATAACATACGAGAATGACGACACGACGGGATTCCAGCCGCCGTTGTTCGTAAACGTCTGATCCGCCGAACCTTTGAAACCGATCACAAAATTACTGCCTAATCCGCCCGAAAATCCGCTACCGACGGTGAAGTTCCCGAAAACATCGAGAAATGTGTTCAGGAAGAGACCAGAGCCTTTGCCGATCCTGCCTTTCAGCAGGCTAAGGTTGCTCAAAACGCGCAATCGGTCAGATGACGTGATCGAAAAGGAACCGGTCGAGCCCGTATTAGGGTCGTCGTCATCGAGTACTACATTAAATAGGTCGAGCGTGCCGGCATTACTTCCGTCAACGTCGAGAAATGTTGAAACAGAGCTGAAAGAGGGGGAGGTGTTGAACACGCGCCCAAACTTGACGGTTCCGTTGTTGTGACGAAACGTCCCCGTATTCACACTTAGCCCGCTATCTCTGCTGCCGAGGAAGCTCAAAGTTGTAGCCGGTGCAGTGAAGGTTCCGCCCGTGACCGCGAGTTCCGAGGCCAGCAGCGTCATACTCGCCGCTAAAGAACAGTCAAACGAACCGCCGCTGACGGCAATTCGCGTCTGTATTCCCTTTATCGGACCGGTCCCGCAGGAAAAGCTGCCGCCGGAGACGGTATTTAGGGCATTCTCGAACTGAAATTCTGCTTGTCCCGCGTTGAGAACACCTTGCAGAAGGTCCAACTTGCCAATACTGAAAAGCCCGCTTCCGTTTACGTTCACCGTAGTGTTAGGGGCATCAACCAAAAGAGGATTGAACGTACCGGTAAGGCCGCTCGGAATATCCACCGTTCGCGTCGCATTGCCGAGAAGTTTGATCGTCGCGTTGCCTGTCGTCGTTCCCGTATTGTTGCCCCAGTTCGGCGAGACGGTTACCGGGCCAAAAGCATGGATCGCGGTGTTGCCGTTCGTCGAATTCGGATTCGACATCATAAAATCACCATCGAGCAAAGATAGAGTGCCGTTCGCTACCAAACTATCCTGATCCGTTAGCAAAAGTCTGCCCCCCGTCGCCGAACTGTCGATCGTCAAATTGTTTAGAACGAGTTGGCCCGCCGATGCACCGTCGATATTCAGATCCACACTGCTCCCAGAGCCTCCCGTGCCATCGTCCCCGCGAAATGCGACGGTTCCATTACTATCGATAAAACTCGCACTCGCGATATTCACCACACCGCCGTTGAACGAAAGTGTTCCGGCCGGCGCCGTGAAAGAGCCTCCGCTCAGATCAAACGCCTGCGAGGTCGCCCGCACGATCATTGACGTGGTGGCCGAACAATCGAACGTCCCGCCGCTGATCGTAACGATGCTGTACTCAAACGTCACCGGAGCCGAACTGCAAACAAAATTACCCGCAGACTGAATAAAGAATGGAGCGTTTGAATTGAATCGAACCAAAACGCTCGACGCCGGCCCCTGCGTGATCGTTCCCGTATACCCGGCATTGATCTGCCAGCGGTTCACATTGATATTCATGTCAATGAACGCATTTTTAGTACTGGTCGCGTCAAAAATTACAAGGTTCGTGTTCGTCGGCACTTGATCGCAGGTCCAGTTAGCGGCCTCGGACCAGTTGTTCGTCGCACCTTCTCCGTCCCACGTTTTTTGCCCCGCCACGCAGTCGGCCGTTGCTAAATGGTCAACCCCCAGTTTCGGTTCGACATCAGCGACCTCGTCGTCCCTCATGCCGGCACCGCTTACAACGGGTGTGACCATGCTCTCAATCGCTGAAATAAGCCGAGAAATGCCCAATCCACTCTCAACACAAACCGACGCGATCACGATGCCGATGGCTACAATACCGACCAAAACCCTATTCTTTTTCAATTTCATTATTACTCCCCTGTAAACTGTGCTTGCTGTTGCTGCCCGAGGGGCATTCGAAATGTCGAAAATCAATAATGTTGGGATATCCCCCCATTTGCTGCGATTATCTGATTTGCAAAGCCGATAAGTCTTGAGGAAACGGTGAGGAAACTCTGAGTATTTATGTTGAATCCTGAGGAAATTCAGAGTTCAAAGCATAATTACTTCCGCGGCAGCATTTTTAAGCCAAATTCCACATATATTTCACACCGGATGACCGATCGACCACCTATCCATCACGCATCCGCAACCAGCGTCGCAATAACCCGCAAAACGAAGTCGCAAAATGCCCACACTTCAGCAACGGCGATAGCGAACCGCTGCATTTCACAACCGGCGGCTTGCCGCTAACGCACCGCGGTTAGGCTTGCCTAACCGGCGTTGGTCGCAATAAAAAAATCGCTCGCAGGCTGTGCCTGCGAGTGGGGATTTAGTAGTTGCATCTTACGGTCGGGTACAACCCGACCGCCGTGCATTCTTGCACTCTCAACTCTCTACTCCCAACTCTCCACTCTCAACTCACTCCAGCCCAACAAAATCCACATCCGTCAGCGTGTCTGTAACGACCACGACTCTCGGCACGAAGCGGTAGTTGCGCGAGTTAACGCTAATAACGAACGAATCCCCCACAGGCACGCCCTCGAACTTGTAGTAACCGAACGAGGACGTGACCACAGACCGCATGATGCCGTTCGAGTCCGTCATCGTCACTGTGGCATTACGCAATCCGCGTCCGTCCGGAGCGAGAACACGCCCCGATACATCGACACCCGCGGCGGTCGGAGGAAGGAACTCGATTCCCCAGCCACCGGCGATTGAGCCGATCGCTGTCACCATTAGCGGGTTGCCGTTGTCGTCTCGGACGTATAGATGCCAGTCGCCCATCGGGTTTGACAGGCCGAATGCACCAAACAACGTCTGCCCGATCGGTCTTGCGACCACGCAGCCCGGTTCTAAGTATGGCCCAACGGGAGCAGGTGACGGGAAATTCGAAACGGGCGTCTCGCACGAGGTCGGTTTGAATGTGCCCGTCGTAAGCGGGTCTGAATCAGGCAAAACCGCCGCGGCAACGTCCGTAAAACTCAGCGTCACAGGCGAATCGACATCTATCCCAAATGGCCCGCCCGTGTCTCCCATCAGCACGTATTTCGCACCATTTGGGCCTACAAGCAGTATGTCGATGTGGTCGGGGAAGAAGTGCGATACGTCGTATAGCGTGACACGCATCGAGCCGATAGCCGTCGGTCCGCCCGAGACGTTGATGGTCGAAGGATACGGATTCGCCGAATTTCCAAGAAACATATCAATCGCCGCCGCGTTGCGAAACTGCGAGGCAGTGTCGTTGATCAGCAGCACAGCCGTATCAGGACTGCCTATATCCGCACCGACGTTGTCCGTCAGCGACAGATTCACCGTCTCACTGCCCTCGTCTATCAGATCGCCACACAGCGGGACGTTGAAGAACTGCGACGCACTGCTAACAGCAAAATTCAGCGTCACAGGCCCCGTATAGACATAATCCACACCGCTCGAACAAGTCGCCCCGCCCGTCGCCGTGCCATCCGTCAATACAACATCCACACTCGACGTGCCGGCCAGACTGCCGGTCCGCGTCACCGTAATAACAGCGGTCTGCGATTCATCATCAATATAACTCGCCGCCGAAAACTGCACCTCTGTTATAGGTGTCGGACTCGGTGTCGGCGTAGGCGTCGGGGTTGGTGACGGTGATGGAGTCGCCGCAGGAACCGATTGCACAACCAAACGGTAGTTGAACTGGCAAGCGGCACCCGAACAAAATCCCGACCCATTCACCTGGATAAAGTAGGTTCCGGGCGCAAGGTTTTTAGCGGCCGCATCGACCGGCACTGCACCCCGGCCGTCGATCTGTGAACATAATCCTCGTCCATCGTCGTCATCTGATACCAACAAGACACCCGACGAATTAAATAGTCGGATAAAACTATCGATGCCATTTGATTCGCAAGTTTCCGTATTATCCCCTTCGACCGTCTCGATCCTTAACGAAGATGTTTCAGACAAGGTGACTGCATAGAAGTCAGAGTCACTGATGACCTGACGATCGCCGAAAATGAACTGCTCCGGGATAGATGGCAGCGGATTTGCGGTTGCTATTGAGTCATTTGGTTCGGTCTCGCTGCCTTGATCGACCAGATAATGAATTTTGAGAACATAAGCTGCGATCGTACCGGCCGTAGTTTTGTTCAACCGAATGTAGTAAGTTCCTGGAGCGAGAGGAACATTTAGTGAGGAACAAACTCCAATTCCTGAGGTTGTATCGGATTTCAACGTCGTCCCGGCGGAATCTAAAAGCGTCAATGTGGTCGAGGCGGGAATATTGGCCGAAGTGCAATCCGTTCCACTCGAATCAAAAACCTCAAAATTAACTACGGTTTGTACCGCGACCGAGAGCCTGAAAATATCAAGATCTCCGGTCGGCGTGATCGCACCGGTGATATCAGTCGAACTGGTTATGATCGGAAGCGCGGCGTCCGCCTCTACAAGCGTACCGTTCGGTTCGACCTCTGCGATCACCGTCGGCGAACCGAACAGAGTACCCAGATCCAATGCAAATGCTCTGGTAAAACCGTAAATTAAAGCAAAAGTGATCAAGCCCACGGCCAATGTAGATAATATGGATCGATTCATTGTCATGATCTGTTCCTCTCAGTTCCCGCGGCGAGTTCGCCGGAATCAAAAAATTGTGTTTCAAAAAAACTTAGGTGCTGGTATTATCTGGAAAATGCCGTTTCGAGTCTTGAGGAAAGTCTGAGGAAACTCTGAGCATTTATGTGGAATCCTGAGGAAAAGCAGAGTTCAGCGGTTTATGCCTTCAGCGGATTCATTTTTGAGCCGACTGCGGGAAATCTTTTCCATGACGGACGATTGGTCGAACTCGCACCAAAGGTCGCACATTGTCTCTCGTATCTAGTCTCAAATCATGGCAGGCTGATCACCAAAGACGAACTTATCGACGAGTTATGGAAAGACACTTTTGTTGAGGAAAGCGCCCTTTATTACACAATTTCCCAACTTAGAAAAGCCCTCGCTACGATCGTCCCGGAGACGGAGTTCATCAAAACCGTTCCGCGTCGCGGTTTCAGGTTTGTACCGCATGTCGAGACGCTTAAGCCCGGTGTAGTTCTGCCGTTTGTTGGCGAGGCCGCCGGGAACGACGATCTATCGCAGACGGTTGAAGTTCGGGACAAGATCGGGCCAATAAGCTCATCGTCACTCCGCCTCGTCGAGCCTGAAGGAACTTCACTCACCACCCCTCACCGCCAGATGCTCTCGGCCAATAAACGTGTGGCCGTTGCGATCCTTGGCGTCGCGATCCTGGCCATTGCGTCATTCGCCGTTTGGCGTTCGTTGTCGCCGTCATCAACAGAAAGTATCGGCTCGATCGCGGTGCTGCCATTCAGATCGTTCTCCAAAACCTCTGACGATCGCGAACTTAGACTTCGGATCGCCGACGCCGTCATTACAAGGCTCGGAAATCTATCGCATGTGCTTATCCGTCCTACAAATTCCATCGTGAATTTCACCGACAGTAGCGAAGACGCGGTCGAAATTGGCCGCAAGTTGAATGTTGACGCTGTCCTCGACGGCAGGCTGCAGACCGAAAATGGCAAGCTGCGTGCGACCGTGCAATTGATCTTAGTGCGGACGGGCGATCAAATATGGTCCGCAAAATTCGACGGGACGTCCGACCGGCTGATCGCACTCCAGGATCAGATAGCCGAGAATTTGCTTGCACGGCTGATCGAGTTGCAGCCGCGAGAAACGAAAACCGAACTTACAAAACTCTCGACATCGAGCGCCGAAGCATACGACAACTACCTCCGCGGCCGCTATTTCTTTGACCAGCGGGCGGTGGATTTTGATGACTCATTGAAAAAGGCACGGGGATATTTTCAAGCAGCTCTGGAGATCGATCCCACATTTACATCCGCAACTGCGGAATTGGCCAATGTGATAAATCTCCAAACAAGCTCGGGCACTCATAAACGCAATGTCGGCTATCCTATGGCCAGAGAGTTGGCTCTTAAGGCTCTCGGTGAGAATCCCGACCTTCCCGAAGCCCACCTCGCCCTCGGCTGGGTCTATCAAAAATATGACCATAATTTTGTTGAGGCAGATCGCTCGTTCAAACGTGCTCTTGAACTGAATCCAAACCACCTGCTTGCAAATCTTTGGCTAAATATCAATTATGCACTCCAGGGAGACCTCGATAGCTCACAACGCCACATCGAACGAGCCTTAGCAATAGACCCGGCAAACTCCACCGCACACTCAGAAATGGTGCAGCTTTTCATAAGGAGAAAAGAGTTCGATAAAGCCCTCAGCTATATGCCGAAGGTGCTCGATTTTGTCGGCGACCCTGCGCGGCGTGCTCTGACCCAAGGTGAGTATGAGGCAATGTGCCTCCGTTTTAATACGGCGATCCCACTACTTGAGTCCGGGGCAAGAGATATCGAGGCTCGCGGCCTTAAACCTTCTCGCGTCTATGTCGTATTGGGATATGCTTACGCTGCATCCGGCAACCGCGAAAAGGCGTTGGAAGCAGCCGCAAGGCTTGAGGAGATGAAAGGCAAACGCAATGTTTGGTCCGGTCTGGTTGCAACATACGCTCACCTTGGCGAAACCGAGAAGCTCCATCGAACATTAGATGAACTCTACGAATCCGGCGATGAACGCCTGCTTCAAATGAAGGTCGATCCTCGATATGACATCATCCGCGACGATCCCAAATTTCAGGAGATATTAAGGAAGGTAAATCTGCTCTGATTTTTCCGCTTCCGCGATTTCTGCTATACTTTCTGCATTCAGAGGATATGACGCCACGCTGCATTGCAAAACTTAGGCCTTCATGGCAGCGTGCCCACCTTTTCGGCGGCGACTAGACCGCATCATTCCCGTTAAGCCGACGGCCGCGAGAGCCGTCCGTTGTTCTTTGTGCGGTTTTAAACCGCTTGCTTAACTGTTTGAAGGAGTTATAGTTATGATGCCAACACAGGAATTGAAAAGACCGATCATCAAGACCGAACTGCCCGGCCCACAGTCGCTTGAGATCATCAACGCAGATGCTCAGTTCGTCACGCCGAGCTATCCGCGTCCCGATTACAAACTAGTCGCTGAAAGTGCAGAAGGCGTGTGGATCACCGATCCTGACGGAAACGTTTTTCTCGACTGCAACGCCGGCGTCGCCGTCTGCTCGACCGGCCATTGCCACCCTGAGATCGTTGCCGCGATCCAAAAGCAGGCCGCCGAACTCATTCACCTCTGCGGAACTGATTACTATTATCGCCACATGCCGGAACTCGGCAAGAAGCTGAACGAGATCGTCCCGATCGATGGCCCTACAAAGACGCACTTCGCGAACAGCGGTGCCGAGGCCATCGAAACGGCATTAAAGCTTGCGATGTATCACACACGCCGCCAGAAATTCATCTCATTTTTCGGCTCATTCCACGGCCGCACGCTCGGTGCACTTTCGTTGACCTCGTCCAAGAAAGCACAGCGGCTCGGTTTTATGCGGCAGGCGTTGGACGTGGTCCATGTGCCGTATCCGAACTGCTTCCGCTGTCCGTTCAATAAAGGAAAGTGCGGCGACGGCTCGTGCTGCATGGGCACGACCGACTGGATCAAGAACACCTTGTTCAACACGACGACGCCGCCCCAAGAGGTCGCCGGCATCATTCTGGAGGTCGTGCAGGGCGAAGGCGGCTACGTTCCCGCACCGCCCGAGGTCGTCCGCGAGATCCGCCGCATCTGTGATGAACACGGCATAATGCTGATCATCGATGAGGTGCAGTCCGGCATGGGCCGCACGGGCAAGATGTTCGCTCTCGATCATCACGAGGGCGTCAAGGCCGACATCATGTGTCTTGCAAAAGGCTTGGGTTCGGGCATGCCCGTCGGAGCTTGCGTCGCTCGTGCCGATATTATGGATTGGCACAAAGGAGCACACGCATCGACGTTCGGCGGCAATCCTGTCGCACTTGCGGCCGCTCTGAAGACCATTGAACTACTGGAAGGCGGCCTGGTTGAAAACTCTCGCGAGGTCGGTGCATACCTCGAAGCAGGTTTGAACCGGCTAAAAGAAAAGCACGACTGCATTGGCGATGTCCGCGGACTCGGGCTAATGCTTGGCGTGGAATTCGTGAAAGATGACGGTTCACCCGATGCCGAACTTCGCGATCGCATCGAATACGCCTGCTACGAACGCGGCCTCATAATCCTCGGCTGCGGGACAAGCACGATACGCTGGTCGCCGCCGCTTGTTTTGACCAAGGAGAACGTTGACGTCGCACTTGAAATTTTCGACGCCGCGATAACCGCATCAGTCTAGGGCACAATTCCTGCCAAATACGCGAAAAACACGAAAGAGGAGAACTACGATTTCGTGTTTTTCGTGTTTTTCGCGGGCTCATCTTGTCTTTGGGGTCTTCCTCCAGCTGATCATCATCTCGATTTTTCGAATACCAGATTGCCGCCGATTATAGTGGTTTCAACATTGATCCTGTACAGATCAGAAGGCGCTATCTCGAACGGGTTGCGATCCAAAACGATCAAATCCGCAAACATTCCCGCTGCGATCTTACCCTTCTTTCCCTCTTCGAACGACGCGAACGCACCATTTGCCGTATAGGCAAAAAGGGCCGTTGAAACAGGCACGCTCCACTGCTTTAGCCACCCGTTCGCCGGAAAGCCGTTGATCGTCTGACGATTGACCGCGCTGTGAAGCCCACGCCACGGGCTCATGCTGATAGCCGCAGGAAAGTCGCTCGAAAATATGACCTTTACTCCGGCCTGCTCCATTGCCCGCCACGCAAACGCCCGGCTTGTCCTGTCAGCGCCGATATTGTCGGACCAAACATTTATAGTGGCCGGGTCGGCATGGATCGGCTGCATCGATGCGATCACGCCGAGTTCTTTGAATCGCTTTATGTCGGCGTATTGGACCGTTTCGATATGCTCGATGCGAAATCGAGAATCGCGGCGGCCGTTCACGCGTATCGCGTTCTCGAAAGCATCCAATGCCATCCGGACGCCGCGGTCGCCGATCGCATGAACATAGATCTGCAGCCCGGCCTTGTCCGCCATCTGCACGACATTGTTTAGCTGTTCCTGCGTGTACGACGGTTCGCCCATAGTGTCGGGTCTATTGGTGTAGGGTTCCAACATCGCTGCCGTGTAAGATTCAACCACGCCGTCCACCATTATTTTTATGGCCCCAACGCGAAGCATCGGCGAAGAAAAATTCTTCGCTGCCGCAACGATCGCGTCGATGTCTGCCTGCGTTGTTCGCGGATTTACACTAAATGCTATGTGTGTCCGCAAGCCGAGTTCGTTACTCTTCAGCAGATCGGCGTAGAGTTCGGTCTCTCCCTGTCCGCCATGTGCATTCTGAATACTCGTTATGCCTAGGGACTGTGCATTCTTGAAACCACGTTTTAATGCTTCGATCTGCTGTTCTCGTGTGGGCCGCGGGATCTTTGATCGAACCAAGCCCATTGCGCTTTCCTTGAAAACACCTGTGGGCTCGCCTTTTTCATTGCGGACAACCTCACCGAATCCCGAGAATTCCGTGGCTTTTGTCACGCCCGCTATTTCAAGAGCTTTTGAGTTCGCCCATCCCGTGTGGCCGTCGTATGCCGACAAAAACACCGGCCTGTCTGAAATTACTGCGTCGATGTCGCCTCGCAGCGGCAGGCGAGCATTCGGAAAGATCGCGTACTGCCAACCGAATCCAGTGATCCAAGGTGCATTCGGATTCTCTGCGGCAAACTTGCGGATCGCAGCCTGCGCCTCTTCCAATGTAGCCGCTTCGGAAAGATCTACTTGCGTCGCGGTCATTGACGCACTTAAAAAATGAGCATGAGCATCGTTGATACCGGGCATCGCGAATCGCCATTTCAGATCGATCACCTTCGTATTCGAACTACGGTGTTTCGAGACAGCGGCGTTGCTGCCAGCGGCGATTATTTTCTCACCGCGGATCGCAGCCGCCTCGACAAATTTGTCTGCGGATTCGGCCGTCCAGATCTTTCCATTCAGAAGCAGAATGTCCGCGTTTTGAGCAAATGACGAAGTAGCCGCGAAAAGCAGCACCGCGATGATCGTTAAGAATCTCATAAAAAAGGGAACGGCCGAAAACCGCTCCCTTATTCAAACCCAAAAGGCTGTCTAAATCAACCTTTCGCCTTTTTGATCTCTTCAACCAGTACCGGAACAGCCTCGAACAGATCTCCGACGATGCCGTAATCAGCGATATCGAATATCGGTGCTTCGGCGTCTTTGTTGATAGCAACAATGGTCGAAGCGTTCTTCATTCCGACTATGTGCTGGATCGCGCCGGAGATACCGAGAGCGATGTAAAGTTTCGGAGCGACAGTCTGTCCCGACGAACCGATCTGACGGTCGATCGGCAGCCATTCGTTGTCGCAAATGGGCCGCGACGCGGCGATGTCCGCACCCAGAACTTCGGCGAGCTGTTCAGCAACGGCGATGTTCTCTTGAGACTTGATCCCGCGTCCGATAGCTACGATCACTTCTGATTTGGTCAGGTCAACAGAAGCCTTCGCCTCTTGGAACGGAGCTTCCGGCGTCATTCTGACGTCACCGACCGTAACGTCCATTACCTCAACCGCTGCACTTCCCTTTTCGGCTGCATCTCCGCGAAACGCACCTGATTGGAACGTGACAAAATACGGTGCGTCGCCGCCGATGGTTACGTCAGCATCCAGTTTGCCGAGGAAAATACGGCGTGTCAGCACCAACTTCCCGCCTTCGGCACGATAGCGAATACAGTCTCCGACCATCTCGCGGCCGAAACGCGTGGCGACCTTCGGGGCGAAATCACGCACCTGATAGGTGTGCGACATCACTACGTATTGCGGGTTGACAGCTTTTATGACCTGCTCCCAAGCGTCGGCGTAGGCATCAGGCGTGTAAGTGCCAAGCCTTTCGTTCTTCGCGACGATGACCTTTTCAATGTTGTAGCTCGCGATCTCCTGAGCAAGCGAGCAATCTTTATCGCACGGCAAAACCGCCGCTACGCCAAGACCGAGATCCTTGCCGATAGTTTGTGCCGCCGTGATCGCCTCAAGCGAGGTCTTATTCAGAACGCAGTCTTTGTGTTCGATGAATACTAAGATCATATTACCCGCACCTCCGTCTTGAGCTTTTCGACCAGCTCCACCGCACCGGCTTTAGCGTCGCCGCCGCCTAAGATCTGCGTCTGCTTGGTCTTTAGCGGCATATAAACCTTATTGACAGCCGCCGCTGCCGCGAAAGCCTCGACCGTGGGCGTCACTTCGCGGATCTCCTTACTCTTTGCGGCCATGATGCCTTTGAGCGAAGCGTAACGTATCTGCGAAATGCCGGACTGAATGGTCAGCAAGGCAGGCAGTTTGTATGTGAACCACTGATACCAGCCGCTCTCGAGCTCGCGTTTCACACGCAGCGAATCACCGAGGCTTTCGCGATCGACCTCGATGACGATCGTAGCGTGCGGTATGCCGAGAAGCTCGGCAAGAATAACGCCCGTCTGGCCATAGCTCGCGTCGTCGGACTGTAAGCCCGTAAATACCAGGTCTGCATTCTCGTCACGGATGGCATCGGCGATGGTCTTTGCGATCTGATATGCCGAAAGCGACTTGCTGTCCTCAACGACAATGTGAATCGCACGGTTCGCACCGCGTGCGAGAGCGTCCTTGATCACGGTCTTTGCTGATTGCGGCCCGAGCGAGCAAACGACGACCTCGCCGCCGCCTTTGGCCTCTACCGTACGCAGAGCTTCTTCGAGTGCATAGCCGTCAGACTCGTTCGTCTGCATCGCCACGTCGGCATCATTTATCCATTTTTCGTCGCCGGCGATGCGTAGCACCGCATCCTTATTGGCGACCTGTTTCATCAAGACTATTATCTTCATCTCAAAGTCAGAACCACCTGCGGTAGCGGGTGGTTAATCGTAGTATCGGTATGTTTGAGCCTGGTCTTCGCCAGCCTCAACCGCCCGCTACCGCAGGCGGTTCTAACTAATCATTAAATCGCTTGAAGATCAAACACGCATTCGTCCCGCCAAATCCGAAATTGTTCGAAAGAGCGTATTCTATTTCTGCCTCGCGAGCTGCGTTCGGTATGTAATCCAGGTCGCAATCGGGGTCCGGCGTATCATAGTTGATCGTCGGTGGCAGCATTTTTTCGGTTATCGCTTTTACCGAGAAAACAGCCTCCAAACCGCCTGCCGCTCCGAGTGCATGCCCTGTCATCGACTTGGTCGAGCTCACCGGTGTTTTGTAGGCATGCTCGCCGAAGACTTTCTTGATCGCCAGGGTTTCGAACTTATCGTTGTACGGCGTCGAAGTGCCGTGAGCGTTGATGTAGCCGATCTGTTCTGGTGAGATACCGGCGTCCTTGATCGCTCTTTCCATCACCCGAATGGCGCCCGATCCCGATTCGTCAGGCATCGTTACATGAAAAGCATCGCCCGACATGCCGTAGCCGACTATCTCCGCGAGAATATTCGCCCCGCGAGCCTTTGCGAACTCAAGCTCCTCGAGGATCATGATGCCCGCACCTTCGCCGATCACAAAACCGTCGCGGTCCGCGTCGAACGGCCTCGATGCCCGTTTCGGATCGTCGTTGCGTGTCGAAAGAGCACGCATTGAAGCGAATCCTGCGACCGACATCGGCGTGATGGCGCTTTCGGCACCGCCGCAGATCATCGCGTCCGCATCGCCGCGTTCTATGATGCGGAAGCTGTCGCCGATAGCGTGAGCTCCCGCAGAACATGCCGTCGCGGTCGCCGAATTCGGCCCTTTCGCACCGTGACGAATAGAGACGTTGCCGGCCGCCAAATTGACGATCGCCGAAACAATAAAGAAAGGCGAAACGCGTTCGGGGCCGGAATTGAGCAACTTTTCATGCTCGCGTTCGATGGCCCAGAAATCGCCGATGCCGGAACTGATGTATGTCCCGATCATATCGGCATTAGACTCGTCGATGACAAGTCCGCTGTGCTTCATCGCCTCGTCCGAGGCGGCCAACGCGAAATGGGTAAAAGCTCCCATCCGCCTTGCTTCCTTCTTATCGAGAAAACTGAGGGGATCGAATTCCTTCACCTCGCACGCGAACCGCACGGGAAATCCCTCGACATCAAATTTCTTGATGCCGTCCGCGCCGTTTTCGCCGCGCATCATGGCGGCCCAGGTCGACCCGACGTCGTTTCCCAACGCCGTCACCAACCCGAGCCCTGTTACTACAACTCGACGTTTCATAGGTTTAGAGTGCGGGCACGGGCCCGTAAAAGAACGCGACGGATCGCGCACTCCGAACGTTATCCCTTGTGCTGCTCGACGTATGCGTATGCATCGCGAACGCTCTGGATCTTCTCTGCGTCTTCGTCGGGAATTTCGATGTCAAATTCCTCTTCGAATCGCATCACGAGTTCCACGAGGTCCAGCGAATCGGCACCGAGGTCTTCGATAAAGCGTGCGTTTTCGGTTACTTCGGCCTCATCGACACCGAGCTCATCTACAATGATCTGTTTGATCTTATCCTGTACGTCTGACATAGTTTCTCCTCAAATTATGAAATAGTTTCTAAAGTATTGTTCAAACTCGCCGGATCTTCGAAGTTCGCCGTTTCGGCCTCGCGGTCGATCTGGCGAACCAAGCCTGAGAGCACCTTTCCGGGACCGATTTCGACGAACTTTGTTACGCCTTCCCGACGCAGAAGTTCCACCGTTTGGAGCCAACGCACCGGCGACGAAACCTGTTGAATTAGCTTATCGCAAACGGCCGAGGCGTCAAAATTCGCCAATGCGTCAACATTGTGAACGACAGGACAACTCGGCTCTGAGTAATTCAATTCATGCAGGTTTTCGGTTAAACGCTCCTGTGCGGGCATCATCAGCGAACAATGGAACGGAGCCGAAACGGGCAGCTTTATCGCCCGTTTCGCACCCATTTCTTTCAATATCTCGCAGGCACGATCGACCGCTTCCGCATTTCCGGCAATGACGATCTGTGAATGTGAATTGATGTTCGCAGGGCTGCAAACCTGACCTTCCGCGGCCTTTTCACAGCCCGCGGCGACAGTCGCCTCGTCGAGGCCCAGGATCGCTGCCATAGCTCCAACGCCGACAGGAACCGCTTCCTGCATATAGGTTCCGCGTTTTCGCACGGTCCGAACTGCATCCGCAAGATCTAATACACCGGCTGCAACCAAGGCTGAATACTCACCCAAGCTGTGTCCCGCGACAAAATCAGGTCTCGGCAGGCCTTCCGCGGCCGCGGCTCTGTACGCCGCTATTGATGTCGTCAAAATTGCGGGCTGAGTGTTGGCTGTCAGCTTCAGTGCTTCTTCATCTCCCGAGAAACAAAGGTCTGAAAGGGAGAAACCGAGAGCCTCGTCGGCGATCTCGAATACCTCACGTGCCGCAGGATATGCGTCGCAAAGTTCCTTTCCCATTCCGACTGTCTGGCTTCCCTGGCCCGGAAATATGTACGCGATCTTGCTCATCAGCTACTTTCAACGCGAGGCCGCAGAGACCGCAAAGAACTTCTTTGCATCTTGGCGGCTCAGCGTCTTTACGTTAAAAACTGCTCATTAAAAACGGATAACGGTTCCGCCCCACGTCACGCCGCCGCCGAACGCCGTCAGCAGCACCAAACTTCCCTTTTTGATACGGCCCGACTGGATACACTCATCCATCGCGATGGGGATCGAAGCGGATGAAGTGTTGCCGTGCATTGCGATATTCGAATATACCTTTTCCTCCGGCACGCCGAGCCTGGAAGCGACCGCATCTGTGATGCGTTGGTTCGCCTGATGCGGTATCACGATGTCCACATCATCGACCGTGTAGCCTGCTTTTTCGAGCATTTCGGCAGATATATCCGCCATCGAACGCACCGCTACCTTGAAAAGCTCATTGCCTTTCATCTTGAAAAAGTGCAGGCGTTCGTCGATGGTCTCGTGCGACGTGCCGAGCTTTGTTCCGCCGCCCGGCGCGTATAGCTGCTCTTCGTAGCGGCCGTCGGATCTGATCTTGGTCGCGAGAATTCCCTTTCCTTTTTCGACCGGCCCGACCACGGCCGCTCCGGCTCCGTCGCCGAAAATGACGCAGGTTCCGCGGTCGGTGTAGTCAACGTATTTTGTAAGAACTTCGGCTCCGATGACCAGAGCGTATCGGATCTGTCCCGTGCGGATCATCGATTCGACCATCGTCAGGCCGTACAAAAATCCCGAGCACGCGGCAAAAACGTCCATTCCGGCAGCATTAACAGCACCGATCTGTGCCTGTATCAACGCTCCGGTTGACGGCATTATCTGATCCGGCGTGGTCGTTGCACAGATGATAATGTCGATGTCTTCGGGCTTCAGGCCCGCTCTTTCGATGGCTTGAAGTGCGGCTCTTGTGCCGAACTGGGAGGTGTATTCGTTTTCCGCCGCTTTGTGACGCTGTTTGATGCCGGTGCGCGTAGTGATCCATTCATCGTTGGTGTCGACGATCTTCTCCAGATCGGCATTCGTGAGAATACCCTCCGGATAAGCGTGTCCCATTCCGATGATCCCGGCGTTATGTTCCGTCATGTCAGGGTTTGAGGTTCAGATGCGGCTATTCTGCTTCTTTCGGCTCAATGACCTGGCGGCCTTTGTACATGCCGGTCTTAGGGTCGATACGATGCGGCTTTTTAGCTTCGCCGGTATCTTTGTCCATATAGAACTGCGGCGTTTTCAGCGCATCATGAGCTCGACGCTGTCGAGTTCTCGCATGTGAATGTCGTCTTTTAGGATTTGGCATTATTACCTCTTATATCAATCCGCACTCTCGCGGAATCTCAATTCAAATTCTGTAAAGCGGCCCACCTCGGGTCTATCTCTTGGTCGGAACAGTCGCAAGAGCCTGTGTTCCAATTCACGCCGCATTTCGGACAAAGCCCTTTGCAATCGTCGCTGCACAAACAAATTTCGGGCAGCTCAAGCAATATTCGTTCACGGACGAGTTCGGCCAACTCTACCTCGCCTCCGATGACCAGCGATTCGTCGAGTCCGTCGTCCGAAACTTGGAGCTCAGCATCTGTCGGCTCATATTCAGAATCGACGAGCACGTCAACAAAGTGTGCATTGGTCGTGAACGTTGTCTTCTCAAGACATCGTGAACACGGCATCTCGACGTCTGCCGTCACCGTGCCTTCGACCAACACCCGCACGCCCTCTTTTCGGACGGTCCCGGAAAACGCTGCATCGCCGACAAGCTTTGCCTCGTCGTCCAACTCGACCTCGTCCTGCCCAAAACTCTCGTCTATCTGACGCGGCTGAACGGAAACTTGGTCGAGGATGATCTTCATTGTCAAAAACTGCCGCCGCACGGTCTTTGTCACCGGGCAAACGGCAAAAGTGTAATTATAACGTGCAGACGGATTGTGTCAACCAACTAACGGGTACTTACCGAAGAACCGACAGCATCACCGATCGACCGAAATCCATTATCTCTCAAGCATTTTGCCAGCCCTCTACATACATCCGCAGCGAAGGTCGGACCGACATAAACGAAGCCCGTATAAGCCTGGACAAGCGAAGCTCCGGCGGCGAACTTCTCAAAAGCATCGTTCGCATCGAATATACCGCCGACGCCTACGATGGGGAGTTTTCCGTCTGAAAATTCATAGATTCGCCGGACCACTTCCGTTGACCGCATCGTCAGCGGCCTGCCGCTCAGTCCGCCCGCACCGATGGCTTCAACCTCTTTTGTCTGCAGGCCCTGTCTGGAGATGGTCGTATTTGCTGCAATAATGCCGTCGATGCCGTATTGCATACATTTTTCAACAACGGCTCTGATCTCCGCATCGTTGAGGTCGGGCGCGATCTTGACCAACAGCGGTTTTCTCGCTTCTTCCGCATTCCTTTCGGTTAGTGCCGAGAGCAATTCGTCAAGGCTCTCCCCTTTTTGCAGTTCCCGCAAATTCGGTGTGTTCGGCGACGAGATATTAACTGTGATGTAATCTGCGACCGGATGGACGATATCATATGTCCGGACATAATTTTCGACCGCGTCCGCGATCGCGACATCGCGGTTCTTGCCGATATTCACACCGACAATGCACCTCCTTTTTATCTTCGCCAATCTATCCGCGACCGCTTCTGCACCGTCATTGTTAAAACCAAGCCTGTTGATCAGAGCATTGTCGGCCGGCAGCCGAAACATCCTCGGCCGCTCATTTCCGGGCTGCGGCTTAAGCGTGACCGTGCCAACCTCGACGAAACCGAAGCCAAGCGAAGCAAGCTGTTCAACGACGGTTCCGTTCTTGTCGAACCCCGCTGCGATACCTAGAGGATTTTTAAACCTCAGCCCAAAAACCTCCGTTTCGAGTTCGGGAAAAACCTCTTCGCTGTAAAACGGCCTCGCTAGTCCGTTCCTCAATGCGCTCATCCCGAGTTCGTGTGCACGCTCGGCGTCCAACGCGAACATTACCGGCCTGACGATCTTGTTCCAAAATCCCGACATCGACGTTTAGATTCTATTTAATGCACGCCGCATTCCAAACTAACGAGCGTAAACTTTGAACTTCGCCCCGCCCTTTGTTACGATTTGCTACGAATGAGTGAAGAATTAAATTTGGTTGAAAAGTCGCGGATCATGGACGCGGCGGCAATGAATCGTGCTCTCCGGCGCTTGGCAACTGAGATCGTAGAGAAGAATAAAGGCGCCGACGACCTTTATTTGGTGGGCATTCGGCGCCGCGGTGTTCCCTTGGCGGAGCATATCCGTGACAAGATAGAGGCCATAGAAGGCGTTCGTCCGCTTTACGGCATTCTCGACATCACGCTTTACCGCGACGACCTGTCAACGGTCGGTGCAAATCCGATCGTCAACCGTACCGAACTAACTGAAGACATCGAAGGCAAGAATATCGTCCTGATCGATGACGTGCTTTACACTGGCCGCACCATTCGTGCCGCGCTCGATCAGCTTATGGATTTCGGCCGGCCCAAACGTGTCCAGCTCGCCGTACTGATAGACCGCGGCAGCGAGCACCGCGAATTGCCCATTCAGGCTGACTTCATCGGCAAAACCGTACCGACAAAGCAGACCGAGATAATAAAGGTAATGCTTAAAGAGTTCGATGAGGTCGAAGCAGTAGGAATTTTTGAACGTAAATGATTCAGGCCTGACGGCCTGTTTTTTTTTCCAACACCGATGGACAAACCTTTTAGACGACGAGACCTGCTTGGCATCCGCGACCTTACCGCCGCGGAGATAAAGGGCATTCTTGATACGTCGGAGAATTTTCTTGAGGTCAATGTCCGCGAGATCAAGAAAGTGCCGACGCTTCGCGGCAAAACGGTAATCAATCTCTTTTTCGAAAATTCGACCCGCACAAGAACATCTTTCGAATTGGCCGCCAAACGCCTTTCCGCGGATGCAGTAAACATCAGCGTCGCGTCGTCCAGCCTCAGTAAAGGCGAAACTCTTGTAGATACGGCCTTAAATCTCGACGCGATGAACCCGGACTGCATCGTCGTGCGTCATGGATCGGCGGGCGTTCCGTATCAGCTTGCCAAGGTCAGCAAAGCTGCCATCATTAACGCCGGCGACGGATCGAACGAGCATCCGACACAGGCACTGCTCGACGCGATGACCATCCGCGAACACAAAAAGCAATTTGAAGGACTTGAGGTCGCAATTGTGGGCGACATCCTCCATAGCCGAGTTGCTCGTTCGAATATTCATCTGCTGACCAAGCTCGGAGCGCGTGTTCGCGTCGCCGGGCCGGGAACACTCGTGCCGCCGGATTTCATTCATCTCGTGGGCGCTGACGAAGGCAGGTCAACTCAGCTCATTGTTTGTGAACACATCGAGGAAGCGATCCGCGGCGCCGATGTCGTGATGATCCTCCGCATCCAACGCGAACGGCAGGACGCCGCATACTTCCCGACGCTGCGTGAATATTCGATCCATTACGGCCTGACTAACGAACGCCTTGACCTTGCGAAAAAGGATGCCATCGTCCTGCATCCCGGCCCGATGAACCGCGGCATCGAGATCGCGTCAGAGGTCGCCGACAGCTCGCGTTCACTCATCCTAGACCAAGTAAAATACGGCGTCGCCGTCCGCATGGCGGTTCTTTATCTTGTAACCGGAGGCTCCGCCTCAGCGTAATTTCTATGAAGCTTTTTATCGCAAACGGCCATCTGATCGATCCGGCCGCTCAGGAAAATACGGGAATGTCCGTTCTCATTGAGGACGGAAAAGTTTCTGCGTGGCTTCGGCCGAACGAAACGCAGCCTGAGGGTTGCGAGGTTTTTGACGCGACGGGGTTGCTTGTGGCGCCGGGGTTTATTGATCTGCATGTTCACTTGCGTGAGCCGGGTCAGGAGCATAAGGAGACGATCGCTTCGGGTTGTGCGGCGGCGGTGGCTGGCGGCTGGACGTCAGTTTGCCCGATGCCGAATACGAATCCCGTAAACGACAATGCAGCTATTACTCGCTACATGATCGAGCAGGCCGAGCACGCTGGTTCAGCGAACGTCTTTCCGATCGGCGCTATCACGAAATCATCTGACGGGGCCGAGCTGGCGGAAATGGGCGAGATGAAAGCGGCGGGTGCCGTCGCAGTTTCCGACGATGGGCGTCCTGTGCCGAACGCCGGCATCATGCGGCGTGCGATGCAGTATGCGAAAGATTTCGGCCTGCCGGTGATCGATCATTGCGAGGACAAGTCATTGTCCGCCGGCGGCGTAATGCACGAAGGCCGCGTCTCGCTTTTGCTTGGCCTCAAAGGAATGCCCGCACTCGCCGAGGACATCGATGCCGTCCGCGATATCATTCTTGCGCAAGACACTGGTGCCCATGTTCACATCGCCCACGTTTCGACGAAGGGTGCTGTTGAGGCCGTTCGACGTGCGAAGAATGAAGGCATCAATGTTACCTGCGAAGTCACGCCACATCATTTCACGCTGACCGACAAATACGTTGAAGGCTACGATACCAACTACAAGATGGCCCCACCGCTCCGCTCCGAAGAGCACGTTGACGCCATCATCGAAGGCATAAAAGACGGCACCATCGACGCCATCGCAACAGACCACGCACCGCATCATCACGACGAAAAAGCTCTCGAATTCGACCGGGCACCGATGGGAATTACGGGACTGGAAACCGCCGTCGGCCTTGCATTCAACGAGCTTGTCCACAAAGGGATCATTAGCCTCGAACGTCTTGTCGAGATGTGTTCGGCCAACCCCGCACGCATTTTCAGCCTCGAAGGACGCGGCACTCTGCGGCCCGGTTCCATCGCCGATATTACGGTGATTGACCCCGAATTGAAATGGGCGTATAGTAACGCCGAATCGCGTTCGCGTTCGCGAAACTCGCCGTTCGACGGATGGGAGTTTACCGGCAGAGCGGTCGCCACATTCGTCAGCGGAAGGTTGGTCTTTAAGGCCTAGACATACTTATGAAGTTCCTTATTTTTATTTCGGCAATTGTCCTATTTGCCGCGGCGCATTCCTCTGCACAGGTCACCAGCGTGTACACCGACCTTGACGCGAGTAAATGCAAGACACTTGAACTTGACGAAGAAGGCGGTGGGCTCTACCGCGGGGAATGCAAAGGCGTCGGTGGCTATAAACTCCACGCCGTCGAAGGCGACCTACGGCAATCGATCGACGTGATCTCGCCGGGCGGCGGACAGCGTCAGCTCAAGTTTTGGGATGTATCGAGTGCATTCTCTTACCTCGGAAGTAAAGCTGAGTGGCGCGTCCGACGCGGTGTTCCCTTCGCTTTGATCGTCCGTTTCAACATCAGCGAAAACCCGGAAGACGCCCACAAGGTAACTTCGCTGCTTGTCGTATCAAAGATCACGCCCGATGGCTCATGCGTAACTGACGTTGTTCGGCCTCAGACGAATCAGAACGTCGTCGCACGCCGGTTAGCTGACGCATCGGCAGCGAAACCCTGTAAATTCTCTTACGAAGACGAATAGGTTCGGCCTCGAAAAAGGTAAAACTTAACGGGTAAAAATATGGAACTCCTCTACGACCCGCAGATCTGGATCGCCTTCGCGACCCTGACCGTACTTGAACTCGTCCTTGGCATCGACAACATAATCTTTATTTCGATCCTTGCCGGAAAGCTCCCACCCGAGCAGCAGCCGCGCGCCCGTTTCATCGGCCTCGCACTGGCCTTGATAATGCGGGTGATACTGCTTTTCTCGCTCTCTTGGGTGATGGGCCTGACGGCAGCATTGTTCGCGGTTTTCGGACACGAAGTTTCAGGGCGCGACCTGATCCTGATCCTCGGCGGGTTATTCCTGATCGCTAAGTCTACGCACGAGATACACACCACACTTGAAGGCGAGGAGAGCCACGCAGCTAAAAAGGTCTATGCATCTTTCGGAATGGTCATCGTTCAGATCGGCCTACTTGATATCGTTTTTTCGCTTGATTCGGTCATCACCGCGATCGGTATGGTCAATCAGATCGCCGTAATGGTCGCAGCGGTAGTTGTCTCGATAATTGCGATGATGTTGTTTGCGGGACCCATTGGAGCGTTCGTTCAGCGTCATCCGACAATCAAGATGCTTGCCCTAGCGTTCCTGCTGCTGATCGGCTTCACGCTAGTCGTTGAAGGTATCGAAGTACACATTCCGAAGGGCTACATCTACTTCGCAATGGCGTTCTCGGTCTTTGTCGAGTTCCTGAATATGAAGATCCGCAAGCGCTCCGCACCGCCGATCGAGCTCCGCGGCCCGCTCCACGACAGCCGAGCTCCGAACGCCGTATAAGTTCTGTCGTATCCACAAATTAGAGCCCCGAAACATTGACTTGCTCAACGATTTCGGGGCATCTTTTCCTTATGTTGCAAAAACTTGTTTCGCTCACGCTTCTGCTTATTTTGGCTTCTTCAGGCATCGCGATCCAGACCGCGGAAACCTACGACGTCGTCATCATAAACGGCCGCATCGTTGACGGCACCGGTAACCCTTGGTTCAACGGTTCGGTCGCGATTCGGGACGGCCGCATCGCCGCTGTCGGCCGATTCGATCAAACAAAAGCGAAACAGGTGATCGATGCAAAAGGCCAGATCGTCGCCCCCGGATTCATCGACGTTCATGCCCACACAGAAGATATCTATGAATATCCACAGGCCGAGAATTTCATCCGAATGGGCGTCACCACGCTCATCACAGGTAATTGCGGCACTTCTGTTACAAACGTCGGCGATTTCCTCGACCGCATAAAGAAGGATCCGCTGGCGATAAATATCTCGACGCTGATCGGCCACAATTCGGTTCGCTCGCGAGTGATGGAGCTTGAGAACCGAGCTCCGACCGCCGAAGAGCAGCAGAAAATGAATGAACTCGTCGAACGCGGGATGCGTGAAGGTGCCGTCGGCTTCGCGACAGGCCTGATATACGTTCCCGGGACCTATTCGGAAACTCCTGAGGTGGTCGAACTTGCAAAAGCGGCATCAAAATACGGAGGCATTTACGCCAGCCATATTCGCGACGAAGGCACGGGCGTTGTCGATGCGATCAACGAAGCAATCGGTATCGGTGAGGCGGCAAGAATGCCGGTGCAGATCTCGCATTTCAAGATCTCTGCTAAGTCGCTCTGGGGCAAAAGCCCGATGACACTCGATCTCGTAGCGGACGCCCGCCGTCGAGGATTGAACGTAACGATCGATCAATACGCATATCCTGCATCGTCAACCTCACTCGATGCACGTCTACCCACTTGGGCTATAGCAGGAGGTCGCGAGGAAGGCAAAAAACGCATCGGCGTCCCCGAAACGCGCGAAAAGATACGCGAATCTATGAAACGCGGCCTCGCAGAACGCGGTTTTGCAGATTACGCATTTGCCTACGTTGCTAATTACCGAACGAATCCCGAACTTAACGGCAAGAATATCGCCCAGATAACGAAGGCCGTTCGTAATTCCGATTCGCTTGACGATCAGATCGATCAGATATTTGAGATGTACAACGCAGGCGGGGCGCAGATGGTATATCAGGTAATGAGCGAGGAAGACGTCCAAACAATTATGAAGGCGCCGTTCACAATGTTCGCGTCAGACAGCGGCGTGCGGCAGTTCGGTTCCGGCGTCCCGCATCCTCGCGGCTACGGCAACAATGCACGCTTTCTCGGCCGCTACGTCCGCGAGATGAAAATTCTCGGCCTGGAAGACGCCATCCGCAAAATGACCTCGCTTCCCGCGAACACTTTCGGCTTCCGCGACCGCGGCCAGATACGCGAGGGCTTTGTCGCCGATATTGTTATTATTGACGATAAGACCGTGGGCGACAAAGCGACATTCGAAAACCCGCATCAGTATGCGGTCGGTTTTTCAAATGTGATCGTGAACGGAAAGGTCGTTTTCGACGGCACAAAAATGACAGGAACAATGTCCGGCCAAAGCATTCGCGGGCCGGGCTATCGGCCGCCGGTCGAAACGGACCCTTCACGTCCGTGAGCCTCGACTTTGAAAACGCCGCCGTCGGGCTCTGCTGAAAAGCTCATTATCCCGCCGCCCGAAGGATGCGGAAATTCGAGTTTCCACGCGTGCAGGCAAAGACGCTCGAATTCACGCCCGCCGCGTTTCACATCGCCGACTATCGGATGTCCAATCGCCTCGCAATGGATCCGCAGTTGATTCGTGCGGCCCGTGATCGGCTCCATTTCGATCAGCGTGGTATCTGCACGTCGTTCGATGACCCAGAACCTCGACTTTGAATATTTCCCGTCTGCCTTAACACTCCAATGTTTCAGTTCATCGTAACGGCCTATCGGTGCGACGATATCGCCTTCGTTCTCTTCAACGATTCCCTCAACCAAGGCGAGATAACGTTTAGTAACTCGCTTTTTCATAAAATGCCCCGCTAGGATCCGATGTGAACGCGCATTCTTTGCGACAACAATGAGCCCTGAAGTGTCTTTGTCCAGACGGTGTATGAGCCCCGGACGTACGGCCGAACGATCGGGCGACGATCCCGCATTCAGATGGTGAACGATCGCATTCAGCAGCGTTCCGCTGTTCTCACGGTGCGAAGGATGGACCAGCATTCCGGCGGGCTTATTCACAACAATCAGATCCGTGTCTTCGAAAACTATCTCTAGGGCGATCTTTTCAGGACGCATCGATCTTCCGCGTGTTTCGTCCAGCGTTATCTCTACGAAATCGCCCGCTCGCAGCCTTCTGCCGATATTTTCGTGAATTCCGTTCACCTCGCAGCCGCCGTCGCGAATGGTGTGACGCAGATACATCTTGCTGAAAAGAGGCAGTTTATCGAGCAGATAGTCCTCCAACCGGTACTTTTTGTACTCAGGCTCGACAACAAACTCGTATCTGCAGAACATACTCAAAGTTTACCGCTCAAAACAAACATATGCCCGTTGAGATTCGTGATTCGCGGGCAATCATCCTACAATATTGTAGGAATACGATACGATATGCCTGACCGCTTCAGAACGCTAGGAATGACCGCGAACAAGCTCGCTTCCCTTTCCGGCGTCCGTGAATGCGGCGAAGCCGTCGTTGCAGGCATTGAAGAATCTCTTTCTCCATCATTCGTTTTCCTCGCCGCGCCGCGTGAAGATACCGCCATCGCCGAAGTGATAGCAAGCTTCGGTCTTGCCGCCGCTGACTTTCGCCGTTTGGAATCGCGGCTTTCCAAGAGTTCCCTGTGGTCGATGATCTCCAGACCGCAGCCTCTTGTGATCGACGAGCTCCGAACGGACGCACGGCTCGATTTTCTTGCATTTTCGACACGGGCCGGCAAATTGGCGGCCGTACCTGTGATATTTCGCGGGAACTGTGCAGGAATGCTTGCGTGCGGGCTTGGCGACAAACAGGACGCCAACGAAGGCATCGTCATCGAAACGCTCGATGCATTCGCGTCGCTTTTTGCCCATTCACTCCGCGTCGAGCATGCAGCAGGCCAAGAACGGCTCAAACTCGCTGAAGAGAATAGACGCCTGAAACATGAGATGCGAGAACGTTTTGCCGTCGAGACAATTGTCGGAACATCAGCACCGATGCGCGGCGTGCTCGATCAGATCGCGAACGTCGCACGCTCGAATATATCTGTTCTGCTCCGGGGTGAGCATGGTACGGGCAAAGACCTCGCCGCCAAGGCCATTCACTTCTCGAGCCTTCGCTCCAATCGATCGTTCGTCAAACTCGATACTGCGACCACCGCCTCACATAATGGCGGGCGCGATCTTCTTGCACCTGCCGACGGCGGCACGCTGTTCATCGAAGACATAGCTGAATTGCCTGACGAGATGCAGGCCACACTGCTCGCTATAATCGAAACGCCGCGTTCAGTGAGAAGCGAGCTTTCGACCGAACGGCTGCCGAATCTTCGCGTCATTGCCGCGACCGACCGTGATGCCGAAGATCCAATCGAAACGCCGCTGCTTGCACGTCTGTCGAATTTCACCATCACGCTGCCGCCGCTCCGCGACCGCGGTTCGGATGTGCTGCTTTTGGCGGAATATTTTGTTTCGAAATATCAGAAGAAGCTAGACAAGAACATTTTGCGGATCTCGACACCGGCGATCGATATGCTAACGGCTTATCACTTTCCGGGAAATGTCCGCGAGCTTGAGAACGTGATCGAAAAGGCGGTCGCCGTTTGTGACGGCAACGTTATCCACGGCCGCCATCTGCCGCCGACTTTGCAAACAGCCGAAGAAAGCGGAACTGAGGCCAATGTCACGCTCGCATCAGCCATTGCCGCATTTGAAAAGGACCTCATACAGGACGCTTTGAAATCTACACGCGGCAACATTGCGCGTGCGGCAGCGATGCTCGATTCCACAGAACGCATTCTCGGCTATAAGATAAAGAAATACGCCATCGACGCTAGGCGTTTTAAAAGATGACCGCAGACGGCCACATCATCGATTCCCTGCCGGACGCCGAAGCGGCCAGGCGCTTCCTCGAACGCCTCGAATCCGAAAAACCTTCGCAATACAAAAAGCTTTCGGCAAATGAGCCGCTTTTTGCCGACGTTTCGGCGATCGCGGCATTCTCGCCGCTGCTTGCAACGACCGTGCTTCAGCATCCGGAATACATAACCTGGCTCGACCGCGAACGGAAAAATACGGCTGTTCGCAGCAAGGAAGAATTGCTGGAATCATTGGCCCGCTTCGCTCTGACCAATTCGCAGCTCGACCCGCAGACGCTCTATTCACGCTTTCGACGCCGCGAACTGCTCCGCATTTTCCTTCGCGACATTCGCGGCCTGGCGACCATTGCAGAGATCACTGAAGAGATATCAAACCTTGCCGACGCCATCCTCGAGGCGGCATTGGATCTCGCTCTGAATGAGGCAGACAGCCGTTTTGGAATGCCGCGGGAAACCGATGAAAAGGGCCGCGTGCTGCGTTCGACCGTCTGCATCGCCGCGTTGGGCAAGCTGGGTTCGCGCGAACTTAATTACGCGTCGGATATCGATCTGGTGTTTTTCTATTCCAACGAAGGGACGACCGCCGGCGGCAGCCGCGGCAGCGTGACGAACCGAGAATATTTTGGAAAGCTCGCCGAATTGACGACGAAAATGGTCAGCGGTTCCGGCAGCGAAGGAGCATATCGTGTTGACCTTCGACTGCGGCCGCACGGGACGATGGGGCCGCTCGCGATGTCATTAGCCGACACCATTCGATACTACGAAACAGAGGCGCGGCCGTGGGAACGCCAGGTATTGATCCGTTCGCGTTCATCAGCGGGCGACGGTGAACTCTTTCGTAGGTTTTTCACATCGGTCGAGGACCTTGTTTTTGTCGCCGGTCAAAGCGTAGGCGAAGCGCTCGAGAACGTCCGCCTTTCAAAAGAACGGATCGACGCGGAATCAGACTCTACACGCGGCTATAACGTAAAACTCGGCCGCGGCGGCATTCGCGAGATCGAGTTCATTGCTCAGGCTTTGCAGCTGGCGTACGGCGGTGACGATAAATGGCTGCGAACGCCGCACACGCTGATCAGCCTCGCACGCCTTGTGGAACGCGGCCACATCACGTCGACAGAACATTCCGAACTTGCCGCCGCCTACACCTTTCTGCGTCAGCTCGAACACATCCTGCAGATGGAGAACGGCCTGCAAACACACGTCGTGCCCGACGACAGTGATAAACAGCGAGTTATCTCGGATCGAATGACGTTCGCAATGTCCGAGCCGCTTCAGCCTTTCCTCGAACAGCATACAGCGAATGTAAAACGCATTTTCGACCGCGTCCTTGGCTCAGCCGAAACGGCAAATATAGCATCACAGCCAGCGTATACGCCGGTAAAAATGGCCGCTGCCAATGACTTGATCCTTTCTGAAAGTCCATCCGCGGCGTTGCTCCGAGAAAATGCACCGTTCTTTGCCGACTATTTCACATCGCTCGGAATGCCGGATCGCGGCGAGGCGGATTCGCCAGCGACAGTCCCCAATGACTACGCTGTAAGTTTGGCAAATGCCGTTCGGGAAGCGCGAACGTCCCATGAACGCCTGACCCGTCTCCGCTCGGTCTGGAATGAGTATGTTTATGACGTCGTCCTTTCAGAATGCCGCGGCGACGTCGACATTGCAGAGGTAAAACGCCGCCTAACGCTACTCGCCGAAGCATCGATCGACGCCGCGCTGCTTGTCGCTGAGATCGAATTAAGACATCGCGGCCTGCCGACTGAGCCCGCATGCGATATTGCGGTTTTGGCACTTGGCAAACTTGGCGGCCGCGGAATGGACCATCATTCCGATCTTGATATTGTCCTGGTCTTTGAACATGGCAGCTACGAAGAACACGCAAAAGCGGTCGAGATCTTTGTTAACGCTCTTTCAGCGATGACCCGCAACGGCCGCATGTATCGCGTCGATCTGCGGCTGCGGCCTTACGGCAGCAAAGGCCTGATCGCGTTGCCGGCCGAGGCCTTTCTGGAATACTTGGAAACCAAGGCGGAGATCTGGGAATATCTCGCATTCGTTAAACTTCGCTCTGCCGGCGGCAGCCGCAAACTTGGCGAGTCGGTGGAACAGCGTGCCCGCGAGATAATTCACCGCAAAGCACTCGAATGCGATCCCGAAGAGCTCCGCAGCGAGACCCTTCGCATTCGCAAAGCACTCGAATCGCGTGCCCGCACACGCCGTAAGGACGAGATCGACATCAAATACGGCGAAGGCGGCCTGCTCGATGTATATTTCGCAACGCGGTATCTGCAGCTTCGCTACAACATCCCCGACACCGGCGACGACCGCTCTACCGGCCACATCATCGACCGCCTGATCAGCGAAATTCCCGACGATTCAGGCGTATCCCGTGAAGCCCTCGAAACCCTCCGCCGCGGACACACAACACTTTCAGCGATCGACCACGAACTGCGTCTGACTATTGGGAGAACTACGGGTGTACCTCCGGCTACAGATACCCGCAATTACCATAATTCCCTATTTTCAAGATTTGAGATTCGAACGGCTTTTGAGCGATTGATTGTGGAATCTTAAATCGCCTGCGACCTACTATTAGTTACTTGTCATGGTTGGATAAATCTGTTAGCGTAACGGCGTTGCATTAACAAAAGAGTTGAAGAGGTTAAAAGCTATGAGAAAAATCTATTCGTTCATTCTTGTTTTGTCTCTGGTTAGCTTTACGACTCCACCTTTCTTGGCACAGGATGACGAGCCCCTGACAAATGATTCAATCATCATTTTAACCCAGGCAGGCATTGAGAAATCCGTTATCATCAGTAAGATCCGTTCTTCTAAAACTTCATTTGACCTTTCGACCGACGCATTAGTTAGGCTAAAACAAGCTGGCGTTGATGACGCGGTGCTCGCGGCGATGTTTCCTAGTCAACCTGGTGTCTCCCCTGGTGGGAAGGTGGCAGAGTCAAGGGTGTTGACAATTTCTGATGGCACTGAGGTCGAGGTCCAACTCAAGAACAATTTGAGCGGTGAAGAAGCTAAGATCGGCGACATCGTTGATTTAACCGTTGTACGGGATGTCGAGATTGACGGTATTGTAGTTGCCGCAAAGGGAGCAAATGCTACCGCTCGAATTACCAACGCGAAAAAAGCCGGACGCTGGGGACGAACCGGCAAGCTGGAATGGGCTATGCAGGAACTTCAATTAGTCGACGGATCGCGAATCCCCATGCGATTCTCTAGGACACTAGAAGGCGGGAGCAGCGCCGGATCGGTAGCGGTTGCTACGGTGTTGACAACGGTATTGTTGGGGCCTGTCGGCCTTTTATGGGGGCTCAAAAAGGGTAAAGCAGCAATCATTCCTGCAGGAACGAAATTCTCTGTTTATACAGACGGAGATTCGAAAGTATCTGTGCGTGCCCAAAATGCTGACTAAACTTTGATTCCGTTGTGTCTATGATATTTCATTGATCACCACCATCGCCCGCATTTAGGTCAATATTTAAGGCCTACAAATCCTAGGTAATGCTCGCTGAAAAGTTGAGGATTCGGTTGCCCGTCTGTTTGCTTCGAAGGCGATTCAATTTGCTATACTCTAGCTGCCGATTTCCAATCCAAATGAAAGACCACAAACTTCTCTTTGTCTCGCTATTTATTGTTCTCCTTAATATCGCAAATCCGGTTTTCGCCGAAACCGAACCGACGTTCGATTTTTACGCGCGCGGGCCGTATCGCGAGAACGTACCGCGGCCGCAGAAGATATTGCGTTACGACGTAGGCGAGCACCATACAACGTACGGTCAGATGGAACAGGTGATCTTTGCGATAGCAAAGGCTGCGCCTGAACGCGTCAAGATCTACGAGATAGGCCTAACCAACGAGCATCGGATGCAGTACCTGATCGCGATATCTTCGCCGGAGAACATGGCACGTATCGACGATATCCGCGAACAGAACGCGAGGCTCGCCGATCCACGGCGAACAACGGCTGCAGAAGCAGCGGCCATTGCCGAACGCAACCCTTCCATCGCATGGATGGCGTACACGATACACGGCAACGAGTCATCCTCGTTCGAGGCGTTCATGCAGGTCGTCTATCAGCTAGCCGCATCCGACGAGCCTGCTACGCTGGATATTCTGAAGAACAATGTCGTGCTCGTGCTCGCGGGCGAAAATCCCGACGGCCACGAGCGTTTCGCTACATGGTATAACTCCGTCGCGATCGGCGACGCGAACCGCTTCGCCATCGAACACCGCGAACCGTGGTCGGTTTGGGGCCGCGTTAATCACTACCGTTTTAACCTCAATCGCGACACGCTTGCATTCACGCAAAAAGAATCGCGGAACATGCAGCGGGCCTATCTGGAATGGAATCCGCAGCTTGCCGTCGATCATCACGGCCAGCCGTCGCAATATTTTTTCCCGCCTGTCGCATTGCCGATCAATCCAAATCTGCCGCAGCCGCAGTACAACAAATGGCTCGACATTTACGGCCGTGCAAATGCTGCCGCGTTTGACCGGCAGAATTGGGACTATTACGTCCGCGATATTTTCGATGCGTTCTATCCCGGCTATTGGGATATGTATCCGTCGCTGAACGGAGCCTCCGGCATGACCTATGAAACGGACGGCGGCGGCTTCAAGGGTCTGAACTGGACCCGCGACGATGGCACGATCGTTACCTTCAGATCGTCGATCGCGAAACATTACGTCGCGTCAATGACCACGCTCGAAACGAACGGAAAATTTAAGACCGACCGCATTAAGGATTTCTACGATTTCCGCTCGCGTGCTATGGCCGAACATACACGTTCGCCCCTCAAACGGGTCATAATCGACCCCACGAGCGACCGAGTGAAGGCCGCTGAAATGATCGAAGTTCTTCGGCTTTCAAAGGCCGAAGTAAAGGTCGCGACCGAGCCTTTCATATCGCCGGCCGCACGAACATATCTCGAAAAGAACGCCCGGCCCGCCTCGCGTCGTTTCCCTGCCGGTACCTACGTTATTGACCTCGACCAGCCGCAGCGTGTCTATCTGAAAGCGGTCCTTGAGCAGGACACTCCGCAGGATAAAGCGTTCGTCGAGGACAACATGGCTCGTTTCCGCCGCAATCAGATGCGCGGCAAAGGCCAACCAAAAGAGGAGTACGGATTCTACGATATTACCGCTTGGTCGATGCCGCTCTCATTCGGCATCGATGCATGGTGGTCCGACGAAACGGGTTCGTTCCCGTCGCGAATGGTCGATGACACTTACGTCGAAGCACAAAAACGCGGCGGCGTTTCCGGCCGTGCCTCGATCGCGTACGTCATTCCTTACGAGACCGACGCTGCTTCGGCGATGGTGCTGCGTCTGATGCAAAAGGGCTACAAGGTCGCCGTCGCAACGCGTCGCCTGAACGCCGGGGGTCGCAACTGGAACGCAGGCACTTTCGTCCTGCGCGTTTCCCGGAATCCGAACTCGGTTCACGACACGATCGCACAATTCTCGCGTGAGATGGGCGTAAATGTCGTCGCTGTCAATTCAGGTTACTCTGACGAGGGCGATACCAGCGTCGGCGGTGAGAACGTTATTTCGCTGGTGCAGCCGAAGATCGTCGTCGCGGCGGACGAAGGCGTCCGACAGGAGTCTTTCGGTTCGATCTGGTGGACGTTCGATAAATACGGTATTAAGTTCACGCCGATGGCGTTCTCGTCGATACGCGGCGGAGCGTTGCGCGGCTTCAATGTCCTCATTTTGCCCGACGGCCAGCCCGGCCAATATATGCGTCAGCTGGGAGCTCAGGGCGTCAGCACGCTGAAAGATTTCGCCGCGAACAGCGGCACCATAATCACGATCAGCGGCTCTTCGGTCTTTGCCGCTCTGAAAGACGTTGCTCTGACCTCGACAAAACTCGTCGGCAGTGAGGATGACGATCAGAAACCGAAAGACACAGGCACCGCGAAGACAGAACAGCCCGCCGCGACGCCCGAGCCGATCACCGGCCAACCCGTCGATCGTTATGAATGGATCGCTCCGGGCCTACCGCCTATTGCGTCGCCGTCAGCCGATGCCAACAAGGTCCCTGAACCGCTGCCCGGTGCGATGTTCCGAGCGACTGTCGACCGCACGACATATCTGACATACGGCTTAGAACGCAACGAATTGCCGGTTCTTCTGGCCAGCGGTTATTTCTTTAGGTATTCAAAAGAAGGCACGAACGCTTTCGTTTTTGACGAAAAGCAGAAAACACCGCTGACCGTCTCCGGCTTTGTCTGGGAAGGAAATACGGAACGCCTGCTGTCCGGCACGTCGTATATCATCGGTGAGAAAATGGGCGGCGGCCAGATAGTGCTTTTCGCCGAAGATCCTTTCTACCGCGGTATGACCCGTGCGGCGACACGGCCGTTCTTTAACGCGATTGCGTTCAACGGAATTTTTTAAACGGGATCAACCGGGATCTTCAGACTTCCAAGACCTACCGGAGTGCAATGACTTAGACTCTTTATGTTTACTATAAAAGCGGGTTTCACTGACGACATCGAGATTCGGGCCGAAGGTGCCCGCGTTCGCGAATTTTTCCTTGATCTGCAGAATTTTGCCGAGCTTATGCCTGGAGTCGATTCGATCCGGATGGATAAGGACGGCGTTGCACATTGGCGGGTTGCGGCTGAGATTCCCGTTGTGGGAAAGATGGAGCAGAACTTCGCCGTAAAGCTTGAAGAGAGCAGCGAGGACCGCATCGAATGGGGACCGGTGAATATCGAATCCGGCAATCTGCTGCGGTTTTCCGCCGATTTTCAGTATCCAGAACCGGGAGTCACTAGAATGCGTTTTACCGAACACGTCGAACTGCGCCGCGAAAAGGCACGAGAACTTCACTTTCTCGCCGGCGTGGCGGGCGAAGCCCTGATAAGCGCCGAAATGACCAAAAGCGTTTCCGCCATGATCCGCGTCTTCATGGAAAAAGCTAAAAATAAATTGGAAGGAAATTAACCCTCTGAACACAGGGATCTTTTGGGAAGCAAACTTCTTGTTCCGCGGATTTCGTGAGTTTCGCGGGAACTCGCTACGTTATCGCCCCGCCGTCAACGATCACTATCTCGCCGCTCATGAAGCTGTTCCGGTCCGAACACATAAAGGCGGCGAATTCCGCTAGTTCTTTCGGGTCGCCCTTGCGGCCTTTAGGTACCCAAAAATCGTGCATTTGAATTAACCTGTCCGGCAATGAGTGGCCGAGGTCGGTGTCAAAGATGCCGGCGGCGATGGCGTTCACCGAGATCCCGAAATTCGCCGCTTCGCGCGAAAGGCATTTCGTAAAGCCTATCATCGCTGCCTTTGACGTCGCGTAGTGAACCGAAGTTGGAAGGCTGCGTATTGCACCGACCGACGTGATATTCAGGATATGCCCGTGGCGTTCGCGGAGCATCTGTTTGTAGAAAGGCTTCGTAACCGCGAACAGGCTGTTCACGTTCGTATCGACGACCCAATCCCAAGACTTGTCGGTGGTGGTGGCGAAATTGTCAGGTTTGTTCACCGCGGCGTTGTTGACCAAGATCTGTATCGGCCCCCAGGCGTCCTTTATCTCACGGGCGACATGCTTCATACCGTAGCGGTCTGTTACCGACACCTTGAAACTCAACGCTCGGCGGCCGTGCGCCTCGATCTTCGACTCGACTTCTTTCGCCAGGTCTTCGCTGGAATGATAATTGAACGCCACATCCGCACCTTCGCGTGCGAATATCTCGCAGATCGCCGCTCCGATGCCCCGTGTCCCGCCCGATACGAACGCACGTTTTCCTTCGAGTAAAAGACTCAAGTTAACTCACCTCTGCCGACACTTATAGTGTTCGAAAATACCAAATGACAAGGTTAATAGATGCGGTTGTTGCTGACAAGCAGCGGTGTGAATTAAGCGGCGGCAGCGGCGTCCGCATGTTGGGCCTTTGGAATCAGCGCTTCAATTTCCCGAATGATCTGCTCTGTAGAATCGGGCATCGTCAGCCCCTCGGTCGCATCACACATTCGCGAATACTTGCCATTGTCCGCAAGCAGTTCGCGAATTATCGGCACTATCTCTGAAGGCTTTTTCAGCAGTATTCCTGCTCCTTTTCGAGACAGAAGATCGACGGTGCCGGCTTCCTGCGGCATCGGCGGCGTCGTTGTGTCTGCGATGATCGGCAAACGGCATGCAAGAGCCTCGAAGGTCGTCAGGCCGCCGAGTTTCGACACCATGACGTTGGCGGACTGCATCAATTTCTCGATGTCGTCTGAGTAACCGATGACCTTAACTGGAAACTTCGCAGACCTCGCGATCTCCTCGGCCTCAGCTCGCAATTCCTCGTTCTTGCCGGCGAGAAAGATCGCCTGCACGTCGAGTTCGCCGCGGACAAGCTCGCGAAATATTTTCGGAATATTGCCGCCGCCGACCCAGCCCGCGTTCACAAAAACGGTAAATTTATCCGGATCCAGTCCGAAGGTTTGGCGGGCCGCCTGGGCGTCCTTTTCATCGGCGACGCGGAATTTCGGATTCACCGGCATTCCTGAGATCTTGATCTTCTCAGGCGAGACGCCGTAATCGACAAGCTGCCGCTTTGCGTCCTCGTTCGCTACGAGATACAGCGAAACATCGTCGCAAGCCCAGCCCTTCCAAAATCCGTAACATGGATCGGTGACTACGGTAACGAGCGGTATCTGGCCTGCGAGGTTGAGTTCGCGAAGTATTCGCCCGAAAATGTGCTGCGTCAGCGGATGAACGCTGACGACGATGTGCGGGCACCATTTTTCGAATTGTTCTCGAACAAAACCGATACAGCGTTTATGAAAAATTTCCCGCGTTTCGGGGCGTATCTTATTGACGGCCCAGTAAAGATACTTCATCCAACCCTGCCTGTGACGAAGCATCCAGTTATAGACCGCGACGAGTTTTTCAGTGACGTGATGCGATTCCTCGACGGCCTTTACGATCCGAACGGCCGCCGATTCACCCTTCCAAAAGCGGTCAAGCCCGTCCGCGATCGCCTGCGCGGCACTGCGATGCCCGCCGCCCGTATCGGAAGAGATAATGAGGACCTTTGGAGTGTTCGGCTGCATTAAAGCTCAGGCTTTCAAAGCCACTTCCCGAGCAGCGGCGAAGCCGTTCGATGTCGCGGCCTTTCGCATTTCCTTTTCGAGCTTCTTGATCTTGACCAGATGCCCGGGATTGAACGGCAGCGACGGATAGAAGCAGTTCGATTCGTGCGTGCAGTGGCAGCCGTTCGCCACTTCTTTACGGCGAGCCTTCATCAGATCGGTGTTCCAAGCAGCCTGAAAATCCCAGTCGTAATCACGCAGATTCAGCACCTCGGTCTTGGTTTCGCACGACGACAGATCGCCCGTATCGTAAATGACCGCACCGGCACTGCCTGCGTAGCACTTCAACTGAGCCTTGTCCTCGGCTTTCGTCTTTGCGATGACATCGTGCATGTAGATATCGACCGCGGCTTTGAAAATGCCGGACTTGCCGCCGTAGTGGTTCTTCAATGCCGCAGAACGCGTGTCCTCAAGTATCATCTGCGAGAGCTGCTCGTAACGCTTATGGTCGAAATTCAGCTCGTTCGGGTCCGCAGACGGCGGTCGGATGTAGTTGATGTTCACCTTGTCCGGCTTGAGGTCGTATTTCAGGAAATCGTACCAATCAAATATCGTATCTTCGTTCGAGTGCATCACGCAGGTGCAGGTCTGAATATCTAGCTGAGGATACTGCTCGCGTTTCATCTGCTGCAGAGTACGTGCGGTGTGAATGGCCTTGTCCCAACTTCCGTCTTTGCGGCGGATCTTTTCGTGCGCCTCTTTCATGCCGTCGATGCCGAGAGCGACCGAGACATTCAGATTCGGACATTCGTCCATGATGCGTGCGACATCCGGGAATATACGCTGATGGATCTGGCCGTTAGACATCAGATAAACGCTGTCGAGCTTGTTGTTCTCGTAGAAAGCACGAACGATCTCCGGCAGGTCCTTTCTAGTGAAAGGCTCGCCGCCCGCGAGCACCAGAACGCCCAGATTTCCGCCCAGAGTTTCCGATATCTTGGCGATCTCATCGGATTTCATCTGCTGTTTCTTGCGCCCGCGGTCGTCAAGCTCCTCGGTGAAAAAACAATGCGTGCACCGCATGTCGCAGACGCTCGTTACTAGTATGTTCAAAAATACCGGCGAGATCGGCCGGCCCACGAATATGCTCGCGTATCGCTTAAATATCTCTTTTGTCGCAAAATCCATTATTATTCCCTCGCCGCGGCAGTTTCTTTCGCAGCTCTATCGGCACAATTCGCCATCTAAAATGTATCGTATTCAAAGCACTTTCAGCAATGTAATACAACAGTTAAGATGTTGATATGTTCCGCCGCGTTTATCTCGATAATAGTGCCACGACGCCCGTCGATCCGCGGGTCGTAGAGGCGATGATGCCTTTTCTGACGGAAAGCTACGGAAATACGTCCAGTATTCACTATTTCGGCCAGGAAGCACGCACCGCCGTGGACGCCGCTCGGCAATCGGTCGCCCGCCTGATAAACGCTCGGCCGAATGAGGTTATTTTTACGTCAGGCGGTACGGAAAGCAACAATCTCGCCATTCGCGGCCTCGTCGAAGCAAACGAACACTACGGCCGCCATATCGTCACCTCCAATATCGAACATTCGGCGGTCAAGAACGTCTGCGCCGACCTTGAAAAACGCGGGTACGAGGTCACTTATGTTCCAGTCTGCCCGGAGGGCATTGTCAGCGTTGATGACATCCGTTCGGCCATTCGTGATGAAACGGTTCTGATAACCGTAATGACCGCAAATAACGAGATCGGCACACTGCAGCCCGTCGCAGAGATCGGCTCGTTGGTCAAAGAACTTCGAGATTCCGGCCGAAAGATATGGTTCCATACCGACGCGGTTCAGGCTGTCGGCAAGATCCCAGTTGACGTAAATGTGATCGGCTGCGATCTGGTTTCGCTTTCGGGGCACAAGCTTTACGCTCCCAAAGGCATCGGTGCGCTCTATATCAAGCGTTCCGTCCGCCTGCATCCGCAGAATATCGGCGGACATCAGGAACGTAACCGCCGCGGCGGGACCGAAAGCGTCCCGTTGATCGCTGCGCTGGGAAAGGCATTTGAACTCGCAGCCGCGGAAATGGAAAACGAAGCGGTACGGCAAAAACATCTCCGTGATGATCTGGAAAACCGCCTCGCCGACGCCGTGCCGAATATCATTTTCAACGGCAACCGGGATCAACGCATCCCGAATATTTCGAACATCTCGTTCCTAGGCACCGAAGGCGAGGCATTGCTGATCAATCTCGATATGCAGGGTGTCGCCGTCTCGACGGGTTCGGCCTGTTCATCGGGAACGCTCGAACCGTCGCCGGTTATCCGAGCTTTGAACGAAGACGACAACCGTGCTCGTTCGGCTCTTCGGATCAGCCTCGGGCGTTTTAACACCTCTGCAGACATCGACCGCATTGTTGAGGTGCTTCCCGCAGCGGTCGAGACGCTTCGCAAACTCGGAAGTTCCGCATAAAAAAAAGGAGCCCCGCCGGTTCCCCGACGAGGCCCACATTCCTCCCGGTGGGAGGTCAGATACTAGTCGCTGACGATGATGCCTTCACGGCTGTTGTTGTCCGTGCAGCCTTTCGAATCGCTGACGATGATGCCGTCACTGACGATGATCCCTTCGATGTAGCGGATGACCGAGCGAAGGAAATCCGAAACGATGATGCCACCGTTCTCTTTCGACTGGCAGCCTTTCTTAGCGTCGCTGACGATGATGCCGTCGCTGACGATGATACCTGCGTTTGCGAAGGTAGCCGTGAAGCCCATAACGAGTGCCAAGGTGATCGTGGTGATTGTCTTTTTCATTTTATTCTCCTCTCCAAAAGGTTATTTTTAGTAGATCTGAAGCCTTATTGCTTCGTTTCGCCCTTCTATATGTCAAGGAGCGTGCCACGGCGTCCCACAACGAAAAGAAAAATTACAACCTATTTGTTTTCAACAGTTTACCGAACGCCAAAATCGAGATTGAAAACAATTTCGGCCGTGCGCAAAAGTGTATACAGCTTATACACTTCGTCGCACCATATTCAGTAACCTGTTTATTTTCAATGCTTTCGTGATTTGGATACAAAGTATGCACGCAGTAAATGGATACTTCGTACACAGTTGGCAGGCGGAAATGCGGCGATTATACTGTTGTTTACAGTTTTTTCGAGGTATCTATGAACCAGACCATTCGCAAGTTTGCAGCTCTTCTTGTACTTACGGCTTTTTCATTTTCGGCGGTCCCTGCACAGCAGAAACTGAAATATCCTGACGCGAAACGCGTCGATCAGGTCGATGACTTTCACGGAACGAAGGTCGCTGACCCTTACCGCTGGCTGGAAGACACAGCATCTGCCGAAACCCAGCAGTGGATCGAAGCGCAGAATAAGCTGACAGACTCGTATTTAGCCGCGATCCCGCAGCGGGCAAAGATCCGCGAGCGTCTGACAGAGATATGGAATTACGAGCGCATCTCTGCCCCGACAAAGATCGCCGAAGGTTTTTACCTTTACTCGCGTAACGACGGTTTACAGAACCAGAGCGTTCTATATCGTGCCTCTTCGATCAAGGATGAGGGTAAGATCTTTTTTGACCCGAACAAGCTCTCGACCGACGGCACAGCCGCTTTGAGTGGTTCGTCGTTTACGGACGACGGCAAACTGTGGGCATACGGCATCTCGCGTTCGGGATCTGACCGGACGGAGTGGCGGATAATGAATACCGACACCGGCGAGTACCTTTCAGATACCCTTCCGCCAAACCGGCAGGGCGGTGTTTCTTGGGCAAAGGATAACTCCGGTTTCTATTACCAACGCTATCCGGCACCGGAGTCCGGAGCGGAACTTCGTGCCGCTAATCGCTTCCCAAAGATATATTTCCACAAACTCGGCACGCCCATCTCTGAAGATAAGGTCATTTACGAGCGTAATGACGACGGCGAACTGACGTCCGGCGGTACCGTTACGGAGGACGGTAAGTACTATGTGATCTCCACCTCGAAAGGCACCCAGCGGATGAACGAGGTTCATTTCAAGGACCTTACGCGTCCCGATTCGCCGGTCGTTCCCCTGATCAGCGAGCGTACGAACAGCTGGGGCTTTGTCGGCAATGATGGTCCCGTATTTTACTTTCGCACAGATAAGGATGCGGAACGCGGGAAGTTCGTTAGCGTTAACGTCCTGGCCCGAGATCGCATTTGGAAAGATGTAATACCACAATCGACATACACGCTGAACAGCGTGCAGATGATCAACAACCAATTCGTGGCGAACTACCTGAAGGACGCTTACACGAACATCAAGATCTACGACAAAAGCGGTAAGCATGTTCGCGACGTAGAACTGCCGGGCATCGGTTCGGCAGGCGGCTTTGGCGGCAAGCAGGATGCGACCGAAACCTTCTACAGCTTTTCCAGCTTCAATGCACCGGCAACCATCTATCACTACGATATGAAGGCCGGCAAGAGCACTGTCTTTCGCACATCGCCGGTGAAATTTGACGGCTCGAAATACGAGGTGAAACAGGTCTTTTTCAACAGCAAGGACGGCACGCGTGTCCCGATGTTCATTGCCCACAAGAAGGGTCTTAAGCTCGACGGCAGCAACCCGACGATCCTTTACGGCTACGGCGGATTCAACATTTCGCAGACACCCGGCTTCTCGGTCTCTCGAGCCGTCTGGATGGAAATGGGCGGGATCTTTGCCCTCGCAAACATCCGCGGCGGTGCCGAATACGGTAAAGAATGGTGGGCAAACGGTGCGGTCTTGAAAAAGCAGAACACCTTTGACGACTTCATCGCGGCGGCGGAGTTTCTGATCGACAAAAAGTACACGAGCACGCCGAAACTCGCCATTCAGGGCGGTTCGAACGGCGGGCTGCTCGTCGGAGCGGTGCTGAATCAGCGGCCCGACCTTTTCGGTGCGGCATTGCCGGCGGTCGGAGTGATGGACATGGTCAGATTTACCGAATTCACCGTCGGTGCGTTCTGGAAATCTGATTACGGAGACCCGAAAAAGCCGGACGAGTTCAAAGTTCTCTACGCCTATTCGCCGCTGCACAATGCGAAACCGGGCACAAAATATCCGGCAACGCTTGTGACCACGGCCGATACCGACGACCGCGTCTTCCCTGCCCACAGCTTTAAGTATGCGGCTGCGATGCAATACGCTCAGGCCGGCGACGCTCCGATACTTATCCGCATTGAAACAAAGGCCGGACACGGTGCCGGCAAACCGGTTTCAAAGCAGATCGAAGAACAGACCGACATCTTCGGATTCCTGTTCAAGAACCTGAAAATGAAATAGCCAAGCGGGCTTTCACGTGCGACACGAACAATTATGAGACAAAATAGGATCGACGTCATACTGCGCCCTGTGAACAAGTTCATCGCCAATGAAACGGCGGGCGGCATCGTACTGTTTTCTGCCGCCGTGCTTGCGATGATCGTCGCAAATACGCCGTTACACGAGTTCTATCATGAGCTGTGGAAATACAAATTCACGATTGGCTTCCCGCCTGACTTTCAGATCTCCAAGTCGCTCCATCACTGGATCAACGACGGGCTCATGTCGGTCTTTTTCTTCGTTGTCGGCCTCGAACTAAAACGCGAGATCATCGGCGGCGAGCTTTCCAACGCGAAGAAGGCGGCTTTACCTCTTGCAGCAGCCGCAGGCGGCATGATCGTGCCGGCGCTGATCTATTTTGGATTTAATGCAGGCACAGACAGCGTTTCGGGCTGGGGCATCCCGATGGCGACGGACATCGCTTTCGCGCTCGGAATTCTTTATCTCCTCGGCAAACGTGTCCCGCTTGCCTTGAAGGTGTTCCTGACCGCACTTGCCATCGGCGACGATATCGGAGCGGTTCTCGTGATCGCGTTCTTTTACACGTCGGACATCTCGCTGTTCAGCCTTGGGCTAGGCAGCGTATTCATGGCGGTGCTGATAGGAGCGAATCTGCTCGGCGTGCGTTCGCCTGTTTTCTACGGCATCGTCGGTATAGGCGGTTTGTGGCTGGCGTTTCTGTTGTCGGGCGTTCACGCGACGATCGCAGGCGTGCTGGCTGCGTTGACCATTCCGGCGACGGTAAGGATCGACGCAAGGAGCTTTCTGACAAATCTCCGCAAGGAGGCAGATCATTTTGAACACGCGGAAGAAGGGCCGAAGGACCTCATCAGCCCCGACCAGCTTCATGCCATCGACAGCATCCGCAAATACACGAACGCCGTCGATACGCCGCTGCAGCGGCTCGAACACGGGATGCACCCGCTGGTCGCTTTCGTCGTACTTCCGATCTTCGCGTTTGCGAACGCCGGCATAACGATGACCGCAGACCTCTTTCAGCAGATCGCGAGTCCCGTGACTTTGGGCGTATGGTTCGGCCTGACATTCGGTAAGACCATCGGGATCGCGATATTCAGTAAACTCGCGGTCTGGCTGAAGATCGCCGAACTTCCTGAGGGCGTGACGTGGAGAAAGATCTACGCCGTATCGCTGCTGGCATCGATCGGATTTACGATGTCGATATTCATCACGGAACTCGCGTTTACGAATCCTGATCACATTCTGCAGGCGAAACTCGGCATCTTTATCGCGTCCGGCATCGGCGGTGTATTGGGCTATCTGATCCTTCGTATGGGCAGCCCGCTCCCCGCGAATGGCAACGGCAACGGCGACGGCGAGAGTTAGCGATGGCAGAAACGCCCGAACAACGTGAAACTCGGCAGCGGGCCTTTCTCGATGCTCTCATCGAAAAGGTCCGCGGCCAGCTTGACGACACCGACGGCATCTCCGCTCCCGTAAAACCCGACAACGCCATCGGCCGTCTTTCGCGGCTCGACGCCATGCAACAGCAGCAAATGCAGCTCGCCATCCGCCGCCAGCGTCAGGAATACCTCGAACGCCTAAAGTCCGCTCTCCGCCTCGTTGATAAAGGCCGCTTCGGCATCTGCCGCATCTGTGGCGACGACATTCCCGACGAACGCCTGGAGATCATCCCCGACACCGAAATGTGCACCCCCTGCCTCCGCGACCTGCAAGAGAATTGAGCGACCAGGATCGGAACTCGATATAAAAATAAAAGGCCCGGGTGTTTCCACGCGGGCCAAGGTTACCGTTACCGGCAGAGCCTACGAAATACTTCTTGTTATGAGAAGTAACGTATTCTCTTATCTACTAAACAAGCAGTATGGTATATTAACAGAACTCAAAATGCAAGCACTTAGAGAGATTTCCATGACATCCTCAAAAATGGTTCTTGGCCTTGATCTCGGCGTTACTTCAGTTGGATGGGCGTTGCTGCGCATGCAGTGCGATGAGCACGGAAAGCCTACTCGAAATGACGACGGTCAGATCACCGCAGAAATCGTCGACTGCGGTGTCCGCATCTTTCCTACAACAACTGAAGCAAAAACAAATGAACCGAAGAATCGGGCTCGACGGATGAATCGAGGACAACGAAGGCTTGTGCGACGAAAAGCAATGCGGCGAGACGACCTTCGGTCGCTTCTTTGTGAAAATGGTTTGTTGCCGACAATTGACGCGGCAAAGTCGGAACATATTTTTACAACGCTCGGCGATCCTTATGAGCTAAGAGTGCGAGCTTTGAACGAAAAGCTTGAGCCGTTCCAAATAGGACGGGCACTTTATCATTTGTCTAAACGCCGTGGTTTTCTTAGCAACAGAAAAACGGGTGAAAGCGGCGACGACGGCAAGGTTCTCGGAGGCATTAAGGCAGTCCGCGAGGCTCTTGAACGCGATGGTCACCCGTCAGTCGGTTCATATTTGGCAGCACAGCCAAAAAAGCGCGGATATTTCACTCACCGCACAATGTCGGAGCACGAATTTGAATCCATTTGGTCTGCTCAGTCTGTTCATTACCCCGCGATCCTGAATGATCAGCTTAAGGCAAAGATCAAGAACATCATTTTCTACCAGCGTCCGCCGAAATCGCAGCGGGGTCTGATCGGAAAATGCACCTTTGAGCCTGACAAGAAGCGCTGTGATCTGGCACGGCAGGAAGCACAGCGTATTCGTTATTGGCAGGACATTAACAATCTTCAACTTCAGGACCCCGAATCTCTAAATTGGCGTCCGCTGACTGACGAAGAGAAGCTGCGGCTTGCCGACGAGCTCGAACGGAACGAAGTAATAAAGTACGACAAGCTCCGCAAGCTTTTGAAGATCGGCGACGATGTCCGCATCAATCTTCAAGCCAATGACAAGAAGATAAAAGGCAATACGACGGCTTACTATTTTCGCAATGCTCTTAAAAAGACTTCGAAACCTTGGGACTCGTTCAATGAGGAAGAGCAAAACCGTCTTGTCGAGGAGCTATTCCGGATCGAGAATGAAATTGCCCTCGACGGTCGATTGAAAGAATTTTGGGGATTTGATGACGAAGCCGTTGCCAAGCTTCGCAGCGTTTGGCACAAGCTCGAAGACGGCTACAGCCGTCTTTCGCTTAAGGCTATTCGCAAGGTTTTGCCGCTTATGATGATCGGCAAACGATATGACGAAGCTGTGACCGCTATCTACGGCGATCATCGCAAGGTTTTTGGCAGTGAAGAATATCTCAAACTGGAAATGCCGCCGAAGGATCTACGCAATCCTGTCGTTTACAAGGCTCTCTGCGAAACGCGAAAGGTTGTTAACGCCATTATCCGAACATACGGCCTTCCCAACGAGATCCGCGTCGAGATGGCTCGTGACCTCAAGCTTACCGCGCTTCAAAAAGAGGCTGCCATGAAACAGCAGAACGCGAACAAAAAGGCGAATGAGAGAGCCGAAGCGTTCTTTAAGGAAAAATTCGGTCTTGAGAACATTTCCGGCACGGACAAGCTAAAGTTTCGGCTGTGGGAAGAATCCGGCGGACATTGTCCTTATACCGGCAAAGAGATCCCACCCGAGACTCTGTTGGATGACGGCCTTGTAGACCTCGAACATATCATTCCCTATTCACGGTGTTTCGACGATTCGTATATGAACAAAACCATCTGCGATGCGAAGTTCAACCGTGAGGTTAAAAAGAATCGGGCACCGGGCGAAATATACGACCGCGAGAGCCAGCAGTTCTTCGAATTGATGGAACGCGTAAAGGACTTGCCGGGCGGAAAACGCCGTAAATTTGAAATGACGCGTGACGAGATCGAGCATCCCGAAAAATACAACAAGCAGAACAATGATTGGGCCGGACGTCTGCTTTCTGACACGCGATACATTTGCCGCGAGGTTCGCGGATACCTTCGCCAGCTTTACCCTTACAGTCCCGATGAATCGAAATATGTTCAGGTAGTCGCGGGCGGAGCAACGGCAAATCTACGCCACGTTTGGCATGTGAATGCCATTCTTTCCGATGGCGATATCGACGTAAAGAACCGATGGGATCACCGGCATCACGCAATTGATGCCATCGTGGTTGCTCTTGTCGACCGAGGGCTTTATCAATACATCTCGCATCTGGCGGGACGCAACCGCGAGCTGATGAAACGAAAACTTTCGGGCTTTAGCGAGCCATGGCCGGGATTTCTGGACGATGTGAACGAAGCGACCCAGAAGATTATCGTTTCGCATGCTCCGGCGCGACGTGTTCGCGGCCAGCTTCTCGAAGACACAGCCTACGGTGCGACGGCAGAGCCCGGCATTTACGTTGTCAGAAAGTCGCTTGAGGGCATCACGGCCCCTCAGGTGGAAAAGATAGTCGATCCGGTGGTGAAACAATTGGTCAAAGACCGATTGGATCTGTTCGAGGGCGACACAAAGAAAGCTTTTGCTGAGCCGCTGTTTCACAAAGACGGCAAGACGCAGATCAAGACCGTTCGCACATTCGTCGCAATGTCATCGGAGACTGTCGTCGGAATTAAGAATGCGGATGGGAGCGAATACAAATACTATCCGGTCGCGGGCAATCACCATGTCGATATATTCGAGAACACGGACAGCGGCGAAAGAAAGGCCGTGCTGGTCCCGCGATTTCACGCGGCTCAACGCAGTTGGAAGCCGCACGATCTCGGCTCCGATTGGAACAAAATGTTCTCGCTATGCAGCAATGACACCGTTGAGTTTCGTGGAGATGATGGCGAATTGCGGTTTTATAGGATTCAAAAGATGTCGGGCGGCGGAACGGTCGTCATAATTGCACGCCCGATAACGGACTCACGAGCCGAATATGTGACCGGTGTAGTGAAACAGCTGCAGGGCGCGAACTTAAAGCGGATAATTCGGAAAGTTGATGTCGATCCGATCGGCAGAGTGACAAAGGCAGGCGATTAGTTGAAAATTTCGGCGGTTCGCTTGTCTCAAGGAGGACAAATGATAAAGCGAACCGTTGAGATATCGACCACCGGCTGTTTTGTGCATTCCCGCAACCGCCAGCTTGTAATTGAAAAGGACGGGGCAAAGATCGGCAGCGTTCCGGTCGAGGACCTCGGTGTTCTGATCTTCGACAGTCAGGACTTGACCGTCTCCAGCGGCGTGATGCGGCTGCTTGCCGAACAGAACGTGGCGGTCGTTTTTACCGACGACAAGCATCTACCTTCATCGGTCACGGTACCTTTCAGCGGCCATACCATACAAACCAAGGTCCTGAGCTCGCAGGTCGGCATCTCGCAGCCCGCAAAGAAAAGACTGTGGTCCGCGATCATTGCGGCAAAGATACAAAATCAATCAAAGGTCCTTGATTCGCTGCTCAAAGGCGGCACACGGCTCAGCGAGATGTCCAAACGCGTCCGCAGCGGCGATCCTGATAATCTGGAGGCACAGGCGGCCAGGATATATTGGCAAAAGCTTTTCGGCCCGGAATTTCGCCGCGAGAGGTTTGGCGATGGTGAGAATAAGCTGCTCAACTACGGCTACGCGGTTATCCGTGCTTCGGTCGCACGGGCACTCGTGGGAACGGGGCTTCATCCCGGTCTCGGCATAAAACATTCCAATCAATACAACACATTTCCGCTTGCTGATGACGTGATCGAACCGTTAAGGCCGTTTGTCGATCTGCGTGTGCACTGCATTTCCAGCGAACAGCGGCCCTATGACGACGGATCGGAAAGGATATTGGACCTCGGCCGCCCGACAAAGCAGGACCTGCTCAAACTACTGGGCGAAGACTGCAGCTTTGGCGGCAGAAGGCTCCCGATGCTGACGGCGATCTCTTACTATGCCGCGTCAATTAAACAGGTCATCACGGGCGAGGCCGAACGCCCGACAATACCGACGCTATGAGAATTTTTGGAGGGCTCGACACTGTGTGGATGGTTGTAATGTTCGATCTCCCGACCGAAACAAAGCTTGACCGCAAGCGTTACGCCCGGTTTCGCAAGATGCTTCTCGACGACGGCTTTATGATGCTGCAGTTCTCGGTTTACGGGCGTCACTGCCCCAGCGAGGAGAACGCAAATGTGCATGAAAAGCGTGTTATAATGTCCCTACCGGAAAAAGGAAACGTTCGGATCCTCAGGGTTACCGAAAAACAATATGCACGAATGCAGACATTTTACGGAAAACGCCCCCGAAAGACTGAGGAACCGCCGCTTCAGCTCAGTTTTTTCTGAACCGAAACGGCGGTATCTTCATTTCTCTCTGTCAGTTGCGGCCGACGTAGTTTAGCAGATAAGAGAATCGGAACAACTCACAACGCAACGTGTGCGGCCTTACTTGGCTACAAGTTTAGCAGATAAGAGAATCGGAACAACTCACAACCCTAGTGTTTGTTTGATTCGATATCTAATAGTTTAGCAGATAAGAGAATCGGAACAACTCACAACACGCCGTCCGCAATAATGTCGCCGTCAAAAGTTTAGCAGATAAGAGAATCGGAACAACTCACAACTCCGGCAGCGTCAGGCGAACGACTTCACGGAGTTTAGCAGATAAGAGAATCGGAACAACTCACAACGCAACTCATCACGCCAAACACGAGCCATTAAGTTTAGCAGATAAGAGAATCGGAACAACTCACAACACAAAAGCAATTGCTTCAGCACTTTTGGCAAGTTTAGCAGATAAGAGAATCGGAACAACTCACAACGCACACAGCGTATGTAAACACAAAGGATGAGTTTAGCAGATAAGAGAATCGGAACAACTCACAACATCTTGAACGCGAATAGGACGTTCGGCACCAGTTTAGCAGATAAGAGAATCGGAACAACTCACAACACACACGGTTTTATAAAAAAACGAAGTAAAAGTTTAGCAGATAAGAGAATCGGAACAACTCACAACGCCCTTTAATCGTTCGAGTTCTGTTTTGAGTTTAGCAGATAAGAGAATCGGAACAACTCACAACAGACTTTTGTGCATCCACGCCACGGATTGAAGTTTAGCAGATAAGAGAATCGGAACAACTCACAACGCCGCCGCCGTGTCAAATGTCGCCTTTGCGAGTTTAGCAGATAAGAGAATCGGAACAACTCACAACTCGAGACGTTCCGCTTCACGCTGTGCTTGAAGTTTAGCAGATAAGAGAATCGGAACAACTCACAACCGTCGATGAACCTTGATGAAGGAGCGTTCAGTTTAGCAGATAAGAGAATCGGAACAACTCACAACAAACGAAAATTGAGATGCAACTGTTCGAAGTTTAGCAGATAAGAGAATCGGAACAACTCACAACTTGAATTATTATTTGCTTGCGATCCCCGTAAGTTTAGCAGATAAGAGAATCGGAACAACTCACAACTCAGGTTTGGAAAGATGCTCGCCAGCCGCCAGTTTAGCAGATAAGAGAATCGGAACAACTCACAACCCCTTATATGCGTGAAGTAGCGGATGACCAGTTTAGCAGATAAGAGAATCGGAACAACTCACAACTTCCTCCGGCAAGCTGCCGCAGTCTGGCATAGTTTAGCAGATAAGAGAATCGGAACAACTCACAACACTGGAAAAGAAGGATATCGTCGCGGCGATAGTTTAGCAGATAAGAGAATCGGAACAACTCACAACCTCCGGACTCGGAAGTAGCTTCATCACCAAGTTTAGCAGATAAGAGAATCGGAACAACTCACAACTTGCGTCTATGCGGGCCCATCTGCATAGCCAGTTTAGCAGATAAGAGAATCGGAACAACTCACAACGGACGCGATTGCGAACGAATGGAGCGACCAGTTTAGCAGATAAGAGAATCGGAACAACTCACAACCGTATCGAGCGGCACCAATCAGGGTGCATCAGTTTAGCAGATAAGAGAATCGGAACAACTCACAACCGCTTGCCTACTTTCCATAATTGCCGCAAAGTTTAGCAGATAAGAGAATCGGAACAACTCACAACGCGGGCAGGGCTTGGATGCGTTAGACAGCAAGTTTAGCAGATAAGAGAATCGGAACAACTCACAACTGCGCAAGACCAACCGCCTCGCGGCGTTCAAGTTTAGCAGATAAGAGAATCGGAACAACTCACAACATAACCGCCGCCGAGTTCATTGCGAAGCAAGTTTAGCAGATAAGAGAATCGGAACAACTCACAACACTCAAGGTCCGCACCGAACGACACTGCTAGTTTAGCAGATAAGAGAATCGGAACAACTCACAACGGAATGGACTGTTATTAACAGCAAATGGCAAGTTTAGCAGATAAGAGAATCGGAACAACTCACAACCCAAATAAAAGCTGCTTCATTCGCTGCTGTAGTTTAGCAGATAAGAGAATCGGAACAACTCACGTCGGCTCGGATCAAGGCCCCAAGGGCCATTGTCCGAGCCGGCTGCGTTGCCGCCGCGGTGAATAAGGTGGACGATCTTGACGCATTTCGACGCCCACGCCCAAAAAGCGATCCAATTTCACGCAAAAGCCCGTGTTTACGGGCTTTTTGTTGTTTTGGCCGTGATTTGGGGCGGCAGAAAGGCGTTGCGTGATAGCGAAAAGGCGTTGCGTGAAGGCGAGAAGGCGTTGCGTGAAGGCGAAAAGGCGTCGCGTGATAGCGAATAAGCGTTGCGTGATAGCGAAAAGGCGTTGCGTGATAGCGAAAAGGCGTTGCGTGATAGCGAAAAGGCGTTGCGTGATAGCGAAAAGGCGTCGCGTGAAGGCGGACGGGCGTTGCGTGATGATGAAAAGGCGTCGCGTGATAGCGTCAAGGTGTCGCGTGATGATGAAAAGGCGTCGAGTGATCGCGACACCGTGCGGCGTAATAGAGCCTCGGCGTCGAGAAATTGTGCGGGCGTAAAGAAAAAGTGTTGCAATCCGCCGCGAAATTGTGTTAACTTTCGAATTCTCAGAACAGAAACGATCGGAAATTGCTCGTGTGAAGGCGCTCTGCGTCGGCGCGGAGTGGTTTTGCCCGTTTGAAATGTTCTGAGGCTCGGGCAAATCTGCTTCTAAGGTGTTTTGTTCGCAAAACTCCCAAAGCCGCACTTGAACTCCCAAACATCGCAAAAATTTCTTGTCGTTCTCTGTCGCTGAAATGTCGGCGGTAGATGCTAGACGCCCACGCGGTGTCTATCCTGCCGCCGGCAGAGATCAAAACTTTGGAGGGACGACACATGATACCGTCAGATAAATGGTTTCCGACAAATTGGGCAGACAGGGTGGCTTGGTACAACACGTTCGCGACGGCGTTTGCGACGCTGTATTCGGCTCTCGGTTTTGCAAACGCGGATCTGCAGCAGGTGCAGGACGACAACGCGATGATGCAGTTCCTGGGCGACAATCTGGAGACGATAGAGAATTACGCAGATGCCGCCCGCGCGTTTCGGCGTGTCGTGACGGAAGGCGACGTCAACGGTACGACGCCGGATTTTCCGACTATAGGCAATATTCAGCCCGGCACGCCTGTGCCGCAGGGCATTTATGAGCGGCTGGACACGCTGGTGAAACGCATTCGCCTGTCGCCCGGCTATACTGACGAAGAAGGCGAGGCACTCGGGATCATTCCGAAAAAAGCGCAAAGCATATCGCCCGACAACGCACAGCCGACGCTTTCCGCGACAACGGATCCGGGCAATGTCATCTTCGTCAAATTTAAGAAAGGGCGGTTCTCGGGCGTTTCGCTGCAGACGTCGGTCGATAAAGGCAACTGGCAGGATCAGGGGCGCTTTACGCGTTCGCCCATCGAAATAACCATACCGCAAAATCAGGACGAGCTGCCGCGTATGGTCGCTCTGCGTGCCAGATATCTCGTCGGCGACAACGCCGTCGGCGAATGGTCCGATACCGTGACCGTGCAGACAACACCGTAAGATCGAGTGGAGAGTGGAGAGAGGCCCGCGGGAAGCGGGCTTTTTTATGGCGTCCCCAACGGGGACAACGAAAATAGCCTGGGGTAAGACCGAAGGCCGCAACCCCAGGTTGTTGCGTTAGAACGGATCCGACCCTGAAGGGGTCGAACGGTTCGCCGGCATTGTTGCTCCCCTTGAAAGAGCGAAATAAATGATCGCGGCCTTTCCACGGGTTTACACCCGTGGCTACATTCTGACGTCCGCTACGCGGACCCGGCAAAGTAGCAGGCTGGCAGACTGCGGTCCGACGAAGTAGCAGGCTGGCAGCCTGCGGTCCGACGAAGTTGCAGGCTGGCAGCCTGCGGTCCGACGAAGTTGCAGGCTGGCAGACTGCGGTCCGACGAAGTTGCAGGCTGGCAGCCTGCGGTCCGACGAAGTTGCAGGCTGGCAGCCTGCGGTCCGGCAAAGTAGCAGGCTGGCAGACTGCGGTCCGACTCTCCACTCTCTACCCTTCACTCTTACCTATGAAATGTGCAGAATTCTTTCGGCTCGGTGCCGGGTTTGTAGGTGCGGGATTCTTTGTCGCGGCAGTTCACGGTCGCTCGCATGCCTGTGAGGAAGCAGACGCTGACGGTGACGCCGGGCTGCTCGTTGTCGTCGGGTTCGGGCGTGGGCGGCGGCGTGCGGCCTTCGCTGGCGTCCTGCCAGGATTGCGTGATGGGCGTGGCTGTCGCGTCCGGGTTCGGTATCGGGACATTGCCGACCTCGTCTACGGGCAACAGTGAGCGGTTCGGAACGGTGCCTGCGATGAAAAGCTCGATACGGCGAAATTCCGCAGGGACGTTCGTCACGAAAACCTCGACCGGCGGCGTCGGTTCGGGATCGAGGTACTGTTGAAGTTCCGGATCGATGCTCGGCGAAGGCAGCGGCGTGGCGTCGGGCGTGGGCGTCGCGTCGAGTTCGCGAATGAGCGATCCGTTGCGGATGTCGATCTCGGCCTTGCGGACGTTGGCGGGCATCGTCCAGTCGCCGTTGTAGTCAGGATGCAGCCGGACGGCCTCTTTCATAAAATCCGCCCATATCGGCATCGCCGAATCGGAGCCTTTCAACCCGAGGTCGTCGCCGTTATCAAAACCGACGTAAACCACGCAGACGATCTCAGGCGTGAATCCCGCGAACCAGCCGTCACGCGACGTGCCGGTCTTGCCTGCAAAGGCACGCTTCCCGGCCTCATTGCGAAAGCCCCATCCGCCGAGCTGTGCCGCGGTGCCGCGGTTGATCACGTCCTTCATCATGTCGTTCATGATGTAGGCAACATCGGGCCGGACGACGTTCTTTTTGTCAGGCATCACCTGATTGACCGTGCGGCCGTCGCCGGAAGCGACGCGCGTGATCGGCATCGGTGCGGTGCGGTCGCCGAGATTTGCGAATGTGGTATAGCCCGTCGCGACCTGCAGCGGCGTCGCCTCTGCGGTGCCGAGAGCCATCGAGGGATACGCCTTTTCGACCTTCGGCAGGCCCGCCTTTGCGGCGAGGTTCATCACGCGGCCGATGTTTAGCTGCATCGCCACATCGACGGCGATGACATTCTTGCTCTTGACCAATGCATCGCGGAGCGTTGTGTCCTGATTCGAGAAAAAGTCGCCGAAATTCCCCGGCGAATAAGAATCGTTGCCGAAGGTGAACGTCTTCTTTTCGTCCTTGAAAATGCTCGCCGCCGTAAACTGCCGAGTGCTGGAATCGTATGCCGAGTTGATCGCCGCTAGATAAACGAACGGTTTGAATACAGAGCCGGGCTGTCGCTGCGCATCGGTCGCACGGTTGAACTGATTTTCCAGGTAATCACGCCCGCCGATCATCGCCACGATCTCGCCGGTCTTTGGTTTGATCGCGACGAGCGAGGCATTGAGCCCGGTCTTTTTGGGAAATTTCTTGTCGAGAGCGGTCAGGCGTTTTGCGACCGTTTCGTAAGCGATACGCTGCAGGTCGGGGTCGATCGACGTGTAAACACGCAGATGCTGGAGAGCTTCGGGATCATTGACGACCTTTGGGACCTGATCGACGACGTACTGCGAAAAATACGGCATTCCCTGCAGGTCGCGCGTGTTTGAAATTTGTTTCAGGACGATCTCGGCCTTGCGTGCCTCTGCAAACTCAGCCTGCGATATCTCGCCGGCCTCGAGCATATCCGAAAGCACCTGATTGCGTCGTTCTTTAGCTTTGTCGGGATATTTGTACGGCGTGTAGCGATTCGGGCTGCGAATAACGCCCGCGATGAACGCCGCCTCAGGCAGCGTCAGTTGCGATACGTCTTTGCCGAAATAAGCGTTCGCCGCTTCGCCGACCCCGTAGATCGCCACGCCCGTCTGCTGGCCGAGATAGATCTGATTTGCGTAGAGCGTAAAGATCTCCTGCTTCGACAGCCGCGTCTCCAGAATGAGAGACATGTAGGCTTCGGTGACCTTTCGCTCGATGGTCTGGTCACGTGTCAGCAGAAGATTTTTCACAAGCTGCTGCGTGATGGACGAGCCGCCCTGATTTGCGACCGGCGAAGCTTCGTCGCCCTCATAACGCCGCCACAACGCCCGCGCAATGCCTCGGAAATTGACGCCGTAATGTTCAAAGAACGCCCGATCCTCGGTAGTGATGATCGCCTTTACAAGATGCGGCGGCAGATCATTGAACGTAACGGTCTTTCGCCGGCCGTCGCCTTCGGCCGCGATGGAACTGAGAATTTTCGGCTCCACTAGCACCTCGCGGATCTGCTGGCCGCTGTCGCGGTCGCCGATAGCCTCGACGCTTTTCTGGTCCTTGGTGAATTTTACGGAAACTGCGGGGAAAGCCTTCTTACCGTCGATGATCGCGGTCAGGCCGGGCTCGATGCCGACCACGTCGCCGTCGATCGCATAGCGGCTTCTGGAGGCGTCCGCTTTGTCGTTTCGTTCTATATAGCCTGCCGATCTTAAGTAGTCGATCAGTTCGTTCTTTGAGATGGTTTCGCCGACACGCAGCGTTTTCGGTGCGGAGTAGATTCCCGCCGTTGCCGTGAAGACGTCGCCTGCCAGCAGCCTGCGGTCGATGCGGTCAGAGAATTCGAACCAGAAATACGCGAGCGTCAAAAATATGCCGAGGCCAAGAAACAGTACCGCCGACACCGTCCACACATTGAATACGGTTCGGTGAAACCGCTGCCAACGCGTCGGCGGCGGTGCCTTGTAAGCAACGCCGCGGCGGGAACGCACCCAGCCTCTGGGCGGCAATTTTGATCTGCCTGATTTTACGATGTTTTGATCTGGCATCTTCCGGGGGCGGCGGAACAGCAGGAGAGAAATGACGAGCGGCCCTGTCGGGCCTCAAACTAGAATTCTATAGACACCGCTCCCTTGCTGTCCAGCAATTTATCGCCTTTAATTGAACTGTGAAAGTTATCGTCACAGGCGGCAGCGGCTATCTGGGCACGCATTTGGTCAGGCATTTCGGTGCTGACGACCTTTCGCGGCGTTCGGGACGCGACGTACTATACGAAACTGATTGTTCCATTGCCGCAGAGTACGACGTCGTCATTCATCTTGCTGCCGAGATGGATCGAAACCCCGAAAATGCCGACTCCATCTTTCGCACGAACACCGAAGGAGCCGTTAACGTGCTGATGCATATGCGTGAGAATGCTGTGTTCATCTTCGCATCTACAAAGGACGTTTACGGGCGTTTCGCCGACAATTTCGACGCTGTTCCCGAGACATGCCCGACCGCATACGCCGGCCAGTCACCGCTTGAATGGTCAAAGCTCATCGCCGAACGCTACGTCGAATATTACACGCATCAGCTCAATATCCGTTCCTGCATCTTCCGGCTTTCGACCATTTACGCCCCGAATTCCGAAGGCAATCTGCCGAATTTCGTCGGCCATTACGCACGTCAGATAAATATGGGTGAACGCATTCGCCTGCCAGGCGGCGGGCGGCCGCGGCGAGACATTTTGCATGTAAATGATCTTGCTTCAGCTTGCGAGGCGTTTACGGATTCGGCAATACGCCATGGACTTTACAACATCGGCGGCGGCCGTGCGAATGCACTTACGCTCGGTGAACTCGTCGCTAAAATGGAGGAAGTTTCGGGCCTTGAGGCATTGATCGATGAAGAAAACCCTCTGCCCGACCCCGTTCCAATGAACTACGTCACGGACATCACGCTTGCGGATCACGAACTCGGCTGGCGCCCGAAGATCGGTCTTGAAGATGGATTACAGACACTTTTTTAACGCAAAGACGCAAATGGCCTTTGACCCAACCCTTTCCGTCTTCGCATCTTTGCGACTTTGCGTTGAAAAAACTGATTCATGAAAATTCTCGTTCGAGGCACAAACTGGGTTGGTGACGCGGTGATGAGCGTTCCGGCGCTCAAAGCTCTGCGGCGGGTCTTTCCCGATGCGTTGATTTCGCTGCACACGCGGTCCTGGGCGGAAGGGCTGTTTCAGGACGCGGATTTCATAGACGATATAGTCACATACGACCGTCACAAGTGGGCCATCAAAGATGTGCTCGATAATTCGCGTTTCTTGCGCGACGACAAGTACGATCTCGCTGTACTTTTTCCGAATTCGTTCGAATCGGCCCTCACGACGCTGCTGACCAAAATTCCCCGCCGCATCGGTTACAACAAAGACCTTCGAGGGCTGCTGCTTACCGATCCAGTACCTGTTCCGGAATGGAAAGGCCGCCGACACGAGGTCTATTACTATCTGCACCTTGCCGCCGAGGTCGAACGCCGCGTACTGGGCAGCAGATCCATCGAATCGGCGGGTGAGCCTGATATTTCTATTGACGTGTCCGATGACAGAAGGGCTACCGCACGCGAACTATTGCATTCAAATGGCGTCACGGCGACGAGTCCGATAGTCGCTCTCGGTATCGGCTCGCAAAATTCGCGTGCAAAACGCTGGCCGGCTGAGCGATATGCCGCTCTCGCCGACAGACTTAGTGGAGAACTTGGTGCATCTGTGATCCTTGTCGGTTCGGAAGAAGATTCGGACGCCGCAGCTAAGGTGCAGGAACATTCCAGTTCGCGGCTCATCGATCTGACAGGCAGGACAACCCTTTCCGAAGCTGTCGCTATTCTCGCGTTGGCAGATCTGCTCGTCGCGAATGATATGGGGCTCGCCCACGTAGCGGCCGCGGTCGATAAGCCGACCATCGTAATTTTCGGCCCGACAAAGCACGAAACTACACGTCCATATTCGCTTAATGCACTCATAGTGCGAAAAGATGTAGAATGTTCGCCGTGCATGCTGCGCGACTGCCCTATTGATCATCGATGCATGACGCGTATCTCGGTCGATGAGATATTCGAGGCCTCGCGGGCCGCACTAACCCAAATTGATGATAGAAATGACGAAACGCCCGGCGGTTTTTCTTGACCGCGACGGAACGCTGATCGAAGAAGTGAATTTTCTCAGCGAGGTAGAACACCTCCGCGTTTTTGACTACACGAAACACGCTTTGCAGCGGCTAAAGGACGCGGGATTCCTGCTGATCGTCGTTACGAATCAATCGGGCATCGGACGCGGACTCTATACCGAAGCCGACATGCACGCGATCCATGATGCGCTGCAGGAAAGGATCAATTCACTGATCGACGGATTCTATTTTTGTCCGCATATGCCTGTCGCGGGCTGCGATTGCCGCAAACCCGGAACGGGAATGTTCCTGCAGGCCGAAACCGACCATGCGATCGAGATCGCGGCATCGTGGATGATAGGCGACAAAAAGATCGATATGGAGGCAGGGAAAAACGCGGGAGTACAGACGATCCTGGTAAGGACCGGCTATGGGGCCGCACATTCTGAATCGATCGGCGGCGTTGCCGATGTCATAACAGACGACCTCGGCGAAGCCGCTGAGATAATCCTAGCCCGCTCGGCCGAAATCGTCCTCTAGGCGGATGATATCGTCCTCGCCGAAATAGTCTCCGGTCTGCACCTCGATGAAAACAAGTGTCTCATTTGCGTCGATGTTCTCGGCACGATGGCTGTCGCCGACGCCTATCTCGACCGACTCGCCGGGCCTGACTAGAATATCGCTTCCGTTTAGTGTTACTTTAGCTATGCCGCGGACGACGTACCAATGTTCGGCACGACGGCTGTGCTGCTGATAGCTAAGCCTCGCACCCGGCAAGACCTCGATCCGTTTCACCGAAAAATTTTCGCCCGAGTCCAATTGCGTGAAGCTGCCCCATGGTTTCTTCACTGTGCCGTTTGTCATTTTCTGAGGTTCTGCCGCATCCATAGGCCGTTTCGTATGAACAGTCTAGACGAAATCGAATCCACATCCAATCCGCGTGAGGTCCAGCGGATGCAGACGCTCATTATCGGGCGCCTGCTTGCGATCTTTTTGATGCTGATCGCGAGTTGGTATTGGCAGAGCGGCACGCTGAAAGTCTCACTCGATTCGATCCCGCAGGGCCTGTTTATCGTTTTTGTGATCTCGGTCGGATTGACCATTGCGTATTTCTTTGTGCTGCGACTTGGTCGGGCTTACACGGCGCAACTGACCGTCCAGTTCCTGTTGGATTCGCTTTTGATAACCTGGCTCATCTGGCGGACGGGTGATCTGACCTCGCCGTATATCACGCTTTACATCGTTCTTATTGGCGTCGCAAGCTTTTTCCTTCGCCCGATGCCGACACTTTTTCTTGCAGTTTGGTGTTCGTTCTGCTTCGTACTACTCAGTTCGCTTTCCGCTGCGGCCGTCATTGAAAGCTCAGGAACCGTGCAGGCTATCGGCAAGGCCATCCAGATCGTCAGTTTTCAAGTGGTCGCTCTGCTGGTCGTCGGTCTTTTGGCGTCCCGACTTTCGGAACGACGGTCGTCAGGTGAAGAACTCGCCGAAACCGCCAAAACGCTCGCCTCCTTGCGGGCATTGCACGAACGTATCGTCGAATCCATCCGTTCAGGCCTTGTAACGACGGACCTTGACGGCATCATCTATACCTTCAATGCCGCTGCGACAGAGATCACGGGCTACCGGCTTGATCAGGTTCAGGGCAGGCCCATCGGCGACCTTTTCGGCGACATACAGGAACAGATCGATCTTTCGCTTGCCGCCGCTGGCGAAGGAGAACAACTGCCGCGTTTTGAGACCGACCTTACCACGCCTGAAGGTTTCGCGGTGCGGATCGGCTTCAGCGTGTCGCTGCTGTTCTCGGAAGACAATGAGGCATCGGGACTGATAATCACATTTCAGGATCTGACAGAAATTCGGTCTATGGAAGAGAGTATAAGGCGCAAAGATCGCCTAGCCGCCGTCGGACGCATTGCCGCGGGGCTCGCACACGAGATCCGCAATCCGCTCGGAGCGATGAAAGGAGCGATCCAAATGCTCGGATCCAAGACGATCTCGGAGACGTCAAGGGACAGTTTGATGGAAATCGTCCTCAAGGAATCTGATCGTCTCAACAAGATCATAACCAATTTCCTCAACTATGCGCGGCCTGCGGCGGCCGACTTTGCAGAGGTCGAAATGGTCGCATTGATCGAAGAGACCATAACACTTATAAAACACGGCCCGGACGTTCAGGACAACCACGAATTTTCCGTCGATCTGCCTGATCTTCCTGTCATCGTCTATGCCGATGCGGCTCAGTTGAAGCAGATCTTTTGGAATCTTTCCAGGAACGCTCTGCAGGCAATGCCCGGCGGCGGAAGGCTCACGATAGGCTTAAACACGCTTCCGAATCACCGCGTTCGCATCACCCTGTCCGACTCCGGCCGCGGCATGTCGCAGGAGCAGGTGGAACGTTTGTTCGAGCCTTTCTCCGAATCAACGACCGGCGGCACCGGCCTGGGCTTATCCATCGTGTACCAGATAGTCAAAGACCACAACGGAGCGATCAACGTACGCAGCAAAGTAGGTTCCGGAACTACGATAAGCATCGACCTTCCGATGGGCCGCCGTTCCGCAAAAAATGACGACGGCAACGCGAAGATCATCGAATTTTTGAAAGTGCGAAACACAAAAGAGACCGAAAACTCTTGAATTTGGAAGATTTATCAGTAAAAATGGTGTTTAACGTTCCCGTGCCTGACACTTCAGCAAAAAATTAGCCCGAATCAGATGCCAAACATCATTATCGTTGACGACGAACAGAGCCTTAGACAGGTGTTGGAACTCGTATTTCGCGAGGAAGGCTACGCCGTGCGTACCGCTTTCAACGGTATTCAGGCACTCGAAATGCTCGAAGCAGAGCGGGCAGACGTAGTGCTGACAGATGTCCGCATGCCCGATATGGACGGTATTGAGCTGCTTCGTAACGTGCGCGAGCGAAATCCCGATGTCGGCGTTGTACTGATGACGGCGCATTCGTCGGTAGAGACTGCTCGTGATGCCTTCAAACTCGGAGCGGATGATTTCATCGAAAAGCCTTTTGACGTCGAGGAACTAAAGGTCATCATTGCTAAAACGCTCGAAAAACAGGCGTTGGTGAATGAGAACCGGGCGTTCAAACGTGCACAGCGTGAACGCGGCAGCATCGGCAACATCGTCGGCAGTTCTGCAAAGATGCACGCGATCTTTCAAATGATCGAGACTGTCGCCGAAGTACAGTCAACCGTGCTTGTTACCGGTGAGAGCGGAACCGGAAAAGAGCTTGTCGCTCGAGCAATTCACAGTATGAGCCCGCGTGCCGACAAGCCTTTCATATCAATTAACTGCGGTGCTTTCACCGAGACGCTTCTCGAATCTGAGCTGTTCGGATACAAAAAAGGTTCGTTCACCGGCGCGAATACCGACCGCAAAGGACTTTTTGAGGCGGCGAATGGCGGCACCATTTTTTTAGACGAGATCGGTGAAATGTCGCCCGCGATGCAGGTCAAACTGCTCCGCGTACTGCAGGAACGCCGCGTGCGGCCGGTTGGCGCCCATGATGAAATACCGATAGATTCCCGTGTGATCGCGGCGACGAATCGAGATCTGAAGCGTATGGCGGAGGACGGCACGTTCCGAGAGGACCTTTTTTACCGGATATCTGTCATCCCGATCGATCTGCCGCCGCTGCGTGACCGTAAAGAGGACATTCCTGCTTTGATCGAGCATTTCGTTCGCAAGTTCTGTGACCAGTCCGGCAAAGAACTTGGGATATCGCCCCGAACCGCCCAACTGCTGGAGAACTATTCTTGGCACGGAAATGTCCGCGAACTGGAGCATACCATCGAGCGTGCGGTCGCTCTCGAACGGACCGCTGAGATCCAGCCCGAACAGCTCCCGACCCACATTACTAACTATAATCCCGATCGAATAAGGTCGGAATTCAGCCTTCCCGATGACGGCATCGACCTGATGAGCCACCTGGAAAACCTCGAAAAGACCTACGTTGTCGAGGCTCTACGGCAGAGCGGCGGAAATCAGACGAAAGCCGCCGAACTACTCAGGATGCCGGTTCGCTCGCTGCGGCACCTTTTGGACAAACACAGTATCCGCAGCCTTTCTGCTCAAATGCGGAGCAGCGATTGAAAATTTCAACGGTCCACTGCTGATTCACTTTAAAACTGCCATTTTCTGTCAGCGTCCGGCTCACAAATAGTGTTAGAAAATACGGTCGCGACCGACACCCCTGCATAGCGGACGGCCTTCGCAAATTCGCTAAGTGTTGCATTCATTATATTTACAGGCCACACCGGACTTCGTCCGCGATGTGGCACACCTATTGTTAATAATCTAGCGGCCTGGGAAAGGTACAACATTTTTTCGAAACTTCAGGAGATCGTAAACCAAATGAAAAATCAGAAAGGCTTCTCGCTTATCGAACTTTTGATCGTCGTCGTGATCATCGGCATCATCGCAGCGATCGCAATCCCCAACCTGCTGGCGGCCCGCCGCTCGGCTAACGAAGGATCGGCCATCTCGGCCATGCGTACATTGCATGGTGCTCAGATGACGTATGCTTCGACCTACGGCAACGGCAACTACGCCGGTGACGTTGGTGCCGGTACTGTCCTAGCACTTACCGAACTCGGAACCCCCGGACTCGTCGATTCAGTTCTGGCGACCGGTACCAAGAGCGGATACAACTTCGTCGGAGGCCGCGTTGCTGCATCGACGACCGCACCGGCAGAGTTCTTTTTCTCAGCTAATCCGACTACCACTACCGGTGTAACCCAGACGGGTGCTCGCCGCTTCGGTATCGCGACCAATGGCGTCATGGTTGCTGACGCAACTGCCGCCAACCTTGGTACAGCCTTCACGCTGGCAACAGTCGGAACGGCAACACCGCTCAGCAACTAATAGCACCGCGGCATAAGCCACTTCAAGGGAGTCCGAAAGGGCTCCCTTTTTTTGATGTTTTTGCGGCGTGTTACTATCACTCGATAGGTGATCCGCCTATTTATCTCAAATGCCGCCATCTGCCTCCAGATCAGATTCCAATCTTCTCGCATGGGCCTATCCCTTTCTGCTGGCAGCAGGATTGTGTTCATTGCTTGCGACCTATCCTCACGCTTCGATCCGTCCTGCGCAGCCGTACAAGGTAGAGCTGTTTCTTTCGGCATTCGGGATCATCGTTGGGACATGGCTGCTAACGAAATATCGCAGCAAAGACTCTGCGATCGAGTTAACCCTCAATAGCACGGTGATCTCTTTCTTGGTTTTTGCGGCGTTTAGTGTAGTGTCTGCCCTGTGGGCCGACAGCACAGCGGGAGTAGCTCATCATTCCCTTCTGTGGCTTTTCTACATTTGCGTCCTTCTCATTTTCTCGAAGCTCTCAACAACAGACTTCGCGTTCAAGCTGTTTGTCTCCATCACGATCATCATCGGTCTCTTTACCGTTATAGATCATCTGTCGGTCGTTGAGTTTGCGGTTAGCGAGGGAACGATCCGCATCCGCTACGGCAAGTACGCTGAAATGCTCGTGACATTCATGCCATTGCTGTGGGCGGCCGCTTTATGGTCAAAGACCAAGCGGCTCAAAATACTTCTCATAGCTGTCGCGTCGCTGAACTGGCTTGCCGTGATGCTCTCGCTCAGCCGCGGTGCATTCGTTGCCGGCATCGCGGGAATGATATTGTTCACGGCATTGATGCTCGTCCTCGGCGGTAAACGGAGCCGAAAACCGGCAGTGATCATAGCCGCGATCTGGCTTGTACTAACTGTCGGCACCCAGGCCGTATTCACATACTTCTCACAGGTTCCGTCAACAACGGCCTACATCAGCGGCAGCGTAGACCCGGACAACACCAACATCGAGATGCGAAAGTTCACGTGGCAGCTCGCGTTTGCCCTGTTTCGTCAACAGCCGATCCTTGGAGTAGGGGCCGACAATTTTGGCGTAAACGTAACCGAAGCGAGACGTGCATATAGGGACAGTAGCCCTGACAGCCCGACGGCGGAGATCGCCGAAGATTATTTGATCGAAAGGGCTCATAATGAGTATTTCCAGATATTATCGGAACTCGGGATCGCCGGTTTCGTTTTGTTTTGCATTCCATTTGCTCTCTTCAAAATGCGATTCTTAAGTAATCTGCGGCGGCGGCGTTTACGTATTACGCCTTTCGCTGCCGCAGCGATCGGCGGTTTGTCCGCGTTTGCTCTCAGTTCGCTGACAAGCTCGTTTTCATTCCGCTCTATCCAAAATGGCGTCGTCTTTTCTGTCGTCTTAGGTCTGCTCATCGGTCACATCGAAAAGAAAAAGCGGACTGAACGGCAACTGCCGGCATTGGCACTTCCGACTCTGATAATCGCCGCTTCTGTCGCATTGGGCATTTTCTCCGTGACTCGGGCCGCAGCCGAATATTTCGTCTATCAGGCAGAGCGAGCAGAGCAGCATCACTATGAGGAACAATTCCGCAGGGCGTTTCTTTTCGATCCCGGCTATGCAGGTGCTTTCTATATTCTCGCGGGCCGCAAGGCAGCCGACGGCGAACATGAAGCGGCAGCCTATAATTTCAGCAAGGCAGTAAAGCTTGGTATCGCGACCTCAGACACTTTCGTTCAGCTAGCCCGTTCATACGAAAAGACAGGTGCAATAAATGACGCGGAGAATGCTTTGCTCCGCGGCCTGAGTATTTATCCTCGATCGGTCTATCTCAATGCCGTATATACGGAGTTTCTTCAGAAGCAAGGCCGTCCCGACGAAGCCGTTCGACAAGAGGAAAAAGCGTTGGCGATAAACTCTAAACAGGCAAGCGGCTGGCTGCTTCTACTGCGTGAAGGCGCGACGGCTGCATTTTACACTGCTGAGAAAGACAAAACTATAGCAAAACCTGCAGACCTTCGCCCCGCATCGGCCGTTACACAATACGTCGAACCGATACCTTATCAATAGCTGACATTTTTGCTAGAATACGTTTGCCCGATGGCTTTCGGGCTTTGCTCTCAGAACAATGTCGAAAATGCCTGCTGGATCTCTGCCACGGATCTTGGCCGTCGCGAAAAACGCCTTTCGCGAAGCGGTGCGCGACCGCGTCCTCTACAACCTCATCGTCTTTGTACTGCTGATCACCGCTAGTGCGATATTCCTAGGCGAACTAACTGCCGGTCAGGAAGCCCGCGTCATAGTCAATCTCGGACTGACGGCGATGCTGATCTTCGGGACGTTCATTGCGATATTCGTAGGCGTCAGCCTGGTTTGGAAAGAAATTGAAAAGCGGACGGTTTACGCTATTTTCTCTAAACCTGTCGGCCGAGGCGAATACATCATCGGCAAATTCATCGGCCTTTCTGCGACGCTATTATTGAATACCATCGTGATGGGCGTCGGCGTGTCACTCGCGTTGCTTTATGTCGGCAATTCCTCACTCGCCGCATCGATCTGGCCGACGGTGCTACTGATCTTTGTTGAACTCACTATCATCACCGCGGTCGCAATACTTTTTTCGTCGTTCTCTACGCCTGCACTTTCAGCATTGCTTACATTTTTGGTTTTTGTGATCGGGCATTTCAGCACAGCTCTTCGCGAATTGTCTCGTGACATGGCATCCGAAGCAGCAAAGGTTCTATTTTCAGGGCTTTACTACATCATGCCTAATTTCAGCCATTTCAGTTTCGCTACCGAAGCGGCGAACGGTATGACGCCGAATTCCGCGATGCTCGGCGGTTCGATAGTTTACGCGGTCGTTTACAACATCATTCTTATTACGGTCACGGTCGTTATTTTCTCGCGGCGAAATTTCAAATGACACGAAGCCGGTTAACAACATTTCTACTGCCCGCAGTCATCGTGGCCGCAGGTTTCGGCGCCGTTTATGGTCTGACCGGCTTTATCGAGGAACGCCGTCCGCGCTTGGCTGACTCTTACGTTGACAACGACCTTGAGTTTCTGGGAGCACGCGTCAAAGGCTTTGCATTCGGTGCCGAAGGCCTGATTGCTGACTGGTATTTCATACGCTCACTGCAGTATATCGGCGACAAGATCATCGGGAGTAAGGATGAGAACATCAATCTCGATGACCTTCGATCGCTTAATCCGCGGCTTCTGTATCCGCTGCTCGATAATGCGACCGACCTTGATCCGCAGTTCATCGCCGCCTACAGCTATGGAGCTATCGTTCTGCCTGCGATCGACCCGCACAAAGCTATCGCTCTGGCTGAAAAAGGCATCGCCAACAATCCCGAAAGCTGGCGGCTTTATCAGCATCTTGGCTACATTTATTGGCGTCTCGGTGACCACACAAAGGCGGCCGACACATACGAACGCGGTTCGCAGGTTGCCGAAGCTTCGCCCTTTATGAAAATGATGGCAGCGATGATGCGCAGCCAAGGCGGCAGCCGCGATACTGCTCGTGCGATCTTCAGCGAAATGCTCGAAACTTCTGACGACCAAAACGTCCGCATTACCGCCGAACGCCGTCTTGCAGAACTCGACTGGTTCGACGAACGCGATTCGATAAATCAGGTCTTGACGGAGTTTCGCGAAAGGAACGGCCGCTGCCCGTCAAATTTCGGCGAGGTCACGCAAGAATTGATGAACGTGAAGCTGCCCGGCGGCAGGCAGTTTCGCGTCGATAAAGCGAATCGCCTTGTCGATCCGAGCGATGCACCATACTTACTCAATCCGAAGCGTTGCGAGGTAGGGTTAGACCCCGAAAAGACGAAACTGCCTTTCTGAATCATGGAATACGCGATAGAAATCAACGGCCTGACAAAGGACTACGAGACCGGCTTTTGGCGAAAGAGGAAGGTCCGTGCGTTGGAGGACCTGACACTGAAGGTCCGCCGCGGGATCATCTTCGGTTTTCTCGGCGGCAACGGTGCCGGCAAGACGACGACCATCAAAACGTTGATGCGCCTTCAGTTCCCTTCCGCAGGTTCCGCCACCATACTCGGTCATGACATCGCCGATGTCCAGATGCACCGCCGCATCGGCTATTGTCCGGAAAATCCGTATTTTTATGATTACCTGACCGCACGCGAACTTCTTTCTCACTTTGGCGAGCTTTTCGGTATGGACCCGGCAGAGCGTGCCGACAAAGCTGAATTGCTTTTAGATTCCGTCGGTCTCGATGTCAGGGACCGCGGCAAGCAGCTTCGTAAATTCTCAAAAGGAATGCTGCAGCGTGTCGGCCTGGCGCAGGCACTTCTGAATGATCCTGAGGTCGTATTTTTCGATGAACCGATGAGTGGGCTCGACCCGGTCGGCCGCCGAGAGATTCGCGAACTCATCGCAGGCCTTCGCGATAAAGGAACGACCGTTTTTATGTCCACGCACATTCTCGCAGACATTGAGGCCCTGTGCGACGAGGTCGCGATACTCCGCAAAGGAAAGCTCGCCGCCGCAGGCGACCTTGCAGACTTGCTCGCCGGGCATGAGGGAGAACGTGTACTTGAGGTCAACGTTCAGAGTGTCAGGGCGGATATTATAAAGGACGAGGTCGATCTGATAGCCGGAGCGGAGCTCTTTCAAAAGCCGAACGGTGTCGCCATTCAGATCTCTGATGAATCAGATCTCGAGGCTGTTCTCGCCGTCACTCGCCGGCACGGCGGCAGCCTCATCTCCGTTCAGCCTGTAAAACAGTCGCTCGAAGACCTTTTTGTAAAAGAAAGCAATGACTGACCGCGATTATTCCGCTCGTATCGCGGTGACCTTCCAGCGTATGTCCGCTCGGTCGTCACTTTTCTGAAAACCGTCGATCGACAAAGTTATCGGAATGGTCTCGCCGGGTCCGAGCTCACTTTTCTGAACCGGAACGACCAGCATCTTTCGCTCCCTCAACACTTCCTGAAACTGCGTGACAACGGCCGCCCGCACTTCAAGAGCCTTTATTATTCTCGGGCCTTTGTTGTAGATATTTCCGTGTATATACATTGCGATGGTGCCCATGCCTGTCGGCGATTGAACTGTTTTCGGGTCGGTCGAGATCACTATGTCCTTGTTCAATTCATCGTATTCGGGCGAGCCTTCGCGATAAGCTCCGGCCAGGATATTCTCGATCTGAACTTCCATCGACGGTGTCAGCGACAAATACCAGATTGCCGCACCCAAAAATACCGCTCCAATAAGCCCGCCGATCGCAAAGACCTTCGTATTTCCCCGTTTTGGCTCAGTTTTGAACATCTCTTCCATAGATTCGATTCTACCCCAAAAACATTCCGTTCCGGCATCTGCATTCTGAAGCCGGCGTGCTGAATATTGTATGATGTCGTCAGCCGCCTTCGAAATGCCTGTCAGACAACAAAAAAGGATCGCCGAGAACACCTACGTCGAGGCCGCATTGCCGCTGCCGCTGCGGCAAACGTTCACTTATCGCGTTCCGGCGGCACTTAAGGCAGATCTGGCGGTCGGAACGCGAATGACGGTCCCTTTCGGCCGCCGGACATTAACGGCATATGCCGTGGAATTGCAAGATGTGCTTCCTGCAGATTCAGACGTCGAGGAATCAAAGATCCGCGAAATTATAGACATTCTCGACGAAAAGCCGCTGATAACATCCGAGATACTGGAACTGACCAAATGGGCAGCTGATTACTATGCGTCATTTTGGGGCGAAATGCTGAAAGCATCGCTCCCGGCAGGCCTGAATACCGGAAAAGTGCGTCCAAAACGCCGCAAGGCCGTCCGATTGCTGGAACGCGACACCTCAATAGACGTTAAACCACTCACCGAACAGCAAACAGCTATCCTAGAGGCCCTAAGAGGTGTCGGCGGAGAGGCACTCTTCGCCGAATTGATAGATTCAGTAGGCGGCGGAGCTTCGGCTGTAAATACACTGGCGAAACGCGGATATGTCGAGCTTTATGTGGAGGACGTCCGTCGTGATCCTCTAAAAAGCGAAGATGAAAAGAAATATCAAGAAATTACTTTAACGGCTGAACAGCAAATACATTTAGATTCAATACTTTCCAACATAACCCCTAAAGTTGCTTTTAAAGCGTTTCTTCTTCACGGAGTCACGGGCAGCGGCAAGACCGAGGTCTATATTCGTGCGATGAAACACGCCCTTTCTATGGGCCGCACCGCGTTGATGCTCGTCCCGGAAATTTCGCTCACACCCGTGTTTTCCAGACGGCTTCGATCGACATTCGGCAGCGATGTCGCGATACTGCACTCCAATCTGTCCGCCGGTGAGCGTTTCGATGAATGGCGTCGTATTCGCAGCGGAGACGCACGTGTTGTTATCGGGACAAGGTCCGCCGTGTTCGCCCCGCTGGAAGATATCGGCCTGATAGTCGTTGACGAGGAACATGATCCGTCATATCGCCAGCACGAATCGCCGTTTTATAGCGCCCGCGACGTCGCGGTAATGCGTGCCCACAAAGCAGGAGCGGCCGTGATACTGGGCTCTGCGACGCCTTCCATGGAGACCTTTTTCAACGCAAAAAAGGGCAAATATACCTATCTACATCTGCCGGAACGCTTCGGCGGCCGCGGCCTAGCAAAGGCAGAACTTATCGATATGCGCGATGTTTTCAGGCGTTTCGGCAAGGATGTCGCACTGTCGCCCGAACTTCTTGATGCGATCCGCGAAACGCACGAACGCGGCGAGCAATCAATAATTCTGCTAAATCGACGCGGTTTTTCCCAGTTCGTACTCTGCCGAATGTGCGGCGAATCACTCAAATGCCGCAACTGCGACATTACGCTCACATTTCACCGCCGCGACCGCAAGCTGCTCTGCCATTACTGCAGCTACAAAGAGAAGGTTCCTGAAGTATGCCCGCATTGCGAGAGTGAATACCTGTATTTCGTCGGTGAAGGAACTGAAAACATCACAGACCAACTCGCAGCAAAATTCCCTTCTCTTCGCATCGCACGAGTTGACCGCGACACGATGGCCCACAAAGGCGAGATCGACGAAACGCTGCTGAGCTTTGCTGCGGGCAGCCTTGATATGCTCGTCGGCACGCAAATGATCGCGAAAGGCCACGATTTCCCGAACGTAACGCTGGTCGGCGTCGTTTCGGTTGATATCGGATTGGGCCTTCCAGATCTGCGATCGGCGGAGCGAACGTTCCAGCTCATTACGCAGGTCGCCGGCCGTGCCGGCCGCGGCGAAAAGCCGGGCCGCGTGCTGATCCAAACTTACTACCCTGAACATTACGCATTGCGGCATGCAAGCGAGCAGGATTACGAGGGATTTTACAATGAAGAGATAAAATATCGCGAAAGGTTCGGCTATCCACCTTTCTACGTTCTCGCCTCGATACTGATAAAACATCGCAACGCCGGCTACGCCGTCAAGAACGCAAATCTCCTGCGAAGCTCATTGGACAACGCCAATCGCGAAAAGGCTTCGCGAATACTCGGCCCGGCACAGGCCTCGATCGCTCGGCTGAAAAGTGAGTTCCGCTTTCAAATTATCCTGAAATCACCAAACCGCAAACGCCTGCGTGAAACCCTGGAAACCGCACTTGCCTACGCCGAGCACCGCGGATGCGACATGCGGACGATCTTTGTCGAGATCGATCCAATGAATTTGATGTAGATATATGGCTCCCAAGGCTTAGAGAAACCTCTACGATGCGGCCGCATATTTGCCAAAGTTCCTTCTACGTGTGTTTCGCGTATTTCGTGGGAGACCATTCTTTATTCGTGCATTCGTAGCCAACTCCTGTAAAATGCAAACATAGATGAAACTAGCCGAATTAGCTGAGATAACTGGCTCGACCGTGGAAAGCGGCGATGCTGATCTGGAAATCAATTCGACTGCCGGGCTCGATCTCGCAAAGGATGGCGAGATCACGTTCCTCGCTAATCCGAAATACACGCCGCAGGTCGCCGAAACAAACGCATCCGCTATCTTCCTGAACGAAGGCGTCGAGATCGGCCGCGACGATATCGCAATTCTGAGAGCGAAGGATGCCTATGTGGCCTATACCCTCGCAATGCGTGCATTTTTCCCTGATCCAGAGTTAAAGTATTTTATTCATTCTACTGCTGTAATTGATGAGGCTGCTTGTGTTAATGAATGCGTAGAGATTCACGCCAACGTCGTTGTCGGCCCCAATTGCCGGGTCGCTGAAAACGTCAGAATAATGCCGAATGTTACCCTTTACGAAGGTGTTTCAATAGGCCCGAATACAACGATCCATAGCGGCGTTTCAATACGAGAGAACTGCGAAATTGGTGCACGCTGCGTCATCCATAACAACTCTACTATAGGCTCGGACGGCTTTGGCTATGCCAAAACTGAGGACAAGAAATGGCTGAAAATTCCCCAAACGGGACGTGTTGTGCTCGAAGATGACGTTGAGATCGGTGCAAATACTGCGATCGACTGTGCATCGGTCGGCGAAACCCGCATCAAGCGCGGCACTAAGATAGATAACCTTGTCCAGATCGGCCATTCCTGCACCATCGAAGAGGATTCTCTGATATGTGCCCAAACAGGGCTCGCCGGTTCGTCACATATAGGAAAACGCGTGCTTTTGACCGGACAGGTCGGGATCGCGGGACATCTGAAGGTCGGCGACGATGTGATCATGACCGCAAAATCGGCCGTTTCGCACGACGTCGAGCCGGGAAAGGTCATCTCGGGAATTCCGGCTTTTGACAACAAGGACTGGCTTCGCTCGACCGCGGCATTTCGCCGTTTGGGCGAGTTTGCCCAACGACTGCGAAAATTGGAGAAGAAGGTTTTTGGGTCAGAACCGCCTGCGTAAGCGGCGAAATTTTACTTATGAGTATATCGGAATCCGGCTACGATATAACGCCGCTTGACGCAGAAGCCGTCGAACGGCTCGCGAAAGAACTGAACGAAGAAGAATATCGAATTCTGCTGAACCACGGCACCGAACCTGCGTTTTGCGGAACTCTGCTCGATAACAAACTCGACGGCGTTTACGCCTGCCGTCTGTGTGGCCTGCCGATGTTCTCGTCCGAGCACAAATTCAATTCAGGCACCGGTTGGCCTTCGTTCTACCGCCCTTTTGACAAGGAGCATCTCAAATATATCGAAGACAACAGTTACGGAATGCGTAGGATCGAGATACGATGCTCCCGCTGTGACGGACACCAGGGCCACGTTTTCCCCGACGGCCCGCCGCCGACAGGTCAACGCTATTGCCTGAATTCCGCTTCGCTGGAATTTTACGAATACGGCGAAGAACCAAGACTTAAGAATTAACCACCGAGAGCACAGAGAAAACCAATTGATCTCTCTGTGCTCTCTGTGTGCTCTGTGGCTGGGCCAACTATTTCCGATCCTTGAAGGAATCGAACAATTGCGTATGCCGCGACGTTAGCGGCAGCTTGCGGCCGTTGATGAACAGGTATTTCACGTTCGTTCGCGGATCGAGCAGATCGCCGTCCGTAACTACGACGTTCGCGACCTTTCCGACCTCAAGCGAGCCCATGCGGTCTGCAATACCGAGTATTTCGGCAGGATAGATAGTCACGGATTTGAGTGCCTCTTCTTTCGAGAGTCCGTAAGCACCCGCGAGGCCTGCATGATAAGGCAGATCTCGTGCTTCCGAACCGTCATTTCCGGTCGAAATAGCGAACTTCACACCGGCCTGCTTCAGTTTCGACGGCACCTCGAAAAGGTAATCGTAAGGGTCGTCCATCTGCACCGGCAGGCTGTAGATATTCGTATAAATGACGGCGATGTTGTTCTTTTTCAGATCATCCGCCACTTTCCACGCGTCCTGCCCGCCGACGATGATGGATTTCAGCTTCATATCTTCGGCAAACTTTACGGCCGCCCGAATGTCGCGTTCACGCTGTACGGGCAGCAGAACCGGACGCTGACCGCGGACGTATGGTGCCATCGCTTCCATCTTGAGGTCTATGCCGACCAGCGGCAGGCTCGGGTCCTTCTGCCTTGCCTCGCGTGCTTTAAGATAAGCTTCGGCGTCGCGAAACATCTTTTTGAGTTCCTCGATCTGCTCATCACGTCGGCGAACCGCTGCGTTGACATCCGGGGCTGCGGCCTGCTGTGCAAAGGCGAATCCGCCAAAACCGCCGCCCGTTGCCACACGCGGGAAATTGATTACGAGGGCGTTATCGGCGACCACCGCCATCTCGTCCTGCGTCGAACCATTAAGATTAATGATCGCAGACTGTCCCGAGATCAACCCGCCCGTCGGGTGAGAAAGCACGGTCGTGATGCCGTTCACGCGGGTCACATTGATATGCGAAGTGTGCGGATTGATGCCCTTGATCGCACGAGCATTCGCATTCATCGTGCCAACCTCAGAAATATCTACGGTCGCATTTGCTCCCTGCCCGATCTCGGTCAGCCCCATGTTCGTTGCAGCATCGATCATTCCCGGATAAACGCTCAGCCCTTTTCCGTCGATGCGTTCGGCACCTGAGGGCACCGAGACATTGGTTCCGATAGCGGCGATCTTTCCGTCGCGGATGAGTATCGTTCCGTTCTCGATCACAGCACCTGTTACGGTAACGATCCTTGCCCCGACGACAGCAAATGTTCCGGGAGTGCCGGTCTTGTTCTGTTCAGAGCCGTCGCTCTGCGCATTCGCCGCGAACGAGCCTGCAATAATCGACGAGGCCAATAATATAGTGAATTTTGCCTTTTGCATCTTACCTTTTGACCTCATTACCGCGTACCTCCGTCGATATGATCTGCGTCATCAAGATGGTCGCGTTCAAACTGGCTCGGCGGTCGCGGTGCGGCAGCTCCTGCTCCTGCAGGACGATTCTGGTCAAGTCTTTCAAGGGCCTCACGCTCTCGTGCAAGCTCGGCACGCCGTGCGATATCGCTCGCACGGTCAAAATAAACATCGCCTTCGATCAGCGTCATCTCAACTCGCGAATATGGGCTGAATGGATGCATGTTCCAGATCACGAGGTCGCCGTCCTTGCCGACCTCGATCGAGCCGGTCCGCTTTCCGATTCCCATCTGGATCGCGGGATTCAGCGTGATCATTTTCAGAGCTTCTTCCTCGGGAACTCCGCCGTATTTCATTACTTTTGCAGCGTCCAGATTTAAGCGGCGCATACGCTCGTTCGAATCGGAGTTGATCGAAACGTTCACGCCGGCTTTCCACATGATGTAAGCGTTATACGGAGTGTTGTCATACGCCTCGAGTTTGTAGCTCCAGCTGTCCGTGAATATTGAAACGCCTGCACCGTGTTTTGCGATCTCGGGAGCGATCTTGTAGCCCTCGAGCCCGTGCTGCAGAGTTCCGATCTTGAAGCCGAACTCATCTGCGATACGCAGCAGATTAAGGTGTTCGTCTGAACGATAGCCATGGGCATGGACGATGCGTTTGCCCTCGAGTATCTCGACAAGCGGTTCAAGCTCCAGATCGCGTCGCGGCGGGACCTTTGTCTTTTTCGCACGAAAATCGTCCCAGCTTTGCTTGTAATCTTTCGCACGCAGGAACGCGTCACGCATCACTGCCACAACGCCCATTCTCGTCCGGGGATAACGCTGCTGTTGGCCGCCTTGAGGCTGAAAATTCGACCGCTTGACGTTCTCGCCCATCGCGAACTTGATGCCGGGCGGTGCGTCCGGAATTAGGAAATCTTCGACGGGCTTGCCCCATTTCAACTTGACGCTGGAGTTTTGCCCGCCGATGGAATTCGCAGAACCGTGCAGCAGATTCGCCGCAGTCACGCCGCCTGCCAGGCCGCGATAAATGGCGATATCCTTCGGATTCAGAACGTCGCGAATGCGCGTCATCGAGGTCACTGAAAACGAGCCCTCGTTAACGGCGTCCATCATCGTATGCGAATGGCAGTCGATGATGCCCGGCGTCACGAATTTCCCAGTAGCGTCGATGGTTCGCACACCTGCCGGAGCCGACAAATTCTTGCCGATCCGGGTTATCTTGCCGTTCTGGACAAGTATGTCCGTTCCCTCAAGAGTGCCGCGTATAGCGGTCATTACGGTGGCATTCTTTATCAAGACGCTGCCGCCAGCCGCCTGCGCGGAAACGCTTCCGCCGAGGCTGCCGAGCAGCAGGATATTTAGAACAAGAAAAGCTGTTATCTTCTTCATAACGTTGAACTTACTGATTTACGGATTTCTCGTACCCGAAAAAGGGATCTGCCCCTGCGGCGAATCGATATTGCCGCTGATCTGCGATCCGGCGACGGAGCCCTGCATCACAATGGTTATCGACGCACCGCCGAATTCAATGCCTCCCGACATCGAAAAACCGGCCGCCGACATGGTACCCGTCATTGCGGTCGTCCCCAATTGCGATGTCATTGATCCTGACACTGAATTCCCTTGCTGAGTGATGGTCAGCGTCGCAGGCAGCGGCTGGCCGGGAATGTTAATAGTGATGTTGTAGGTACCCGCAACGCTCGGCCCGCCGGCACCGCCGCCGGGATTCCCGCCCGGATTTCCTCCCGGTCCGCCGGGACCTCTAGGACCGCCCTGCGGCGGACGCGGCTGTTCCTTGAACTCGAACACCTTGCCGTCTATTACGACACGCGAGACGAAACGGTCACGTGCGAACACATCGCCTTTTACGACAACAAGATTTGCGATCTTGCCGACGTCGATAGAACCGAGCTGTTTTTCAACACCTAAGATCTCCGCGGCGCCCAGCGTCATGGCCCTGATCGCGGCGTCTTTGCTGAGCCCGTTTTCGGTCGTCTTTGCGGCGTTAGCGAAAAAGTCCGTCAGATTCTGCAGACCGCCCGACTGAAAAGCGAATTTGATGCCGGCATTATTCATCTCCGCCGGAGCTTTCGGCACAGCGGCACGCATCCGAAGTGTCATTAATGTTTCCGGATCAGCGTCCGCCGCGGCCGAAGTGGTTCGGCGGGGCAGGTTCAGCGAAAAGATGACCGGCACGTTTTGGGCTTTCAGCCTGTCTACGACGGAGCCGGCCTCATGCCCGCCGGCGATGATACCGCGCAGGTTGAACTCCTTTATAAAATCCAAAGCCCGCACGATCTCACGTTCCGTTACCGCATTAAAAACAACGGGCATCTGTCGATTTAGAGCGGGGTATAGAGCCGAAAGCGATCGGTCAGCTGTTGGCCGACGCATCCCCGCCGGATTCGCCTCGTACATCTTTTCGATCTCCATCTGACGCTGTGCGTCGAGGAACATCTGACGCAATGCCGAGAACGTGCCCATCAGCGAGCCGGGATAGCTGCCGGGAATGGTCGCATACGAAATGTGATGAGCGTACGGTGACCGTACGATCATACCCGAGACGTTGTCGCCGGCGAGATTTATCACGGCGGACTGGCCGTTGAAGATCCCCGAACGGCCCGTCACCAAGGCTGACGTAAAGCCGGCCGCACGTGCAGCCTCGAATTGAGCATCGCCCGCACGCAGATCATCTGCCGCCATGTCCTCAGGCCGCAGGCCTGCGGGGTAATTCGAATTTGACGCAGGCGCCTGCTGTGCTGCCGCAGCTGCAGCAGCTGCTGCTGCAGCACCGCCGCCGGGCCCCGCGGGACGCTGAGGAGCAGCGGGCATCCCAAGGTTGGAAACCGCGTCAATGAAGCCCGGATAGACCGTCATTCCGTTGCCGTCGAACACGATCGCATCAGCCGGAACAGCAACATTGGCACCAACCGCGAAGATCAGGCCCTCGCGTACGACGATGGTTCCCTTTTCGATCGTCGCCCCCGAGACCGTAACAATGCGGGCGTTCGTTATCGCGTAGCTCTGGCCGTAGGCCGATGAACTGAACGCAATACAAAACACCGCACACAAAACCAAGATCAGCTTTGTTCTCATAATTCTGTACTTGTAAATAGAGTCAATCTCAATTTGCCGTGATACGCAGAGCATATTACAAAAGTTTCAGCGGTCAAAACCGAGATAAATGCATTTACAAATCCTTACATTCTTGGCTTTACATCCGCCGTCTGCGTTATCATCTAAGCGATGCAGCGAATAGTGCTTTTCGACGGCGTTTGTAACTTCTGCAATAGCTCCGTCAATTTCCTGATCGCCCGCGATCGTGACGACAAATTTCGATTCGCACCGCTGCAGTCGCCCGCCGGGCAAGCATTGAAAGAGCGATTCAATATCAGCGACGATGTTGATTCTGTGATCTTGATCGAGGACGACAAGGCCTATACCCATTCGGAAGCCGCGATCAGAATGGCAAAAGCTCTCGGGGGCGTGTGGTCCGTCTGTGGTGTTTTCGGCATTGTGCCGGCGGCCCTACGTGATCCTTTTTATAAGCTCTTCGCAAAGCACCGCTACAAGCTTTTCGGGAGGAAGGATGCCTGCATGATGCCTACACCTGAGATACGAGCGAAGTTCATAGAATGAATTACTCGGCTGCGACATTAGAATTTGAAAGGCTGCTCGGCCTTGTCGCCCGTCAGGCACAAACGCCGATGGGTGCCGCAAAGATCCGCGAGCTCACGCCGTTTGCGGGCAGATTTGAATTGGATAGCGCCCTCTTAGCGATCCGTGAGGCAGAGAAACTGAGCGAAGAAAAACAGGTGTCCTGGTCGTTCAGCGGCATCGAGGACCCAGCCCAACAGATCGCTCTGCTTCGTATACGCGATGCCGCTCTTGATCCGCTGTCGCTGCTGGATGTCGCACGCGTCTGCGAACAGGCCGTTTTCGCCAAACATGCGATACAGCCCGAGTTGGACGATACTCCTACGCTTTGGAGTTTCATCGAGGCAATTCCCCGCGAACTATCCGCAGCCGTTGACGAGATCAGACGCAAGATACTTCCGGGCGGCGAATTGGACGACGATGCCTCGCCTGAACTTGCCCTTCTCCGCCGTGAGATAAATGCACAGCGGGCTCGACTGACCAAGACACTCGAATCCGCGATGCGTGCTGCTGGCAATGCGATCCAGGATGAGATCGTAACGGTTCGCAATGACCGCTTTGTGATACCCGTAAAGACCGATCTTCGCGGCAAGATCGGTGGCGTAGCACACGGTTTTTCGTCCAGCGGTGCGACCGTTTATATCGAGCCGCTTGAGACCATCGAGGCAAACAACGAGCTCCAGAACCTGAAAGGCAAAGAAGAACGCGAGACGGCGGGAATCCTTTTCGGCCTCACTGAAAAGCTCCGCGAGCTGCTGCCGGCGGTCGAAGCGGCGGTTATTGCCGTAACAGAACTAGACGCCGTTAAGGCGAAGCTCGAATTTGCCCGAAGTTTCAAAGCCGTCGTCCCTGAGATCTCCGACGACGGCACACTGGAACTTATCGACGCTCGCCATCCTCTGCTTGAGCACGGCATTCGTGCAGGCTCCCCTCCTTACGCGTCCGAAGGCACTGGCGGGACTGTAACGCCAGAACGAGGGGTGGCATCAACGTCGGTTTCCGACGTTGATGACGGGGTGGTTCTCCCGCAAGAAATTGTCCCGTCGTCAATTGGATTATCTTCCGACCGCTCGGTCATGATAATCTCCGGTGCGAACGCCGGCGGAAAGACCGTCGTTCTGAAGACCGCCGGACTTCTCAGCATGATGGCAATTTCCGGCCTGCCCGTGCCTGCCTCGGCGGCGAAGGTTCCCTTTTACCGTTCGATACTCGCTGACATCGGCGACCATCAATCGTTGAGTGCGAATCTTTCTACATTTTCCTCGCATATGTCGAACATCGCCGGTATGCTTCGTGATTGTGAACCGCCCTCGCTCGTCCTGCTCGACGAGGCCGGCACCGGCACCGACCCTGAAGAAGGCTCTGCGCTCGGCGTCGCAATAGTTGACCATTTTCGCCGGAAAGGAGCTCAAGTCATCGCTTCGACACATTATCGCGGGCTGAAAATGTACGCCGCCAACGACCCCGGCGTAATAAATGCGTCGGTCGAATTTGATGAAAAGACGCTTAAGCCGACCTACAAACTGATGATCGGCATCGCCGGAGCTTCGTCAGGCTTGGAGATAGCGAGGCGGTTCGGCATAGCGGACAATGTCATAGACGCCGCACGCGAGAATCTCGACACCGCGGCACAGGAAGCGGAAAATTACCTCCGCCGGCTGCAAACAGAGACGCGTCAGGCCGAAGACCTCCGCATCGCGCTCGAAGAAGAACGCGAGGTCGTCGCCGACAAGTTCGCATCGCTCGAAAAGGACGCCGCAAAACGCGAAAAGACGCGTCAGCGTGAATTCGAGGCCGCACTTGCCCAGACGGTAGAAGATTTCGACCGCCAATCAAGAGCGTTCCTGAAAACTATCGAAGACAAGGCCCTTAGGAACAAACTCGATAAAGACCGTCTCGCCCGCAAAGCCGAGTTGAACAGAGCGGTAATAGCCAAGGCCAGTGGTCAGGCTGTCGGCGGCCCGAGTGTCCGTAGCCCGCACGTAAGTAAGGGCTCATCTTCGAACGAGAACGCTCAAGGTGATCAAGACACTATTACCGTCGGTTCGCATGTCATCACCTCCTTCGGAAACATCGGCGTCATCGAACGGATGGATAAAGATGTCGCCGAGGTCCTCGTCGGCGGGATGCGTCTCCGCGAAAAACTCGCCGACCTACGCCTGTCAGAACCGCCTGCGTCAGCGGGCGGCAAGGCCCCTGTCAGTAGCCCGCACGTCGGCAAGGGCCGGCCGCGGAATTCAGGCATCTCAAGGCCCATCGATGCTCCTGAAGTTGCCGTTGAACTCAACCTCATCGGCATGACAACCGCCGAGGCAGAATACGAACTCGACCGTTTCCTCGACGAAGCCTACATGGCATCGCAGGGGCGTATCCGCATCATCCACGGCCACGGTACCGGAGCTCTGAAGAACTTCGTCCGTCACTTTCTCAACGGCCACCCGCACGTCGAAAAATACGGTCCCGCACCCGACCGCGAGGGCGGAAACGGCGCTACAATTGCTGAGCTTAAGAATTGAAATGCTCTACCCGCAGCACGTCATCGATGATCTGAAGAACCGTGCCGATCTGGTGCGGATCGTTCAGCAATACGTCCCGGATCTGAAAAAGAAAGGGGCGAACTGGATGGCCTGCTGTCCGTTTCATCAGGAAAAGACTCCGTCTTTCTCGGTCAATCCCGCAAAAGGTTTTTATAAGTGCTTTGGGTGCGATAAAGGCGGCACGGCATTCAATTTTCTGATGGAAATGGAGAACATCTCTTTTCCTGAGGCGATAAAGCGGGTCGCCGACATCAGCGGATACATGCTGCCCGAGCCGATCGATGACGAGACCTACAAACGCAACAAAAAGAAACGCGATGAGAAGAAGATGCTTGCCGAACAGGTCATCGAACTCAATCAGGTCGCACTGGAATTCTGGGAAAAGGAACTGCACGGCAAAAGCGCCAAAGCGAAGGCTGCCCGCGAATATCTCGAAAAGCGGGGCATTCCCGAAGACATTCAGAAGCAGTTTCGCATAGGCTTCTCGCCCGACTCGTGGGATGCTCTGTTGTCGGTTTTGCGTGATTTCGGTGCTGACGAAAAGCTTATCGCACAGAGCGGTCTTGTTTCCGTAAATGAAGAGAAAGAGAGGACTTACGACCGTTTCCGTGGACGTATAATGTTCCCTGTTCTTGATATCGAAGGCCGCCCTGTGGCATTCGGAGCCAGAGGATTGACGCCCGAGGATCAGCCGAAATACCTTAATTCACCCGAAACTCCCGCATATACAAAAGGCGACCACCTTTACGGGCTTTTCCAGGCAAAGGACGCTATCCGAAAGAAGCGTTTCGTCATTCTCGTGGAAGGCTATCTCGACCTGATCGCTCTGTTTCAGCACGGCGTAACAAATGTCGCCGCGAGCCTCGGCACGGCTTTTACCGATTCGCAGGCGAAGTTGCTCCACCGATTCACAGAACGCGTAGTTATCAATTACGACGGCGACGACGCCGGCATCAAGGCCGCTCGCAGAGCGGTCGAACATCTGCTGCCGCAAAATTTCGACATCAAGGTCCTTGTCCTGCCCGACGGCAAAGACCCCGATGATTACGTCCGCGAACACGGCCCCGAACGTTATTCAGAGCTTCGCGGCAAGGCTTTGCCGTTCCTGCGTTTTTGCCTCGATGCCGTGTCAAAGGGCCGCGACCTCAACGACGCAAAACAAAAGGCTGAAGCTGTTGAAGAGATTTTGCCCGTCATCACGCCTATTCGAAATACCGTCCGCCGAAGCGCGACCTTTGATCAGGCGATGGATCATTTTGGCATCGAAGATACCGGCGTGCGGCGTGAATTGTGGACGACCATTCACCGCGGGAACCAGGCAATGACGCCTGCAGCAAAGGATCATGTCGTCCGCACTTCAGGACTGAAAGAGACCATTGTCGAACGCGATCTGCTGCGGTTTCTCGCAACCGATAGTAACGCCCGCGAGGTCATATTGCCTCAGCTTGAGCCGAGCGATTTCGAGAGGCTCGCGAATTCGCATATTTTTGAGGCCTTTATATCTCAGCATGAATCAGGGAGCGATCTTACCTGTGATTCAATATTGAGCATCGCGGAGTGGAACGAACGGGACGTTGAACGGATAAAAAGCATATTTGCCGCGGCCGCGAACGGCGACGATCCCGGCTCAGTGCTTCGCCGGGCTGAGGAATGCCTCCGCGGACTTCGTGATATGGCGATAAACAACCGAATTTGGGAGATAACGCGGCAAACTGCAATTGCGGAGCAGACCGGCGATACGGCACTTGTCGCCACGCTGATCGAAGAAAAATTCGAACTGGAGAAATTGCGGCGTTCGCTTCACCACCACACTGCATCTTTGTGATATAATTCTCGGTTTGATTTCGGCGCGACCGACATGAAACCATTTTGCCGCGAATGACGTTATATCTCATTCGCCGCCAGCGGTTTATGCGGCGTGAACTTATCAAAAAAGCCTATCGGATATGCCTGATTACGACGAAAGACAAGATCTAATTGACCGGGTGATCACACTCGGCAGAAGGAAAAAGGGGCTCAGTCTCGATGAACTTCATCGCGAGCTGCCCGCGAATATGCTTTCCGCGGACGAACTTGAGGATGTTCTCGAGCGTCTGGAAAGTGAAAATATCAGTGTCGTCGAAACCGACGCCCAACTGTTAGAAAGAGCAGCAGAATTGACCATCGGAGGGGACGAAGAAGAGGAGGCCGAGGAAGAGGATCTGGATCTCGACCTTTCGGCCGGCGTCCTCGACAAATCGAACGATCCCGTTCGCCTTTATCTTCGGGAAATGGGCGTTGTTCCCCTTCTGAATCGCGAAGGCGAGGTGTCGATCGCAAAACGTATCGAACGCGGCCAGGTAAAAACTCACAAAGCGATCGGCCGTTCGCCCATCGCAATTGAAAGGCTGCTTGAATTTCCTGACGACCTTGCTCAAGGAAAAATGAGCATCCGCGAGACGGTCGTGTTCGCCGAACAGGCGGAAATTTCCCTCGAAGAAGACAAAGCAGAAGAATACCTTCGCTGGACCATCGAGGGAATTGAGAATATCCGCCAGGATTTTGCTGCATTGAACAAGGCGTGGAACGCATTGATCGCCGAACAAGCCAAGCTCGGTGCAAAAAAGGGCGGCAAACGCCTGCTGACACTTCGCCGCAAGGTCGGCCGGCTTCGCGTCAACATTCAGAACGAGATCAAGGGCCTGAACCTTACTGATAATTCGCGTCAAAAACTCATTCTCGCCATCAAGAAAATCAATGACGAGATCGTCGCAGCGGAAAAAGCGATCGCCAGAGCAAAGACCAAACTGGATAAGAAGCCGGCAGCGAACGTAAAAAAGGAACTGAACGCCAAGGTTCGCGAGAACAAGGCCATCCTGGCCGGCATAGAAGAGAAGTACCGGCTGCCGGCATACGACATCAAGCGGTCATATCAGACCATCGTGACCAGTGTTTCTGAGACAAATATCGCCAAACGCGAGCTTGTCGAGGCCAACTTGCGTCTCGTCGTTTCGATTGCCAAGAAATACACGAACCGCGGCCTGCAGTTCCTCGACCTGATTCAAGAGGGCAACATCGGCCTGATGAAAGCCGTCGATAAATTCGAATGGCGCCGCGGCTACAAATTCTCGACCTACGCCACGTGGTGGATCCGCCAGGCTATCACGCGTGCCATCGCCGATCAGGCGCGTACGATCCGCATTCCGGTGCACATGATCGAGACCATCAACAAGCTCATCCGCACGTCGCGTCTGCTGGTGCAGGAGCTCGGCCGCGAGCCGTCCAGCGAAGAGATCGCAAAACGCATGGAGATACCGGTCTCGAAGGTGCGAAAAGTTCTCAAGATCGCCCAAGAGCCGATTTCGCTCGAAACGCCCATAGGTGAAGAGGAAGATTCGCATCTCGGTGATTTTATTGAGGATCGCTCTATCCTGAATCCAGCCGAATCCGTCACGTTCACCAATCTGCGAGAGATCACCGACGAGGTGCTCGCAACGCTGACGCCCCGCGAGGAAAAGGTCATCAAAATGCGCTTCGGCCTGGGAAACACCGGCTCAGAACACACGCTTGAAGAAGTGGGACAGCATTTCGCAGTCACCCGCGAACGTATTCGCCAGATCGAGGCGAAAGCTCTTCGCAAACTTCGTCACCCTTCGCGTTCGCGTCGGCTAAAGGCGTTTCTCGAAGGCAAATGATCTTCGGCTTGTGATGAAATATGGACCGTAATTCAGGCGGCAGTTCGCTTCTACTTATCGCGGCTGCCGCCTGTTTGCTTCTCACATCCCTCGACACTGTCACAAAATACGGCGGGCTTGCCGGAACGTTCATCTACCTGACTGGCGGCGGAGCGGCGGTTTTTCTTGCGTACCGATTTGCCCTGCGAGCGTTCTTGCCGAGGCTGAATGACCGCCAAAGCATCGTCGTTTTTCTTTTGATTATAGTAACGGTATCTGTTGCGGCGGCTTACGGTTACCAGTTGGCTAATTCAGGCCGTTTCGGTCCCGGCAGCGACATCGACGATGCGATGATCATCGGTGCAAATGAGATACTCGCGGGCCGATTTCCCTACTATCAGCGGACATACCTTGGGGGAATGCTCTCGCCCTTTCCCGGCACGATGTTTCTTGCGATCCCGTGGGTCATCGCGGGCATTATCGAATTTCAAAATATCTTTTGGCTGACCGCATTGTTCCTGGCCGCGGGCCTGGCTCTCAGAAGCTACGTGCCGGCATTGGGCATCGTTTTGACCCTGCTTGTATTTAGCCCAACCGTCTATCAGGTCATACTTACCGGCTCTGATCATCTCGCAAACACGATATATGTACTGATCGCGATGTGGATGGTTATCACTTCCGTTAAGAACGGGACAACGCGGAGGGCAGCAGCATGGGCAGTGTTTCTTGGAATCGCGATGGCGTCGCGGTCCAATTTTCTTTTCCTTTATCCGCTGATCTTTTCTGCCATCGCTCAGATCAGCGGCGTCAAGAGGGCATTGATATTGTGCGGTATCTCGGCAGTCGTTTTTGCGGCTCTCGTCGTTCCGTTCTGGCTTTACGACCCGGCAGCATTCACGCCGTTCATCATTCAGGCAGAAAAGGTAAAGATGACAGAGAGTGTCCTGCCTTTCGCAGGCGTAATAATTCCGCTCGTAGTGGCGGCGATATCACTTGCACTCGCTTTCAGAAAATTCAGCGCGGATCACTTTGAACTTTTCGCTTTTTCCGCGGTAGTCCAGGCAGTTGCACTTCTTATTCCGTCGTTACTTTTTGCGGTTAGCATCGGCGAGCCGTCATTTTTCTTGGGAACTGCAGGCTATGGAATGTTCACGCTTGTCTTTGGCGTTGTTGCGATGTGGATAGCGATCTGGCGAGGAATGCACGTCGGCCTTACCCCACAAGAGCCTTAGCCTCGGCAACCGCACCTTCCAGATCCACGATCTTTCCGTCGAGCTGCATCTCGTAAACCGCATCCAGGATACGTTTGAAATCCGGCCCCGGCGACAACCCAAGTTCTATCAAATGCCGTCCCATCAATATCGGCTCGGGAGCTTTCTTTTCAACCTCAAGTGAACGCGCCCTGTCGATGAACCATTCCTGAGCCTCGGAACCGAATATCATTTTGCTGCGGTCGCCGTCAGGATACCGGCCGAGGCTGTCGGCCTTCGCCACACGATAAAGCAGGTCCGGCTCGACCTTGCGTGCAAGGCGGCGGAATGCTCCGTCGCCGACCGGATTTCCGCGGTTTTCGGCGTTGAAATATTCGCCCGGTTTAAGGTGGTAACGCACGAGCTGAATGACCTGCTCGCGGACGTCGAAACCGCCAAGCGTAAAGATGCCGAGCTTGTCCAAAAATGAGATCGTCGGCTCGACGCCGGCTTCGTCGTGGCCGCGTGACCGAATTCTGCCGTCAACGAACTCCGTCGTCGGCGGTTTTCCGAGATCGTGGCAAACTGCACCAAGCATCACCGTTACCTGCCTCGGATGGTCCAGATCATCGATCAGGCAGCGAGCCTCGTCAACGACCATCAGCGTGTGCACATCGACATCTCCTTCCGGATGCCAGTCGGGTTCCTGCGGCACTCCGACCAGAGCGTGCAGTTCGGGAAAAAGCTGCCGCATCACGCCCCAGTCATAAAGCAGTTTCAAACCGATCGAAGGTTCTTTGGCAAGCAGCAGCAGCTTTTCAAGCTCGCCCCATATTCTCTCTCGCGGCAGGTCGGTCACATCGATGGTCTTGCAAAGTTGGGCCGTTTCCGTATCAACCTCGAAGCGAAACCTCGCGGCGAACTGTGCCGCACGCAGCACGCGCAAACTGTCCTCGGCGAACGTATCACGCGAGACCATACGCAAAACGCGCCGATCGATGTCGCCCTGGCCGTCAAATGGATCGACTATCTCACCCGTCAGCGGGTCTTTAAGAATAGCGTTTATCGTAAAATCTCGGCGGGAACATGCCTCTTCGAAGGTCATGTCGGGATCGCCTTCAACTGTGAAGCCGCGATGCCCGCGTGCGGTCTTTCGCTCACGACGCGGCAGCGATACGTCCAGATCGGTGCCGACCTTGTAAACCGCGAACACCTCGCCGACCGCGTTCACTTCGCCGAATTCCGCAACGATCGTTCGCAGTAGTTCCGGCTCGATCCCATAAACCTCAAGGTCCCAGTCCTTCGCCGGCAGGCCCATCAGCTCGTCCCGCACGCATCCGCCCACAAGCATCGCACGCCCACCGACATCACGAACCGCTCCTGATAATGCTAAGACCTTTTCGGGGATATCGCTCATTTTCGTTCGTCTCAATTCTGAATTGTTTGGCGCGAAGAATCAATTTGCGTTTGCTGCGGTCAAATTTAACATCACAGATCTCGAGTTCGGTGGTATCCTAAGAAAAATCTTCGGAGGCATACAGATGTTGGGTTACAGGGCATTGTTTCTGACGCTTTTTGTTTTAGCTAGCGCCGTTGCTGCACAGGCTCAGATCTTTCCGACGCCGACGCCGACGCCACGGCCCGGTTCGCGTCAAGCGAACCTGCCGCCAACGGTGGCAGACAACGAGCACTATGACCGCCTTCGAAAGATCGAGATGATGGGCCAGCCCAACAGTTTGAAAGACCACCCGCTGCTCGATCCAAACAAAGGTATTTATCGAAAACCGAGCAAGGAAGAGACCGCCATTCTCACTGTCTCTGAAGTCCATCTCAATAAATATGCCGCATTTCTTCGAGGCCAGAATACCGGCATCGTCAAGCTTAACGGCGAATCATCGTGCGTCACTGACGCCGACGTCATCGTTGCGAGTGAGCAATGCGTCAATTTCAAGATGCCCGGTTCGGGAACAGCGTTCTCATTCCGCACGGAGACCTATCGCCTGCCTCGTTTGGCGGATATCATCGTCGTTGAAGGCATTTTCATGACCGGCGGCGTCTTTCAACAGGTGATCATGACGGAACTCGGCGATGTTGAGTTGGACACCGTAACGCTTTCCTCGCCGACCGCGAAGCACTTGGTTGAAATGAAGACCGTCCGCGACAGCGATGATTTCATGCGTTTTAACGAAGAGCTGATCAAGGGCTATGACGCGAACGGTTTTCGGTATGCTAAGGGCTGGCCCGTGAAGAAGAACGCGGTTTATCTATTGCGTTCTATCGCCTATCGCGGCCAATTCCTGCGGACGATAGAGGGCGTGCAGTATGACGAACTCGGATTCGACAAACGCCGCGATATGATCGTCGCGTTCCGAGTGGTCGATGTCGACGATGCCGGACACGTTACCATCGTTTGGAAACGTCTAAAAGACAACGAGGCACCAAAACTGAAGATCGCGAAATAACATATCGAACACTGTGGTCTTGACACCGCGCGGCCCGGCGCTTACTATCGCCTAAAATCTTAGACACCTCATTTTTATGGCTGAAACCGCTGAAGAAAATACCGTTGTATCCAGATTCAAGTCGCCTGATACGGCTCTCATCGTCTTTGCCATCATTGTCTTTGCGGCTGTTATGACATGGATCATTCCGGCCGGTGCGTATGAACGCTCCGAAATGGACGTCCAGGGCGTAGGGAAACGCGAGGTCGTAATTCCCGGCACCTATCAGGTTGTAGAACTCGAACACAAAGGTTTCATCCCATCGCTGTTACATTCAGCCGGAATGATCCTGAAAGCACCGATCCTCGGCATTACGGACAAGGATGTGGTCCAGGTCATAGCATTCGTATTTCTGGTCGGAGGTGCGTTTTCGATCTTGCAGCAGACCGGCGCGGTCGATGCGGGGCTTCGACGGCTTGTACAGGCTTCGCGGCGGTCAAAGTCATTGAGTTTTCTGATGGTGCCACTTTTCATGGCTATATTCTCACTGGGCGGTGCGGTTTTCGGCATGTCAGAAGAGATAGTTCCGTTCGTCCTCATCTTCGTCCCGCTTGCTCTCGCCCTCGGCTACGATTCGATCACAGGTGCAGCAATTCCAATAATTGGATCGATGGCAGGCTTCGCGGCGGCGTTCTTCAATCCGTTCACCGTCGGCGTCGCTCAGGGCATTGCCGGAGTACCGCTGTTTTCAGGAGCCGGATTTCGCGTCGTTCTTTGGGCGGTCATCACGGCGATCGCGATCGCATTCGTCATGTGGTACGGCCATCGCGTTTTAAAAGACCCTGAACGCAGCCGCATGTTCGAGGCGGATCAGCGAAGACGCAGCGAGGGACTCCATCTGGACAATGACGACACTACTTTCACCGGCCGGCAAAAGACCGTCCTGGCGATCTTTTTCGTTGGGCTGGCACTTCTGGTTTGGGGCGTTTTGCCGCCGGAGCAAGGCGGACAAGGCTGGTATATCGTCGAGATCTCGGCTCTGTTCATCGGTGTCGGACTGTTGATGGGCATTGTAGGCGGTTTGGGTGCGAACGGCACGGCAACGGCATTTTCCGAAGGCGTCCGCCAACTCGCAGTGACCGGTGTTATCATCGGCCTCGCACGCGGCATTCTTGTCGTCCTTCAGGACGGACAGGTGATCGATACTGTTCTCTACGCGATGGCCACCGTGCTCGAAGGCACAACATCCGCGACCGCCGCGATGGTGATGTTCGCCGGACAGACCTTCATCAATTTCTTTGTGCCTTCGGGCAGCGGACAGGCCGCGTTGACCATGCCGCTGATGGCACCCTTATCAGATCTGGTCGGCGTAACACGGCAGACCGCCGTTCTCGCATTTCAGATGGGCGACGGATTTACGAATATGATCATCCCGACGAGTCCAGTTCTGATGGGCAGCCTGGCGCTTGCGAACATCCCGTGGACAAACTGGGCACGCTGGGTGCTGCCGCTGCAGCTGCTTCTATTCGTCGTTGGTCTCATTGTGCTGTCGGTGGCGGTCTCTATCGGCTTTGGAAGCTAGATCTTCGCATTGACGATCGCGAGAATTTCGGCCTCTCGTTCAATTGACTGACGTTCGATCTCGGCACCGCGTGCGAGCAGATCTTCGGCAAACTCGCGGTCCTTCAGTTCCGCGGCGTTTATCTTCACGTTCAGATAAGCTCCCATCACCGCCGACCTAGCACACAACGCACCGACTCCTGCGTCGGAGGCAGAGTTCGGATTTCCCTGCTCCGCCATCGCTTTTATAACTTCAAACGAATCGAAGGAACGCTGCATCGTTCGGAACGGCACTTCGGTCGCGTATTTTGTAGCATCTTGGATAGCGGCGGTACGTGCGGCCTTTTCTTCGTCCGTTCCTTTTGGCAAACCGAATGCATCCATCACGCGATTAAAGGAATTCGTGTCCTCGTCAACGAGGAACAGCAGATCGTCTTTGATTTCCTGAGCCTTGACCGCCCAGTCAGAGAATTCTTCCCAACGCTCATCCCAACCTGCTTTGTGCGATGACAAATTTGCGACCATTGCCGCCAACGCCGCACCGAGTGCACCCAAATATGCCGATATCGAGCCGCCGCCCGGAGCCGGCGATTCTGACGCGGTCTCGTCCGCGAAACCGCGGCACGTCATATCGACGAGACTGGCCTTCTTCTCGTCCGCAGTGAGCACGTATTCGATGATCTTCTCTTGTGGATTCCATGGTTTCAGGCCCGAAAGGCCGAGCGAGCGGATCGCGATCTTCACCTTTTCAGCTTCCGTAACGCCAAGCGAGCGGCTCTGTTTGCGCAGATAATGCTCACCCGCATCGATGATCGCCGACTTTGGCACGAGCCCGACGATCTCCATGCCGGTCACGCGGACTCCGCGTGCAGCAGCTTTGTCGCAGACCTCGTCAAACGCGACGTGCAGCGGCGTCTGTGACAGATTCGTGATATTCATCGAAACCTGCGCGATGCCGTATTCTTCTATGAACCAGCCGATGGCCTTAGTGCCTTTCAGCGTTCCCGGCAGCATCACAGGCTCGCCGTTCTGGTCCAATATCGGCTTGCCCGTGATCGGATGGCCTTCGCGTTTGGGCCTTCCCTTTTCACGCACGTCGAACGCAATCGCATTCGCCCGCCGTGTCGATGTGGTATTCAGATTGAAATTTACCGCGATCAGAAATTCACGGGCACCCACCGCCGTCGCACCAGAGCGGGCGACGCTTTCGGTGAACTCCTTCGGACCAAAGTCGGGCTTCCATTCCGCCGAAGAAATGCGGTCTTTCAGAGCCTCGTATTCGCCGTCGCGGCAGTTCGCAAGGTTTCGCCGGACATCGCTCGTCGCGGCATTTTCGTAAAGATAGATCGGAATGCTGAGCTCGTTGCCGATGCGTTCACCGAGCCGCCGGGCGTACTCCGCTGTCTCTTCCATCGAAATGCCAGATACCGGCACCAGCGGACAAACGTCCGTCGCACCAAAACGCGGATGATCGCCCTTGTGCCGCCGCATGTCGATCAGTTCCTGAGCCTTTTTCACGGCCTGAAACGCCGCCTCGACAACCGCATCAGGCTCGCCGACAAACGTCACCACCGTCCGGTTCGTCGTCGCTCCGGGATCGACGTCGAGCAGCTTAACGCCCTCGACCCGCTCGATCACTTCCGTGATCTGCTTTATCACGGCCATGTCCCGCCCTTCGCTAAAATTCGGCACGCATTCAATTAGTCTTTTCATTTACTACTTCAAACGTTGCGATAAGTATTCAGTCAGATTGCTAGTTGAAACCCGTTCCTGGTCCCACGTGTCGCGGTCGCGGACGGTGACGGCGTTGTCCTCGAGCGATTCGTGATCGACGGTGACGCAGAACGGCGTGCCGATCTCGTCCTGGCGGGCGTAGAGCTTGCCGATGCCGCCGGTGTCGTCGTAAACGGCACGCATTGAGGGCTGCAGGTCCTTCTTTATCTTCCGCGCCATCTCGACGATCTCGGGCTTGTTTTTCGCGAGCGGCAGCACCGCGACCTTGATCGGAGCCATTTCCGGTTTGAGCTTTAGAATGACGCGTGTCTCGCCTTTGTCGTTCGTCCGCTCGGTGTAGGCGTCCATCATCACGGCAAGCAGCGTGCGGTTCACGCCGGTAGAAGGCTCGATGATGTACGGATAAAACCGCTCGTTCGTCTGCGGATCGAAATAGGAAAGGTCTTCGGTCGAATCAGGATTCAGCCGATTCCCTTCTGAGTCCTCCGGCTTCTTCGAATGCACGCGAAGGTCATAATCCGTGCGGTTCGCGATGCCCATCAGCTCGTCCCATTGCTTCGCCTCATCCTCGCGTTCGGGGAAAAAGCGGTAGAGAATATCGACCGTCCGCTCGCTGTAATGTGCAAGCTCCTCTTTTGTCTGCTCGTAATGTTTCAGGTTCGAGTTTGAAATGCCTAGCGACGCGAGCCAAGCGTCAAAACCGTCGATCCACTCCTGATGTACACGCGGTGCGTCCTCGGGACGGCAGAAATACTCTATCTCCATCTGTTCGAACTCACGCGTGCGGAAGATAAAATTGCCTGGCGTCACTTCGTTGCGAAATGCCTTGCCGATCTGTGCAATACCGAAAGGCAGCTTTCGGCGCGACGTGTCGAGCACATTCTTGAAATTGATAAAAATGCCCTGCGCTGTCTCTGGCCGCAGATACGCCAGCGCGGTCGGGTCGTCATCAGCCGATGCTGCACCGACTGTCGTGCGGAACATCAGGTTAAACGCTCGCGATTCGGTCAAATTTGTCGAGCCGCAGTTAGAGCAGACCGGCTTCCCCTCGTCGTTTCTGTCGAGCTTGTCCTCGCGGAGCCGTGTTTTGCAGTCGCGGCAATCGACCAGCGGATCCGAGAACGTGGTCTCATGCCCTGAATATTTCCATACCAGCCGATTTAGAATGATCGACGAATCAAGCCCCTCGATATCATCACGTTCATAGACGGCCCAATTCCACCAGCTTTTCTTGATATTGTTCGCCAGCTCTACTCCGAGCGGCCCGTAATCCCAGGACGAGCCCAGCCCGCCGTAAATATCCGATGCAGGGTAGACAAAACCTCGGCGTTTCGAGAGAGAGACGATCGTTTCTATATTAGGTGCGGCCATAATTATGAACTTAAGATGTTACAACGAATGCTGAAATAAGAAAAAGGACGGCCGAAGCCGTCCCTTAAGAATGATCACAAGTTCCATCTGTTAGCGAACTACGGGGAGCGATGCACCCGGCGGAACGATCCACACTTCGTAGCTGGATTTCGTCCTTGGGCTGCCGCGGACGATCTGGATCCGCCGCGGGTCGAAACGCCGCGTTTTTACCATGTAATCCAGTGCCCTTTGCGAAAGCCTTTCGTAGGTATTTCGCGTCGTGCTGGCACGGTCCGTACCCGGATAGATGATGACATAAAGCTGAGCATCAGGGATGTTCTGGGCCTGGATGACGCAGTTGTCAAAACGCGCCTTGTCCTCATCTGCCGCACGGGCCTCAAATTCGTCGCAGCGGAATGGTTTCGGCGGCTCAGGATCAGGGAGGCGTGAAACGAACGTCGGCACCGAGATGACCTGGCGGCAGCGGTTGTCGTAAACATCGTCGTTCACATCGAGCGAGGCATTGATGGTTTGTCCGCCCAACCCGCGAGAATCGATAGTGATCGTCGGCGTACCGAGTCCGCTTGTCACGCGTGCAGTTCCGGGCGAGACCGTCCACGCGTATCTCAGCGGGATCTGTGCCGTTCCGGAGTTGATCGCAGCAAAGGTGACGAGGTCGCCTTCGCTGATGCGGTCGGGCCCTTCAAGATAGAACCGGTACGGACACGCTTTCGTGATGGTCTCTTCGACGATCTTTATGCAGATACAGTGCTTAGATTGTCTGCGGATCTCGACCTCTTTCGTAAAGGTCTTGCCGTTTGGCCCTTCGATCTCAAGCGTGTGGAATCCCGGCGTCAGCAGAAATTCCGCCGGTGTCGTCACACCACTCATTCCTTTGTAAACTCCATCAATCTTGACAGGATACGCCGCCGGCGTCGTCTGCACCGTCAGCATGCCGAGATCTTTAGGGATCTTCCTGTCCTTTCCATTGCCGTATGCGGCAAAAGATCCGGCCACCAAGGCTACCACCAAAACTGCGATCGTTCTGTTTAAAAATGTACGCATCGTACTTCCCTCAAATTGTTCCGGCGTTACGCCGGTATTATGGCACTCTCTTAAAAACCGGGCAAATTCCCGACCGGGACACACTAAGTGCCCCGGCCGGATCAGATCACACTATTCTTCCGTATCGTCTTCAGCGATATCTTTCTTTCTGCCGAACCTGCGGCGTGCCGCAAACCCGATAGAGGCCAAGCCGGTACCGAAGAGCAAAATGGTTACCGGTTCAGGGATCGGCTCCGGCGGTGTCGGTGACGGCGTTACCGGCGGCGGCGTCGGCGTCGGTGATTTGGGCGGCGTCGGAGTCGGCGTCACCTGCGGAGTCGGCGTTGGCGTTATGCCCGGCGTTGGTGTTGGCGTCACCTTAGGAGTCGGGGTCGGCGTCGGCGTTATACCCGGCGTCGGCGTCGGCGTCACCTGCGGCGTTGGCGTTGGCGTCGGCGTCATGCCGGGCGTCGGTGTAGGCGTCGGCGTCATGCCGGGCGTCGGTGTAGGCGTCGGGGTGATTCCGGGCGTCGGCGTCGGCGTCACCTGTGGTGTAGGCGTCGGCGTGGTCGGCGGGGTCTGTGTCGGCGTCGGAGTATCTTTTTTCCGCGTAATCAGAATTGCCGCGATAGGGATCGCCGCCAACCCGAGCAAGGTCCACTTCGGAAAACCGCGTTTGATGACCTCTGCTTCCTCGCAGTCGCAAACGTTGTCTTCGACTATCTCGGTCCGCGTTTCCGTGATGACGCGGTCGTCCTGCTGCTTTGCCTTTTTCTTGTCGTCATCGTCGTCGATAACGGCGACCATTGAGCCGTCCGCTATACGCAGCCGTGTGAAGTTCACACTGTCCGCTTTGCCCGGACGAGCGTTGACGATCTGTATCACCTGGTCGAACCTGACCGGTCCGGCCTCGATACGCGAAAAGCCCGCGAGGACCGACATTACGCAGACCGCAGACAATAACACCCTGAAATTCATATTCTTCATTGTTCGTACCCCGAATGAACGGTTTGTTACGGCGAAAGCTCACGCGTTTCGCAGTCAATTGGCACTCAACTGTCGAATCGAATTTTTGGGGCTATGACAGGGAAATTAACAAATTTCCGGGCAAAATGCACTTGGGAAACTACTGTTTCCCGCGAAAATCACCCCAAAAACGTGATTTTTCTAAAATCTTCGCAAAGAAATGTCCAATATCAGACGTTCTCCAGAAAAATTCTGCTTTTTTTTCAAAAACCGTTCATGCCCGTCCATGCCTATGCAATTAAAAAAACCGGCTACCACTAGATAGTGGTAACCGGTAACATTTTCCGAATTTCGTGGGGGCTATTCCTGCTCTTCGTCGCCCCCGTTCTTGGCCTTTTCTTCAGCAATTATCGCCTTGCGGGAAAGTTTGACCTTATTGCCTTCCTTGCCGATACATTTCACGAGGATCTGCTGACCTTCCTTGAGTTCATCGCGGACGTCCTTTACGCGGCGATCGGATATCTCAGAAATATGCAGCAGGCCGTCGAGGCCCGGAATGATCTCGACGAATGCTCCGAAATCAACAATTCGCGAAACGGTGCCGAGATATGTCTCCCCAACCTCCGCCTCAGCCGTGATCGCCTTGATGCGGGCGATAGCTTCTTCAGCAGCGGCTCCATCGTTCGTCGCGATCATCACGGTTCCGTCGTCCTCGATATCGATCTTGGCTCCGGTCTCTTCGGTCAATGCTCGAATTACCGAACCGCCTTTGCCGATAACGTCGCGGATCTTCTCCGGATTGATCTTGAGTGTAATGATACGGGGAGCATATTGTGAAATATCTTCTCGCGGTTCCGCTATCGCTTCCTTCATTTTATCGAGGATATGCAGCCGGCCTTTCTTCGCCTGCTCTAATGCTTCCTGGAGTATCGTCGCGTTGATGCCGCTGATCTTGATGTCCATTTGCAGGGCAGTGATGCCGTCGGCAGTTCCGGTCACCTTGAAATCCATATCGCCGTAATGGTCTTCGGCACCGGCGATGTCCGAGAGAATAGCGTAGCGGTTGCCCTCCATCACCAGCCCCATCGCAACACCCGCAACCGGTTTCTTAATAGGAACTCCTGCATCCATCAGGCTAAGGATACCGCCGCAAACCGTCGCCATTGACGACGATCCGTTCGATTCCGTAATGTCGGAAACGATCCGAAGCGTGTAAGGAAAATCCGCCTCGTCCGGCAAAACCGGTTCGATGGCACGGCGTGCCAGATTTCCGTGGCCGATCTCGCGTCGCGAGGTCGAGCCGAAACGCCCCGTTTCGCCGACCGAATACGGCGGAAAATTGTAATGCAGCATGAACTTGCGGTCGATCGTGCCTTTTTCCAGATCATCCATGAACTGCCCGTCAACCTTTGTGCCGAGAGTCGCGGTGACCATCGCCTGCGTCTCGCCGCGTGTGAACAATGCCGAGCCGTGCACTCGCGGCAGCCAGCCGACCTCGCAAGAGATAGGACGGATCTCTGAGAATCTTCGTCCGTCTGGACGGCGCTTGTTCATCAGCATGTCGTCGCGGAAGATCTTTTCCTTCAAATGGCCAAAGGCTTTGCCGGCCATAGCACGTTTTTCAGGAGCGTCCTCGGGATAGCTATCAACTACCTCTTTCTTGAGAGCATCGATGCCGGCATAGACCTCGATCTTTTCGCGACCCGTCGAATCGAGTGCCGCTCGCAGTTTGTCTGTGAAATTCTTCTCGACCTCTGCGAGTATTGTCTCGTCGATGGCGGCAGGCTCGAACTCACGTTTCTTGATATCGAGAGCCTTGAACAACTCTTTCTGCCACAGGCACAGGCGCTTGATCTCGCGGTGTGCAAGCATCAGGGCCTCGACCATGATGTTCTCTTCGACCTCTTTCGCCTCGCACTCGACCATGCAAATGGCCTCTTCCGTTCCTGCGACAACAAGATTGAGCATCGATTCACGCCTCTCGTCGTAAGTCGGATTGATCAGGTATTTCCCGTCGATCAGACCGATGCGGACACCCGCGATAGGGTCGTTGAACGGAATATCCGAGAGATACAGAGCACATGACGCACCCGTCAGGGCGATCACGTCCGGGTCGTTGTCCATGTCCGCTGAAATTACCGATGCCACGATCTGCGTTTCAAAACGATAGCCGTCAGCAAACAGCGGACGAACCGGCCTGTCGATCAGTCGGCACGTAAGCACTTCCTTTTCGCTCGGGCGGCCTTCACGGCGGAAATAATTGCCCGGAATGCGGCCCGCAGAAAATGTGTTTTCACGGTATTCGACCGTGAGCGGAAAGAAATCAAGCCCTTCCCTGGCTGTTTTTGAACTGACTGCGGCTACGAGCAGCATCGTGTCTCCGTAGCGAATTACGACCGAACCGTCGGCCTGTTTTGCGACCTTGCCGGTTTCAACCGTAAGGTCCTTGCTGCCAAATTTAATTGACTCTTTCAAGTATTTTTTTCCCATTGCTTTCTATTAACAAAAAGGGACGAAAGGAGCTGACCGTGAAGCCCTCTTTCGTCCCTGTACGTCCTAAGTTGACGATGATCCTCATTCGCACGGCGGCTTTTCTTGCTGTCACGTTCAGCAGCCTGCCGTGAAATTCTTCGCGAAGATCCTATTTTCCTAACGGCCCGAAGCGGCCGGTCAAAATGTAAAATGTGGAAAAGCGTAAGGGTGAAAATGAAGTGACTTTTTTACCTTTGCACCTTCTCACGCTTTCACTTTACTACCTTCTCAGTCCGAGTTTCTTGATGATCTCGTGATACTCGTTAATATTCTCACGTTTGAGATAATCCAAAAGCTTCCTTCTGCGCGAGACCAATTTCAATAGTCCTCGCCTCGAGTTGTTATCTTTCTTGTGTATCTTGAAATGCTCGGTAAGGTCCACGATACGACGCGTGAGCAGAGCGATCTGCACCTGCGACGAACCGGTGTCCGAATCATGCGTACGGAAATCCGTAACGATCTCCTGCTTTACTTCAGTTGCTGTTGACATATGTTAACGCTATTAAAATCAGCCTCTCCTATTGCTCGCAGTAACTCCGTGTACAAACACGGTAACCGCGAAAAATTGTTCGAAATTTAATTCACGAACAAACGATAATTATCAATTAAACGAAGCATTTAATCAACCTCGTATTCGAACTCTTCCATGAATTTGGTCGAGAAATCGCCGCGTTTGAAACGCTCGTCTTCCATTATCTTGATGTGCAGCGGAATGGTCGTTTTGATGCCCTCGATGACCATCATCTCCAACGCCCGCTTCATCCTCGCGATCGCAAATTCACGCGTGCGTGCATGGACGATCAATTTTGCGATCATTGAATCGTAATACGGCGGCACGATGTAGCCCGGATAGACCGCCGTGTCCACGCGAACGCCGGGGCCGCCCGGGATGTTGAACGCCGTAATGCGGCCCGGGCTCGGAGTGAATTTCTTCGGATCTTCAGCGTTGATGCGGCATTCGATCGAATGCCCTGTGATCACAACCTCTTCTTGCGTATAGCCCGTATTCTCGCCTGTGGCGATCATTATCTGATTGCGGACGATGTCGGCAAGCGTGACCATTTCCGTGACGGGATGCTCGACCTGGATGCGGGTGTTCATTTCCATGAAATAGAAACTTCCGTCCTCGTCCAGCAGGAACTCGAACGTTCCCGCACTTGAGTAACCTATCTCTTTACAAGCCTTTACCGCGACGGCACCCATCTGCTCGCGGAGTTCGGCCGATATCGCCGGAGACGGAGCTTCCTCAAGCAGCTTCTGATGACGACGCTGGATGGTGCATTCGCGTTCGCCGAGGTGAACGCAGTTGCCGTGCTCATCGGCCAAAACCTGTATCTCAATGTGCCGCGGCCGTTCGATGTATCGCTCGATATAGACAGCACCGTTCTTGAACGCTGCAAGAGCCTCGGCCTGTGCGGTTTCCAGGTTGGTTTCGAGCTCTTTTTCGCTGCGGACGATCCGCATTCCGCGGCCGCCGCCGCCGGCAGCAGCCTTGATGATCACGGGAAAGCCGATCTTCCGAACAAGTTCCTTTGCTTCTTCAGGCGACTCAATAGGGTCGGGACTGCCCGGCAAAATAGGAACACCGGCCGCCGTCATCGTTCGCCGAGCCTCGACCTTGTCGCCCATCATGGCGATTACTTCGGGACGCGGGCCGATGAACTTGATATTGCAGTCGCCGCATATCTCGGCAAACGTCGCGGATTCCGCCAAGAAGCCGTAACCGGGATGAATAGCGTCAACGTTCGTTATCTCGGCGGCACTGATGATGGCAGGAATATTCAGATAGCTTTCAGCCGACGGTGCTCCGCCTATGCAAATTGCCTCGTCCGCAAATCTGACATGAAGAGCTTCGCGGTCAGCCTCGGAATGGACGGCGACGGTCTTTATGCCCATCTCCTTACACGTCCACATAATCCGGCAGGCGATCTCGCCGCGGTTCGCTATCAGAATTTTGCGAATTTCCCTCATAAAAACCTAGCCACGAATTACACACATTTCACGAATAAGAGAAGTTCCGGTAATTCGTGCTATTCGTGTTATTCGTGGCTGAAATATCTTATTTTTTAACTGCGAAGAGCGGCTGGCCGTATTCGACAGGCTGGCCGTTCTCGACGTATATCTTAACGATCTCGCCCGAAACCTCCGCCTCGATCTCGTTCATTAGCTTCATCGCCTCGACAATGCACACGGTCGTTGTCGGGCCGACTTGAGAACCTTCTTTTACAAATGGATCTTTGTCCGGACCGGGAGCACGATAGAACGTGCCGACAATGGGCGAAACTATCTTGTGCAGCCCTTCGTCCTCATCCGCTGCGGGTGCGGCCTCAGCTGCAGGGGCCGCCGGAGCAGGTGCTGCTGCAGGCGGTGGAGCCGGAGCCGCGTGATGCACTACGGCAGGAGCGTGGGTCATTCGGCTCAGGCGAACGCGGATATTCTCATTCTCAAACTCAAAATCCGTGAATCCGCGGTCAATTACGAGGTCAGCAAGCTCGCGCAGTTCGTCCATGTTGAACGAAGCGTCAGCACTGTGCTTCCCCTTTTTGCCGTTGTCGTGTTTCTTTTCGACCGTGGTTTCGTCTTCCATCGCTTTTGCAGAAGCTGTGATGTCGCTCATAGTGACAAGCCTCCGGGAGGTTTTCGACTATCCGTTCGCTGCGGCCTCTCGCGGGTTATCGACCAGTTCGATCACCGCCATTTCGGCATTGTCGCCGCTGCGGCGGCCGAGACGGATGATGCGGGTGTAACCGCCGTTACGGTCTTTATAGCGCAAGCCGAGGTCATTGAAAAGCCTCTGAACCGCCTTAACACCGGCAGTTCGCTCGATCGTATCTTTGGCCTCGCCCTTTTTACCTCGAAATCGGCTCTGTTCCGCCTTAAAGCTGCGGTTACCGGCGTGGAAGAATTTCGACGCCTGACGACGCAGGTGAACGGCCTTTGCAGCGTCCGCATCGCCGTCCAACTGTGCAGCGTGGCGTGCCAGCGTAATAACTTTCTCTACGAAAGGACGCAGTTCTTTGGCCTTTGCTACGGTCGTAACGATGTATTCATTTTCCGCATTGATAAGCGATGTCGCCATATTGCGAAGCATCGAAATGCGGTGCTCGGTCGTCCTGCCGAGTTTGCGATGTGCTTTCCTGTGTCTCATAACAGTCTAGGAAGTCTCGGAAGTCCGGAAAGTCAAAAAAGTCTTTCAAGACTTTCCGGACTCCCCTGATTCCCCTGACTAATTAATCCAGATCTCTTCCGCCCGTTCCCGGGATCGGGTTTCCGTTCTCGTCAAAGTCCATCCCGAAATCAAGCCCCATGCCGTGAAGCATATCCTTGATCTCGGTCAGCGATTTCTTGCCGAAATTCTTTGTTCCGAGCATTTCCTTTTCGCTGCGTCGGATCAGGTCGCGGATCGAACGGATGTCCGCGTTCTTCAGGCAATTATACGAACGGACAGAAAGCTCGAGTTCGTCAACCGATTTGTCGAGCAGGTCGTTCCGCATCAGAGGCGGACGAGCGATGTCCTCGTACTTGTATTCTTCTTCCTCTTCCTCGAAATTGATGAAGATCGACATATGATCCTTGACCAGTTTCGCGGCAAGGCCGATAGAATCTTCAGGTTTGACAGAACCGTCGGTCCAAACTTCGAGAGTGAGCTTGTCAAGTTCCGTGTTCGAGCCCGAACGCGTTTTATCGACGGTGTAGTTGACCTTTTTGATCGGCGAATGCACCGAATCAAGCGGAATGTATCCGACCGAAAGATCCTCATCAAGGTTGTTCTCCGCCGACACGTAGCCGCGGCCTTTCTTGAGCCTCATCTCGACCACGAGCGACCCGCCCTGGCCGAGCGTTGCGATGTGGACGTCGCCGTCAAGCACCTCAACGTCGCCGTCGGTTTCTATGTCGCCGCTGAGCACCGCTCCGGCTCCTTTCTTATTGATGTATAGGGTCTTCGGTCCCTGGCCGTGCAATTTGAACGGCACCTGCTTGAGGTTGAGTATAACGTCGGTCGCATCCTCGACGACGCCCTTGATCGATGAAAATTCGTGCTCGACGCCCTCGATCTTTACAGCCGTGATCGCGGCGCCTTCGATCGACGAGAGCAGAGCTCTGCGAATCGAATTGCCGACCGTCGTGCCAAAGCCGCGCTCGAAAGGCGAAGCATAGAATTTGCCGTACGTGGGCGTCAGCGTTTCGCTGTCCACGTTGAGCCGGCTCGGCATTTGAAATCCTGACCAATTGCTATTTTGTGACATATGTTCTTTGTCCGTGAGCTGCCTGTTGATGGTGCGGCGAAACCGGCAACTCCGAAACTTCGCCGCCCTGCAACTTGATCAATTACTTACTGTAAAGCTCAACGATCAACTGCTCGTTGATGTTGCTGTCGATGTCCTCACGCCGCGGCAGGCCCGAAACGGTAACGGCCATCTCTTTGCCTTCGGCAGAAAGCCACTGCGGGCGTCCGCGTCCTGTCGATGTCGCCCATGCTCCGTCAACGTGAACGTTCTTGACCGTACGGCCCTTCACCGCAACCACGTCGCCCTGCTTGACCTGAAACGAAGGAATATCCACCTTGCGGCCGTTGACCGTGATGTGCCCGTGATTCACAAGCTGGCGAGCCTGACGACGCGAGGTAGAAAAGCCCGAACGGTACACTACGTTATCCAAGCGGCGTTCAAGCATGAAAAGCAGATTCTCGCCCGTAACGCCTTTCTGGCGTCGGGCTTTTTCGAAGTAATTCCTGAACTGCTTTTCGAGGATGAAATAGATGCGTTTTACTTTCTGCTTCTCACGAAGCTGTTCGCCGTAGCCGGCAAGCATCTTTCTTCGGGCAGCACCGTGCTGTCCCGGCGGGTTAGTGCCGCGTTTTTCGATCGCACACGACGAACGGTAGCAGCGGTCACCTTTTAAAAACAACTTTGCGCCTTCTCTCCGGCATAGCCGGCAGACGGCATCTCTATATCTAGCCATAATTTATTTCTGCCTTCAACAGAAAGCATGGGCTTTCTGAGAAAAAGTTTACGGGAAACCTTATGTTCCCCTTCGTCCTTTAGATCAAACTAAAAACATCAAACACGCCTGCGTTTCGGCGGCCTGCAGCCATTGTGCGGGATCGGCGTGGTGTCGCGTATCGATGTGACGCGAATGCCCGCCTGATTGATCGCCCGGATCGCTGACTCGCGTCCGCCGCCCGGCCCTTTCACCCGAACTTCGACCTCACGCATGCCGGCGTCCTGTGCCTTTCTGGCAACATCGGCCGCTGCCTGCTGTGCGGCGAACGGCGTTCCTTTACGCGAACCGCGGAAACCGCGTGCACCCGAAGAGCACTGAGCCACGAGGTTGCCCTGCGTGTCGGTGATCGAGATGAGCGTATTATTAAAGGAAGCCGAAATATGAACGATACCTTGAGGTATGTTCTTTTTCTCTTTCTTCTTGAAGGTCTTTTTCCCTTTTGCTGCAGCTTTTGCCATATCAGTAATCTGTTGTCAGTCGTCAGTTGTCAGTTACCGGCAGCATATTGTTTTTGCTGAAAACCGACAACAGACAACCGGCCGCTATTTCTTGCCCGGTGCCTTCTTCTTAGCGACCGCAGCTTTCCTCGGTCCCTTGCGTGTACGCGCGTTCGTATGCGTCCTCTGACCGCGTACCGGCAGGCTCCTGCGGTGACGCAGCCCTCTGTGACACGAAATGTCCATTAGGCGCTTGATGTCCATCTGGATACGCTTGCGAAGGTCACCCTCGATCTCGCCCTGTTGGTCGAGCAGCGTACGGATCTTGTTCAGATCGTCTTCGCTGATATCTCGGATCTTCGTGTGAATATCAACACCGACCTCGTTCAATATCGCGGTCGCGCGTGATTTGCCAACACCATAGATGTAGGTCATCCCGATCTGTGCCCTCTTGTTGGGCGGTAGGTCAACACCTGCTACACGTGCCATAACTCGTAATTTTAACCTTGTCTTTGTTTATGCTTAGGGTTCTCGCAAATGACGCGCACTACGCCCCTGCGGTGTATCACCTTGCACTTATCGCACATCTTTTTTACTGAAGGACGTACTTTCATTTCATTTCACCAGCCTATAAATTGCCTCAATTTGAGGCGTCCAAGCACTGCCAACTCACTGAATAGTTGGGCAAACTTCAAATATTACCGTTTGGACAGCAACTTTTCAAGTGCAGAAACGCAGTTATGCCCCCACCGATGCACCCGAACGAAGCTGCTGTTTCTGTTCCCGCGTCAACGTCAATATTTCCGGCCCGTCCTCAGTCACCGCAATCGTATGTTCTGCGTGGGCCGAAGGCAGTCCATCAACCGTAACGACGGTCCATTTATCGCTAAGCGTACGGGTCTCATGAGTACCCATGTTCAGCATCGGCTCGATAGCAAAACAATAACCCGCACGGATCTTCTCTTTTGTGCCGGGCCGGCCGTAGTTTGGTATTTGCGGAGCCTCGTGCATCTGTCTGCCGATGCCGTGGCCCGTATAGTCGCGAACGATCCCGTAGCCGAATTTTTCCGCGTGCTGCTGCACTGCCCAACCGATGTCGCCGATCCGATTGCCGACACGGGCGGCCTGAATACCGAAATGCAGGCATTCTTCCGTGACACGGATCAGTTGCTTCAATTCGTCCGTTATCTTTCCCACGGGAATGGTCGTCGCTGTATCGCCGATAAAACCGTTGTAGGTCGCGGCCATATCTATCGACAAAATATCGCCCTCTTTCAGCGGCGTTGTCTTCGAAAAACCGTGCACTATCTCATCATTAACTGACGCGCATATAGCGTATGGGAAGCCGTGGTATCCGATGAAGGTCGGTATCGCACCGGCGTCACGCATCATTTTTTCGGCGGCGTTGTTCAGCTCCATCGTCGAGATGCCCGGTTCGACCATTGAACGCAAAGCTTCGCGTACTCCCGCGATGAGCTCGCCGACCTCTCGCATTTTGTCCAAGTCTTTTGCAGATTTCGCGATGATCATATTCTTGCGAAAAAACGAACTTACCACAGAGAACACTGAGTTCACAGAGTATTCCTTTACGATAAAACGCCTAGAAGCTCAGTGTAGATATCTTCGATCTCGCCCGTTCCGTCGATCTTTTTCAGCCGGCCCGAATTTGCATAATAGTCGAGCAGCGGCTTCGTCTGCTCGTCATAGGTCGCAAGCCTGACAGCGACCTTTTCTTCAGTATCGTCCGCCCGATGCAAGAGCGGCGTTTGCGGATGTTCATCGCATACGCCTTCAGCCTTTGGCGGCTTCGAATAAATATTATAGATCTCACCGCACTCCGGGCAGCTTCGCCGGCCCGCCAGGCGTTTCATCAACTCGTCACTCGGTACGTCAACTTCGATGGCGACGATCTCTTTGTCTTGCTCTTTTGCGAGTTCTTCGAGCTGTTCCGCCTGCACCGCTGTCCGCGGATAACCGTCGAGGACGTAACTGCCTTGCGTATCATCTTTCGAAGTGCGTTCGCGAACGATGCGATAGGTGATGTCATCCGAGATAAGCTTTCCTGACGCCATTATCTCCTGCACTTCTCTTGCCAGCGGCGTATCAAGCGTCTTCATCTCGCGAAACATATCTCCCGTCGAGATCTGCGGAATGCCGCGGCGTTCTTCGAGCAACCTCGCCTGCGTTCCTTTGCCCGCTCCCGGAGCACCGATCAATACAATGATCTTTTCCATAAAGAACTTAACCACAGAGAACACAGAGTTCACAGAGAATGAAGAAACCCACTCTGTGTGCTCTGTGTTCTCTGTGGTAAAAACGAACTAACTCCGCCGTCCGCGAAGCCGCGAACCCGATCCCAAAAATCCTTCGTAATTACGCATTACCAGTTGGGCCTCTATCTGTGAAACGAGGTCCATCGCCACACCGACCAGAATGAGCAGGCTCGTACCGCCAAAGAAGAACTGGTAACCGAGCCCGGTCGGTATCCAGCTCAAACCCGGCGTCGCGGTAAGGAAGTTATCCAATCCCGTTCCGATGAAAGGCAGCCGTGCGACCCTGAAACCGCTAAGCAAAAGCTGCGGGGCGAATGCAACGAACGCAAGATACAGAGCACCGACCGCGGTCAGCCGCGTCAATATCGTGCTGAGGTATTCCGCCGTCGGAGCACCCGGCCTTATACCGGCGATGAATCCGCCGTGCTTCCTCAGATTGTCAGCCACATCATCGGTATTGAAGATGATGGTGATGTAAAAGAACGTGAACAGCACGATAAGCGAGATAAAGACGAATTCGTAATACGGATCGCCGCCGTGAAACTGCTGGAAGAAAGCATAGACCTTCGCCCAGGTCGTCGTCGTGTCGTTTGGATCCGGCGGAAACGCCGAGAACAGCGTCTGCGGCATCGCCAATACTGACGAAGCAAAGATGACGGGTATGACACCGCCCATATTGATCTTCAGCGGGAGGGTCGTTTCCTGTCCCCGGAAGGTCTGATTGCCGACGCGGCGGCTCGCATAGCTGATCGCGATATGCCGCCTGGCAGATTCCACATAAACGATGAGAGCGATCAAAGCGACCATCACCGCAACGAGGAAGATAACGCCGAGCGTCTGCATCGGATCACCCGCACGAACGCGTTCAGTCACCTGCATCACGCCGCTCGGCAAGCCGATGACGATACCCGAAAAGATAAGCAGCGAGATCCCGTTTCCGACGCCGCGTTCAGTGATCTGCTCACCGAGCCACATCACGAATACTGTTCCTGTGGTAAGCGTGATGACGATCATCGCCGTAGCCCACCATGTTTCGGGAATGATCGCGTTACGGCTCAGCCAGGTCGCTACGAAGAACGTCTGCACCGCGCAAAGAATGACGGTGAAATACCGTGTGTACTGATTTAGTTTCTGCCTGCCGACCTCGCCCTCTTCCTGGATCTTCTTGACCGCGGGCGAGAGGACGGGCATCAGCTGCATGATGATCGACGCCGTTATGTAAGGCGTCACGCCGAGTGCGAATACCGAAATAGTGCGGAAATTTCCGCCCGAGAACAGGTCGAGAACCCCGAGCAGCGTGCCGGCGACCTCGCCCCACACACGCTCCAACTGGGCACTATTGATGCCGGGCGCCGTTATGTGGGCCCCGAAGCGATAGACGGCGAGCAGACCGAGTGTGAAGAGTATTCTCTTCCGCAACTCGGGCACCCGGAACATATTCTGGACCGCGCTTACAAACTTCTCCATAAAATTCAGTGGTCAGTTCTAAGTGTTCGGTGGCAGGCACTTTGTCGGCGATTCTTAGGCGTTGAGCCCGCCGATCTGCGCCGTTCACCGGCCGCAATTATTCCGCTGCCGCTTCCTTTGCTTTAATGATCTCCGTTACAGTCCCGCCGGCCTTCTCGATCTTCTCTTTCGCCGTTTTCGTGAAACGATGCGACGAGATCTTCAGTGCCTTCGTTATGTCGCCATTACCGAGGATCACCAGATCGTGTTTTGCCTTTTTGATCAGTCCGCGATCATGCAGGATCTCCGGCGTGACCTCATCACCCGCGTTGAAATTGGCGTCGATCTTTGCAAGGCTGATCTCGATCCACTGCTTTTTGAAGATGTTGGTAAACCCGCGCTTAGGCAAACGACGCTGCAGAGGCATCTGTCCGCCCTCAAAACCGGGACGGCTGCTGTAGCCCGAACGCGACTTCTGGCCCTTATGCCCGCGGCCCGACGTCTTGCCGAGTCCGGAGCCGGGGCCGCGGCCGACGCGCTTTTTCTTGTGCGTCGAGCCCGGTGCCGGATGTAAATTATTCAATGATAAAGCCATAACTATTGACCTTTGATCTACCGATCACTATTCCACGATCCGCAAAAGATGCGGAATCTTCGCCACGATCCCACGCGTCGCCGGCGAATCCGGCAGCGAGACCTTCTGATTGAGCTTTGTAATGCCGAGGCTCTTTACAATGGCCTTCTGATCCTTAGTATAACCGATCATGCTGCGGTAATACTGTATCGTCAGGCGGCCATCGGCCTTTTCAGTTTTCTTAGCCATAATCTTAATTCCAAATCCCGCGTTTCTAGACCAATTCGTCGACCTGTTTGCCGCGGAGGCGTGCGACCTCGATCGGATCTTTCATACGCATCAGGCCGTTGAACGTAGCTCGAATTACGTTATGAGCGTTGTTAGAACCGAGGATCTTGGTCCTTACGTTGTGAACGCCGAGAGACTGCAGCACTGCACGTACAGCACCGCCGGCAATTACGCCCGTTCCTTCAGACGCCGGCTTCAGCAGAACGCGGCCTGCTCCGTATTCGCCGATCAGCTCATGCGGAAGAGTTCCGTCGATAAGCGGGACGCGGATGAGGTTATTCTTCGCCGCTTCGACCGCTTTCTTAATGGCGTTCGGCACTTCTTTCGCTTTGCCGGTACCAAAACCGACGTGTCCGGCCTCATCGCCAACGACGACAAGTGCCGCGAACGACAGATTCTTACCGCCCTTGACGACCTTTGTAACACGGTTGATCGAGATCAACTGATCTTTGAGTATCAATCCGCTCGGTGAAATTCGCTGTTTGTTATTCATCGTACCTGCCATTATTCTGCGCTCGCGGCAGCAGCTTCCGTTTTGTTGAGCCCGGCCTCTCTCGAGGCGTCGATCAATGCCTTAACGCGGCCGTGATAGAGATATCCGCCGCGGTCAAATACTACGTTCGAGATGCCTGCCTTCTGCGCGCGTTCAGCTATTGCCTTGCCGATCTCGCGTGCGGCCTCGACGTTGCCGCCGGACTTGCCCGAGAAGGCCTTTTCGGTGGTTGACGCCGTCGCGAGCGTCTTCCCGCTCTTGTCGTCGATCACCTGCGCGTAGATGTGGTTCAGGCTGCGGAAAACCGCAAGCCGCGGCATCTCAGCCGTGCCTTTCACTTTCTTGCGAATGCGGCTGTGAACACCTCTTCTGATGTCTGCTCTGCTCTTCTGTGCCATATTCTTAGTCACTCGTGGATCGTGAATCGTGAAAAAGAACCTGTCTATTTACGATTCACGACCTACTATTTACCGGTCTTGCCCGGCTTCAGCCTGTAATACTTGTCCGCATATCGAACGCCCTTTCCTTTATAGGCATCGGGCTTGCGCAGACGGTTCAATTCCGCGGCGACTTGGCCAAGCTTCTGCTTATCGATGCCGCTCAGCGTAATGGTCGTCTGATACTGGTTGATGGACGTCTTTGTATTGACCCTTTCGGCCTTGGCTTCGATACCGTCGGGCAGCCTGTATTCGACCGGATGGGAATATCCGAGCGAGAAAACGATCTTCTTGCCCTGAACGTCCGCCTTATAACCGACGCCTACAATGTCCATGTCTTTGGTGAACCCTTCGGTCACACCGACGACCGCGTTGTTCGCCAACGCTCGTGCCAGGCCGTGGAAAGCGGCGACGTCATCGCCAGCCCTTTCGGCGGTCAGCGTACCTTCTTCCTGTTTAAAGGTCACGCCCGCCGGGATCGGCGTCTTCAGCGTACCTTTCGGCCCTTTCACTTCCATCTCGGATTCACCGATGTTTACGGTGACACCCGCCGGGATGGTGATAGGTTTTTTTCCTACTCGTGACATAACTGTATCAGTGGTCAGTGGTCAGTTGCCTGTGTCCGGAGAGATCCGAACTCGCAGCACCCGTTCCTGACTAATAAACTTCTGCGAGTATCTCGCCTCCCATGCGTTCTTGACGCGCTTTCTTGCCGCTCATCAGGCCCTTAGACGTCGAAACGATATTGATTCCGTAACCGCCGAGCACCTTCGGGATCTCCTGCGAACCTACGTAAACACGGCGGCCCGGACGCGAAACGCGCGACATGTGCGTGATGGACGAAATGCCTTTCGTGTCGTATCGCAATGCGATGCGGATCTGGTATTTCGGGCCTTCGCCTTTCGTCGAAAAACTGTTGATATAGCCCTCTTCCTTGAGGATGCGGGCGACCTCGAGCTTCAGCTTCGAGCCCGGGATATCGACACGCTGGTGCCCCGCGGCTATCGCGTTGCGGATGCGTGTGAGCATATCGGCTATTGGATCTGTCATCTTCTAAAAACTCCGTCAATTAATGGGACGTTCGTGTCCTATTCCTACCAACTTGATTTCACAACTCCCGGGATCTGGCCCTCCAGAGCCAGCTCGCGAAGTGCCACACGGGAAACGCCGAACTTTCGCAGATAACCGCGAGGGCGTCCCGTCTGCGAGCAGCGGTTGCGCACCCTGGTCGGGCTCGCATCGCGAGGCATCTTTTGAAGCCTCATCACGGCCGCGTCCACCTGCTCGGGCGTCGATTTGGGATCATTGATGATCCGCTTTGCATCGGCTCGCCGCTCGCGGTAGAGAGCGACTTTTTCTTTACGCCTTTCGTTCTTTACGATCTTGCTTGTCTTTGCCATTTTCTTACTGTCTAAAGGGCATCCCCATTGCCTTCAAAAGCGAACGTGCCTCTTCGTCATTGCGGGCGGTCGTAACGATCGAGATGTTCATTCCTCGCGTCTTGTCCACCTTGTTAAAATCGATCTCCGGAAAGATCAGCTGTTCACGAATACCGAGCGTGTAATTACCGCGGCCGTCGAACGCCTTACCCGAGATACCGCGAAAGTCGCGAACACGCGGCAGAGCTACAGAGATGAGCCTGTCAAGAAATTCGTACATTCGTGCACCGCGAAGAGTGACCATGGTGCCGATGCTCATTCCTTCACGAAGTTTGAAAGCGGCGATCGACTTCTTCGCTTTTGTGACAACAGGCTTCTGTCCGGTTATCGCTTTCAACTCTTCCGTAGCTACGTCAAGGATCTTCGAATTTGCCGAAGCCTCGCCCAAGCCCATGTTGACGACGATCTTTTCGATCTTTGGGATCGCCATGGGGTTCTTGATGTCGAACTCTTTCGCAAGAGCCGGTGCGATCTCGTTTTTGTATTTTTCTCTAAGTCTGGCCATTTGTGACCTTCTCCTATTGTTGTTTGGGACCCGGCCGAGCCGTTTCCAAACGTAATTCCCTATTTATCCTTTTCTTCGTCCGTCTCCGGGGCTGCTGCCGGAGCTTCGTCATCGATCTTCGGCTTTGCCTCTCGCTTGTAGCTGCCCGCAGCTTCAATGACCGACCCGCTCTTAGCTACACGTACCTTCTTACCGTCGCGAAATTCATAACGAACGCGAGTCGGCTTGCCGGTTTCCGGATCGACCAAAGCGACATTCGAAATGTTCACCCAGGCTTCCTGCTCTTTGATGCCCCCTTCACGGTTGAGCTGAGGCATGGGTTTGACATGGCGTTTCACCATCATCGCTCCTTCGACCTTCACCTTTCCGTTGCGTGCATCCACTGCAATGACCTTGCCGCGGTACGGCTGGCGATTGCCGGCGTTGTCATAGCGGTTGTATTCCTTGCCCGCTATGAAGACGACCTGGTCGCCCCGCTTGATCCTGCTCTTTACTGTTCCTGTCTTAGCTGCTGCTTTCATTTCTCAATTCCAATAAGACCGTTCTGCCTGAAAGGTCCTATATAACCTCGGGAGCCAAGCTCACGATCTTCATAAAGTTACGCTCGCGGAGTTCGCGTGCGACCGGGCCGAAAACGCGGGTTCCGATGGGCGTTCCATCGTCCTTGATCAAAACGGCCGCGTTCTCGTCAAAGCGGATGTACGTTCCGTCCTTGCGTCGGACCTCTTTGCGAGTGCGGACGATAACGGCGTTGTAAACCTTGCCCTTCTTTGCGGTGCCTTCCGGCGCCGCTTCTTTGACGGTCACCTTGATGGTATCGCCGAGACGTGCGATCTTGCTGGTCGAACCGCCGACCGGCATTATCATTTCCACTCTTTTTGCACCTGAGTTGTCGGCCACCGACAACGAGGTTTGCATTTGAATCATAATCTCACTCCGTTCGATACAGTCCGGAAAGCCCGGACAGTCTAGTTAGTCTTGGAAGAAAGGCCTTCCCGGACCGTCCAGACATGCTGTACTTCCTAGACCTTAGAGCTCTGCTCTCTGAATGATCTCCACTACACGCCAACGCTTCTTTGCCGACAACGGACGCGTTTCAACGATCCTCACCTTGTCGCCAGTGCGTGCCCCGAGTTCATCGTGCGCCATGAACTTCTTGCGGCGCTTGATGTATTTGCGGTACATCGGATGCTTGACGAGCCGGTCGACGCGAACCGTGACCGTCTTCGTCATCTTGTCTGACGATACGATGCCGATCCTCTCCGCACGCTTGCTGACCTTTGTGGCTTCGCCGCTTTCATCCGGTCCGGCCGGCTTTGCAGCCTTTGCCTTAGCGGGCTTTTCTGCAGGCTTAGCTTCTTCGACAACGGGAGCCTCTTCAGCCGGTGCTTCCTCGACCGCTGTCTCCGCCACTGCGTCAACAGCGGCGATCTCGGCATCTTCTGCAGGAGCAGCCTCTTCAGTGACAGCGTTTTCCGCGATCTCGATCTCTTCTTCGTTATTCTTAGTAGGCATTTTTCTTCGTTACCTATGCTTCGGCCTCTGCCGTTTCTGTTGCACCCGACGTCGCCGATGCTTCTGCTTTCTTATCGTTCAGAAGCGTATATACGCGAGCCAGGGTCTTCTTTTCACGTCGAATGTCATTCACGACCTCGCCGACACCGAGCGCCTTGCGAAATTTGAGCCTGAAAAGTGACTCTTTGAGAGCGTCCGCCTGTTCCTTCAGCTCGTCGGCGTTCATTTCTTTCAGCTGGTCAAGCTGTTCCTTGCGTTTCATTTCTTAAACAATGCCTCCTTCGAGGTCAGCACGCGTGACGAATTTCACCTTTACGGGCAGCTTTTGTGCCGCTAGCCGCATGGCCTCGCGTGCCAGTTCTTCGCCCACGCCTTGAATTTCATACAGCACGCGTCCCGGTTTTACGACGGCGACCCAATGATCCGGAGCACCTTTACCGGAGCCCATACGGGTTTCTGCCGGCTTTTTCGTGATGGGCTTGTCGGGGAACATACGGATCCAGATCTTGCCGCCGCGTTTTACGTGACGGGTCATCGCGATACGAGCCGCTTCGATCTGACGGTCCGTGATCCAGCCCGGCTCAAGTGCTTTGAGCCCGAAATCACCAAAATTCAGTTTTTCTCCGCGGGTCGCTTTCCCTCGGTTTCGGCCTTTCATCACCCTGCGGTGCTTGACCTTTTTTGGCATCAACATAACTTCTTCTCCGGATGACGGCGGTCATTTCCCGCCGGCAATTGATCATTAACGATCGTCCCTTCGCGGACGCCTGTCCCTCATCGCATTGCGGTCGACCTTGACCTCGTTCATCGGGTCGGTCGTCGTGCCGCGTGCCATTGAGGCATTCGGGTCCAGGATCTCACCGCGATAGATCCAAACTTTCACACCGATGATGCCGAATGTCGTCAGAGCCTCGGCAAAACCGAAATCGATGTCCGCACGCAGCGTGTGCAGCGGCAAACGGCCCTGGAGCGACCACTCGGTTCGAGCGATCTCAGCACCGTTCAGACGACCGGAGATCATCACCTTGATGCCCTGAGCACCAAAACGCTGCGATTCCTCCATCGTCTTTTTCATCGCACGGCGGAAAGCGATACGCTTTTCGAGCTGCTGGGCGATCTTCTCGGCCTGCAGTTGTGCATTAAGTTCCGGATGACGGATCTCCTGGATCGAGATCAATACCTCGCGGCCTGTCTTTCTCGACAACTCTTCGCGAAGAGCTTCGATCTCGGCGCCTTTACGGCCGATGATAATACCCGGACGAGACGTGTAGATGATGATCTTCAAGCGAGTGGCCGCACGCTCGATATCGATGTGCGAAACCCCGCCGCCCGCAAACTTCTTCTTGAGCTCGCGCTTGAGTTTCAGGTCTTCGGCGAGGAACTGTGCAAATTCGCGCTTGGCGAACCAGTGCGAGTGCCAGTCCTTGTTGTATCCGACCCTAAAGCCGTATGGATGAACTTTCTGTCCCATAACTTATCTTTTCAGCACCTCGGCATTCGGTGAATGCCTCAAATTCGCTATTGCTTCTCGCCTTCCTCCTCGGATGCAGGCTCCTCAGCCGCGGCTTCGGTTTCTTCTTCAGCCGTCACATCTTCTGCAGCTTCTTCCGCAACTTCTTCCGAAGTCTCTTCTGCTATTGCATCTGTAACTGCTGCTGTCTCTTCCGCAGTTTCTTCTACTGCTGCATCTACAACTGCCGCTGTCGCTTCCGCAGTCTCTTCTGCTACTGCATCTGCAACTGCCGCTGTCGCTTCCGCAGTCTCTTCTGCTACTGCATCTGCAACTGCTGCGGTCTCTTCAACGGCTTCTTCTGCTGCTGTTTCTGCAACTGCTGCTGTCTCTTCAGCTTCGACCTTTTCAGCCGCTTTCTTCTTTTCCTTCGTCGGAGCGGCGGCTCTTCTTGCCTTTGCGGCCGCGATACGCTCTTCCTGCAGGATCTCTTCCTCGGTCTTGGGCTTTTCTTCGCTCGTCACCTCGATCGTGATGTGGCAATAATGCCTCTGCTCACGATAGGCACGGCCCTGCGGAGCAGGCCGCATACGGCGGCGGTTCTTGGTCGGGCCCATGTCAACAAAGCACGAACGGACCCAAAGATCGTCCGGATCGATCGCGATGTTCTCCTGCTCGGCCTTGTATGTCGCATTCGCGATCGCAGAATTAAGGCATTTGGCGATAGGGTCTGCGGCACGCTTTTCAGTGAATTTCAAAATGTTCAACGCACGCGAGACATTCTCGCCGCGGATCAGATCGATCACCAGCCGGGCCTTTCTAGGGCTGCCCTTCAAATATTTTGTTTTAGCTACAGCTTCCATAACGGTTAACAGCAAACGGTGAAAGGTGAAGGGGCATTTCCCGTCACTTGTCACTCGTCACCAATCACTACTTCCTCTTCGCCATCTTCTCCGCCTTCGTCCCCGGATGTCCCCTGAACAATCTGGTCGGCGAGAATTCTCCCAACTTGTGGCCCACCATATTCTCGGTAACGAAGACCGGAACGTGGCGTTTGCCATTGTGTACCCCAAACGTAAGCCCGACCATGTCGGGTGTGATGGTCGAACGACGCGACCAGGTCCTGATCGCCTGCGGCTTCGGTCCGCCGCTGGAGATGCGTCGCAGTGCCTTTTGAAGGCTGAGATCAATAAAGGGGCCTTTCTTAAGTGAACGTGGCATATCTAAATTTCGGATTCCGGAGTGTGGGTTTCGGATCTGTTAAGATCAAAAACCTAAGACCTAAAACCTACTTCCTCCTCCTGTCTTTCACGATCATATTGCTCGTGCGCTTGTTGCGGCGTGTCTTATATCCGCGCGTAGGCTGTCCCCACGGCGTTACCGGATGGCGTCCGCCGGAGGTCTTTCCTTCACCGCCGCCGTGTGGGTGATCGACCGGGTTCATCGCGACACCGCGAACCTTCGGCCTCTTGCCTTTCCAGCGGTTGCGGCCCGCCTTACCAAGCGAAACATTCTCGTGTTCGGTATTTCCGACCTGTCCGACCGTCGCCATGCAGACCACGGGAACTCTGCGGACCTCGCCTGACGGCATACGAAGCTGGGCATGATCGCCTTCTTTCGCGACGATCTGAGCAAATCCGCCTGCCGAACGAACCATTTGGCCGCCTTTTCCTGGGCGAAGCTCGATATTGTGAACCTCAGTTCCCAGCGGTATATCCTTGATGCGAAGTGCATTTCCCGGCAGGATGTCGGCTCCTTCGCCGCTAAGGACGGTCGTACCGACCTTGAGGCCAACGGGAGCGATGATGTAACGCTTCTCACCGTCGAGGTACGTCACCAACGCGATGTGTGCCGAGCGGTTCGGATCGTACTCGATCTGAGTGACCTTGCCCGGAATACCAAGCTTGTCACGCTTGAAATCGATAACGCGGTAAAAGCGTTTGTGGCCTCCGCCGAGGCGGCGTATCGTGATACGGCCGTCGTTATTGCGTCCGGATATCCTTTTCTTCGGCTCAAGCAACGATTTCTCGGGTGTTGCTCCCGGCGTCAACTCGTCGCGGGTCAGATATGTCTGATACCGCCGTGCCGGTGAAGTCGGTTTTAATCTCTTGATTCCCATATCTTTGTCGTGAATTGCAAATCGTCAACCGTGAATAGAAGCTCTATTTACGATTTACGATTCACGATTTACTAAATTGCTTCTGCGTAATCCACCATCGGTTCGCCCGCACGGAGCGTGACGTATGCTTTCTTCCAAGAAGGCCTTCTGCCCTCGATGCGGCCGCGGCGTTTCACCTTGCCTTGATACTGTATCGTCCTGACAGCAGCGACCTTTACATTAAAGATCTCTTCTACGGCGGACTTTATGTCGCCCTTGGTAGCGTTCTTGTCAACCTTGAATGTCAGTACCTGGCCTGCTTTTCGGTTTCCGCCCTCTTCGGTCGACTCTTCCTTGAGGATGACGCTCTTTTCAGTGATGACGGGCGTTCTCAAAATATCCCAGACGTTCATCTTACTCATTGCTCGCTTCCTCCTCGCTTACTTCCGCTGCCGGCTCTGCTTCTGCGGCTGCTTCTGCCACTGCTGCTTCTTCCGGCTCTGCCTCTGCCGCTGCTTCTGCAACTGCCACTGTCTCTTCCTTTTTCTTCGCGGCCTTCTTTGCTTTCGGCTTTTCTTCTACCGGAGCGGCCTCTTCCGAACTGCCTTCCGACTTCGGATCGAGGATCTGTTCAAGCTCCGCGATCGCAGCCTTTGAGATCAGGAGCTTCTCGTGAAAGATCAGATCGTAGATGTTCACACCGAACGGATTCGTGACCTTCGTCTTCTCAACATTTCGCGATGAAAGGATCAGATTCTCATTATCCAGTGAATCAACGATCAGCATCTTCGGCCTGACATCGTTCTCAATGAGCCCGAGTGTGGCAACGGCGGCCAGAAAATCCTTCGTTTTCGGTCCCGAGAAACCAAGATCGTCAACGACGATGAGATTTCCCTCGCGAAGCCTCTCCGAAAGTGCCGAGCGGAGTGCTCCGCGGCGCATCTTCTTCGGCATGTTGTATGACCAGTCACGCGGCTGCGGTCCGTGAACATTACCGCCGCCCTTCCAAAGGGGCGAGCGAAGCGACGCGATACGGGCACGGCCCGTACCTTTTTGCTTCCACAACTTACGTCCCGAACCCGAGACGTTGCCGCGGGTCTTGGTCGCAGACGTTCCCTGGCGGCCGTTCGCTTGGAAATTCATCACCGCTGCGTGAATAAGGGCCTCGTTCAACTCGGCACCGAACACGGCATCGGATAGGCTTACCTCGCCGACCTCTTTATTCTTCAGATTGCGAACCTTTACGGTAGGCATAATTTCTCACTCCGTTAGCTCAGAGTTACGCCTTCAGGCGTAAAACACTCTTAGCTTTTCTTTACTATCACCAAACTCCCATTTGCTCCCGGCACCGCACCGCGAACCATCAGCAGATTGTTCTCGGCGTCAACACGTGCGACCGTAAGCCCTTTCACCGTTACACGCTCGTCGCCCATATGGCCGGACGAACGCGTTCCCTTGATCACACGCGAAGGATACGCGGACTGCCCGATCGAACCCGGCTTGCGGACGTTCATCGAACCGTGCGACTCAGGACCGCGTGAAAAGTTGTGGCGTTTGATCGTACCTGCGAAACCGCGTCCTTTCGAGCGGCCGACGACCTCGATCTTGTCACCATCGGAAAATACGTCCACTTTCACCTGATCGCCGATAGCCGCTTCCGGCTCCGACTCAAGACGGATCTCTTTAAGGACACGGGTGGGCGGGACGCCGCCTCCGGTCTTTTCAAAGTGCCCTTGCAGCGGCTTCGTCACGTTCTTCAAACGGATCGGCTTGTCCTCGACAAGTCCAAGCTGAACGGCATTATAGCCGTCGCGCCCCGAGACGCTCTTTGTCTGAACGACGACACACGGCCCTGCCTTGATGACCGTCACGGGCGTTACCGTACCGTCCTCGGCAAAGATCTGCGTCATTCCTACTTTTCTTCCAATGATTCCACTGATCATATTCTTAACAAGTCCTCAGTCTTGCAAGTCTTGTAGGTCTGGAAAGGAAATTTCCCTCTCGCCATGACCTCTTCAACTCTTTGGACTTTCTAGGCCGCCTAGACTTCCTAGACTTCCCAGACTAATTCTTCCCGAACGCCTTGATCTCCACATCAACACCTGCCGGCAGATCGAGCTTCATCAGCGCGTCTACCGTTTCGGCCGTAGGATCAAGGATGTCCATCAAACGCTTGTGTGTCCTTATTTCAAACTGCTCACGCGACTTCTTATCGACGTGCGGCGACCTCAGAACGGTCCATTTGTTCTTCACCGTAGGAAGAGGAATGGGCCCCGCGATTCGTGCACCCGTTCGTTTCGCCGTCTCAACGATCTCCGAAGTGGACTGGTCCAAAACGCGGTGATCGTATGCTTTCAATTTGATCCGGATCTTTTCGTTCAACATAAATTTCGTTCAGAGTTACGCTCGTTCAGAGTTACGCCATTAGGCGTGATCACGCGTTAACGCGTAACTCTGAACGGCAACTCTATACTTCTATTCAACTATCTCCGACACGGTGCCGGCACCGACGGTGCGGCCGCCTTCGCGGATAGCGAAGCGGAGTCCTTTTTCCATGGCGATCGGTGCGATCAGCTCGATCTCCATCTGGATGTTGTCGCCCGGCATCACCATTTCGACACCTGCCGGCAGGTGTGCGACGCCCGTTACGTCCGTTGTTCTGAAGTAGAACTGCGGACGATAGCCCGTAAAGAACGGCGTGTGGCGTCCGCCCTCTTCTTTTGTGAGGACGTATGCTTCTGCCTTGAACTTCGTGTGCGGCGTGATCGAGCCCGGTTTGGCGATGACCTGTCCGCGTTCGATCTCTTTACGCTCAACACCGCGGAGCAGCAGTCCGACGTTGTCGCCTGCCATTCCCGAATCAAGAAGCTTCTTGAACATCTCGACGCCCGTTACAACGGAGTTGCGTGTCTCTTTGATGCCCACGATCTCCACAGGCTCGTTCACGTTGATCACTCCGCGTTCGATACGTCCCGTTGCGACCGTTCCGCGTCCCTGAATGGTGAAGATATCTTCGACAGGCATCAGGAACGGCTTGTCCGTCTCGCGTGCGGGTGTCGGGATGTAGTCATCCACTGCCTGCATCAGTTCGTCGATCTTTGCTTCCCATGCCGGATCGCCTTCCAGGGCCTTCAGTGCCGAGCCCCTTACTACAGGGATCTCGTCGCCCGGGAACTCATACGACGAGAGAAGTTCGCGAACTTCCATCTCGACAAGCTCCAGCAGCTCTTCGTCATCGACCATGTCCACTTTGTTCATGAACACCACCATCGAAGGCACGCCTACCTGGCGGCCCAAAAGAATGTGCTCACGCGTCTGCGGCATCGGGCCGTCCGTCGCTGCCACCACAAGGATCGCTCCGTCCATCTGTGCCGCTCCCGTGATCATGTTCTTCACGTAGTCAGCGTGGCCCGGACAGTCAACGTGTGCATAGTGGCGGTTCGCCGTCTCATACTCAACGTGCGCTGTCGCGATCGTGATGCCCCTCGCTTTCTCTTCCGGCGCGTTGTCTATACTGTCAAACGCTCGCACCACCATCTTCGGGTTGTGCTTTGACATCACTTTCGTGATCGCCGCCGTCAACGTCGTCTTCCCGTGGTCAACGTGACCGATCGTACCGATGTTCACGTGCGGCTTGCTGCGATCGAATTTCTCTTTGCTCATTTGCTTCTCCCGTTATTGAATTTAAAATCCCGTTATTGAGTTTCAAATTTCAGATATCAGTTCTCTGATATCAATCGTTAATTGCTTGCTCCCTTTACCTTTGCGATGATCTCTTCTGCCACGTTTCGCGGTGCTTCGGCATAACGCTCGAAGTGCATCGAAGACGTCGCACGCCCCTGAGTCGCCGAACGAAGGTCGGTCGTGTAACCGAACATCTCAGACAGCGGCACATAAGCGGTCACGACCGAAACATTGCCCGGACGCGGCTCCATCTTTTCGATCTGCCCGCGGCGCCGGTTAAGGTCGCCGTTGACGGCTCCCATATATTCCTCAGGCGTGACGACCTCGACCTTCATGATCGGCTCAAGCAAGATCGGCTTCGCCTTCTTAAGTGCGTCCTGAAACGCGAGCGAACCTGCGATGTGGAACGAACGCTCGTCCGAATCGACCTCGTGATACGAGCCGAAAACAAGGCTCGCCTTGATATCGACCAGCTCGTAGCCGGCAAGGAATCCGCGACGCATGGCGTCCTGAATGCCTTCCGAAACAGGCTTGATGAACTGACGCGGAATGGCACCACCCGTGATCTTGTCTTCGAAAACGAAGCCCTCGCCGGGTGCCGGCTCGATCTCGAGTTCGACGTGGCCGAACTGGCCGCGGCCGCCCGACTGCTTCTTGAAGATCTCTTTGCCCGGTGCTCCTGCGGTAATAGTTTCGCGGTATGCGACCTGCGGCTTGCCGACGTTGGCCTCGACGCCGAATTCACGCTTCATGCGGTCAACAATGATCTCGAGGTGAAGTTCGCCCATACCGGCAATGATGGTCTGGCCCGTTTCGTGGTCCGTCGAAACCTGGAATGACGGATCTTCCTGCGCGAGGCGGTTGAGGGCGACGCCCATTTTGTCTTGGTCGGCACGCGTTTTCGGTTCGACCGCGACGCGGACGACCGGATCCGGGAACTCCATCGATTCGAGGATGATGTGCTTGTCCTCTGCCGAGATGGTGTCGCCGGTCGTGACGTTCTTCATGCCGCCGATAGCGACGATCTCGCCCGCGGACGCCTTTTCTAGGTCCTCACGCTTGTTCGCGTGCATCAGCATCAGTCGGCCGACGCGTTCTTTCGAATTCTTAATTGTGTTGTAAACGTAGGAGCCTGAGGTGACAGTGCCGGAATAGATGCGTACGAATGCGAGCTGGCCGAGATGCTTGTCAGCCATCAGCTTAAAGACGAGGCCCGAGAACGGAGCCTTTGCATCGGCTTCACGGGTCTCAACCTCATCGGTCTTCGGATTCGTGCCTTCGATCGCGGGAACGTCCAGCGGCGACGGCAGGTAATCGACGACTGCGTCAAGCAGCGTCTGCACGCCTTTATTCTTGAAAGCTGAACCCGTAACAACGGGAACGATCTTCAGTTCGGTGGTCGCCTTGCGAAGAGCCTTGCGGATCTCGTCAGTCGAGATCTCTTCGCCTTCGAGGAACTTGACCATCAGGTCGTCATCGACGCTGGAAATGGCCTCGACCAGTTTTTCGCGCCATTCGTTAGCCTGATCGACCATATCTGCAGGGATATCCACGGTCTCGTACTGGGCACCTTTGGTCTCGTCTTTCCAAAGCAGGGCCTTCATCTCGATCAGATCGACGACGCCTTTCAGGTGCTCTTCAAGACCGATCGGGATCTGCAAAGCAACTGCGTTTGCACCGAGGCGGTCAAGGATCGACTGAAAACTGCGTTCGAACGATGCACCCGCACGGTCGAGCTTATTAATGAAGCAAATACGCGGAACGCCGTATTTATCGGCCTGACGCCATACGGTCTCGGACTGAGGCTCAACGCCCGCCACGCCGTCGAATACAGCGACCGCACCGTCCAAAACACGAAGGGACCGCTCAACTTCCATCGTGAAGTCAACGTGTCCCGGTGTGTCGATGATATTGATGCGATGCTCGGTGTTGTTACGCGTCCAGAAACAGGTCGTAGCAGCCGACGTAATGGTAATGCCGCGCTCCTGTTCCTGTTCCATCCAGTCCATCGTCGCGGTTCCTTCGTGAACCTCGCCGATCTTGTGCGAAACCCCGGTATAGAAAAGAATGCGCTCGGTCGTCGTGGTCTTGCCCGCGTCGATGTGGGCCATGATCCCGATGTTCCTGTATTTGTCTAAACTTATGTTTGCCATAGCAAATGTCCTTTGTCATTTGTCATCCGTCCTTTGCTAAGGACAAATGACCAAGGACCAATGACTAAAATCTGTAATGTGCGAACGCTTTGTTCGCCTCTGCCATACGGTGGACGTCGTCCTTCTTTTTCATTGCACCGCCGCGGCCCTGCATCGAATCGAGCAGCTCGCCGACCAAGCGGTCTTCCATCGTCTTTTCGCTGCGGTTGCGAGCGTTCGAAACGATCCAGCGGATCGCCAGCGTATTGCGGCGGTCACGCGAAACTTCGAGCGGAACCTGATATGTCGCACCGCCGATACGGCGTGATTTGACCTCAAGCGCCGGAGCGACCGAATCAAGCGCCTTCTTAAAGACCTTGAGCGGCTCTTCACCTGTCTTTTCGCCGATCTTTGTCATAGCGCCGTAAAAGATCTTTTCAGCGACGCTCTTTTTTCCCTGCCACATCAGCCCGTTGATGAACTTGGTCACCGCGATACTGTTGTAGATCGGATCCGGGAGTACTTCTCTTTTTCCTGCAACTCTTCTTCTAGGCATAATTCCCTGTTTAGATTTAGAGTGAATGTTCAGAGTGACGCCCTTAGGCGTTTCTTACTCAATTCTTACTTCGCTCCTTTCGGCCGCTTCGCACCGTACTTCGAACGGGCCTGATTACGGTTCGCGACGCCCGAAGCGTCCAGCGTTCCGCGAATAACGTGATAACGCACACCCGGAAGGTCCTTTACGCGGCCGCCGCGGATGAGCACGATCGAATGCTCCTGCAGGTTGTGGCCGATACCCGGAATGTATGTCGTCACCTCGATCTGATTCGTCAGGCGAACACGTGCGACCTTACGCAGAGCCGAATTCGGCTTTTTCGGCGTTGAAGTGTAAACACGCGTGCAAACGCCGCGCTTCTGCGGATTTGACTGCAATGCCGGGCTTGCGGTCTTATACTTGACGCGCTGACGCCCTTTGCGAACTAGTTGGTTAATTGTCGGCATAATCTACCAAAACCCTTCTTTTTTACGTAGGCAAAACAAATGTCTTACCTGACTCTTGCCGGACGCATCCGGCAGTTAGCTCAAGCAGCTCGCGCTGAATGAATTGCTCTTAATTAGTCGATCCCGAGTATCCGGACTTTGCTGTAGCGTGGCAATAGATGTGTTTTTCTCAGCCGGCAGCGAGTGTGTTCCCGCACCTCTTACGCAACAATTCCTGTCCCTGATTCTCAAAAATCCCCGTCTTTTCAGCACTTTCGCCTCCAAGACGCAACAGACCGCAAAGTCCGAAACTTTAGATATTATGAATTTCAGAGAATCGTGTCAAGTTGAAGTTCGCCGCTTATCTTGAAAATCGCTTTTAATAATTGTATCGCACTTTGGATAGTTAGAGTAGGAGAAAGGGTGGAATGAATCACGAATTTTGAATTTCGGAACTACCTCCTTCCAAAAGAGAAAAAATACCCATTCTTCGATCTTACAGCGACCTCGGCACGACCCACCCTGACTGTGATCCTACGGTGTTCACCAGGCCTTCCATCACCTCGTGGGTAATATCCGAGATTATATTGCCCACAAAGTTCATTCACTATCTTTTCAAAAACTTCATCAAGACTAGTGATTTTTTCGATATTGTAGTATCGCCCACCAGATAGTTGAGGCAGTTTTTGCATATAAGTAGTCGCGTTTTCAAGTGCCTGGTGGAACTTTTTTTGACTAATTCCACGTGGCGGCGACGAATTAAAATAACGAAACTGAACCGTGTAAATAGTCGCATCGCCTTCTTCAGCGTCACGCAAATTTCCACTTGCAGATGCGTACGTCCCATCACCGGCACCGTCGGAAAAAACTACTACTGATTTCCTTCCCTTTATCTTCCTAACAGCTTTCAGCACGTCATGCACGCCATCGTAAATTCTCGTGAAATGGCTGTCGACTCTCGGTTTCACCTGGATACTTCTTTGTAACGTCGAGACCTTTGTGGGCTTTATTAATACATTTGTGAAATCGGCGAAGGATGCAACTGCCACTTGGTCGTCCGGGCGCAGTTGGCGGACGAACGTGTTTATGGCTTCGTTGACGGATGTCACGTGCTTGGTCATCGACCCGCTCATGTCGACCAAAAAATAAATGGTGATCGGAAGTGATGTCGACTCGAACAGTTCAATTTCTTGCTGGATTCCGTCTTCAAATATTCTAAAATCATCCTGTTTCAAGTCCGATACGAACCTACCATCTCGGTCAATCACCGATACGGGAACAATCACAATATTGGTATTCACTCGAAGAGGTGGTTCTGACTGGGAGTATATAGTTAGAGAAAAAAGAAGAACAAGCGCGGAAGCAATTACAGTAATGGGGAAAATCACAGCAGGCTCCAATCGATTGCGGTCTACACACATCAGTTGGTTAGTAGAATTAAACCAGTTTGCCCGACAGGCGCCGCAACTCCGATATTTACACAATAATCGCAAATGTGATGTATGGTAGTTACCTAAAAACGGCACCTGATACAGTCCCAAGCATAACGGCATTATAATGATTTCCGTCTACAAACATTGAAGAGGTCCCTGACCTGGGCCGCCACTTCCGTAACAATTTTGGTTATCAGGATCTGGACAAACGACGCAGCCATTTTCATAACCAATACGATTGCATATTTCAGAATACCCATTATGAGCACCGTTCGCGGGTATCGCAATCTTCGATTCCACCGACGACAACGCAATGTAATCCAAATTGGAGATTGCAACTGGGGTTGTACGAAAAACTACCCTGGGAGCAATATATTGAATGCTGAGAACAACTGTTCCATTCCTGTGCACAACCAATTACGCAAGAAGTACAATCTTGATCATTGATTTCGCACGCTTCCTCACATGCGTCGTTGCAAATCTCCCAGTATCTGTCGCAGTCTTGCTGGCACGGACCTGCTACGACAATAGCATCCGCGGCGGAAGCCTTTTCATCGAAAAGGAATACGCCCAGTGCAGCTAGTCCAACAGTTAACATCGTCAATCTAATTAGAATATTTTGCATGTCATTTTCTCCTTTTCGTACGTAACGTTCTTAGCGAACAAGAACTGCATTAAAGCCAATCAAAAATTGTAGACAATACCTCGGGTTCTTTTTCAGGAGGTATTTTCCCGACCCACGTTTTTTGTACAATCCCCGTTGAATCGACTAGCAGTAAGGACGGCGTCCCCTTCACCATCAATTCGGCTGGGCTGGCCGATACCACAGCATCAACCGTTATCTCGTTCTAGATGAGGAATTGTTTTGCTTCGTTAGTTTCCTGCGGAAACACGGCCAAAATTCTTAGCTTGGAAGAATCGTCATTTTGGGCCACGATTCTCCGATAAAACGTAGAACTTTCGGTGCAGAACCTGCAATTCGCCGAAAGAACGAGGAGAAGATTTCTATCACTTTTGCCCCAGTCGAGACCACTAAAAGCCAAACGACTCCCAGGCTTTATGAAGTCACTCCTTCCCGGGCTCGGCTTTATCGGTCGATCGAAATTACGTTGAAATACAAAGACTCCTAGTAGGGCTACAACTAGCACTATGGCTAGATTAGATGCTATTTCAAGAATCTTCCGAAATCGTTCCATTGATAAAACCAACCGAACGTGAATCTTAATTAAATCGCTAGATGTTCAATGAGAATTGAAATTAGACCAGTTTCCGACTCCCTAAAGTCTTCACGAAACCGTTGATAAATTCAACGATTATTTAGTGAGCATTTCCAACATTACCTGTCGAAAACGATCATTTGCTTCGGATTGGCGATAATGACTGGTGAATTTCTGACTGTTGGTTGCGAAATTCCGTTGGGGTTGAGCCAAATTTGTTCTTGAATTCAGTCGTGAAATGGCTCGTGCTTCTAAAGCCGATTTGGAACGCGACCTCTTTTATGTGCAAAAAACATTCAGGTTCTGAAAGCAGCACTCTCGCCCTTTTGAGTCTAAGTTCATTTAGATATGCAGCCGGACTGGTACCTATCGATTGTTTAAATAACCGTTGAAAATGCGGCACCGACATTCTGACTTCGGTGGCCATCGATTCGACGGTCCATTCTCTAGACATCGAACTCCTAAGCAATTGTGTGATGTGAAAGACGCGTCGATCCATAGTGACCATAGAAAGACTTCGTATGTTTGGAATCCGGTTATATAATCCCCCCCCCCTCATTTTGTCAATGTTTTTTTTCGCAATGGGGTCTAATAACAATCGTGATTGGCAACTTTCGCACGATGTGTTACAATTTGTAAGTTTGAGAGTTGGCGGATTTCTGAACCGCCGTTCAAGACCAAATAATAGATGACAGAATTCGAGGCGTCTCTTTCACACCACTCTGAGAACGTATGGCTGACTGCGGTTGACGAGCTGCTGCCGTCGATACACGAGGTCGATCGCAACGCTGTGCAGGTGTGGTTTCGTTTTTATCCGCTCGGGCTGCAAGAGTTTCTTGCAGAAAACGGTGCGACTGAAGAAACGCTACGCAGAATCGCGATGCAGGGCGAATACAGCCTAGCCACGCAGATAGACACGTCGCATCATTTCCTATACGGCCACCGTTACTGGAAAAAGGTGAAGTGCGTTATCGAAAAAATGGCCGATGAAATGGCCGAGGAACCTGCTTCACTTGTCGATCTGATCAAATCAGTATCGATCGAGGCCGCAGAAAAGCTCGGCGTCGAACGCAAGCTCGTCAACGCCATCGCCGCGGTCGGCCTGATGACGCTGAATCAGGTCGGCCTGGACGCTTTCAAAGCAGCTTCGGGCGAGGTCGCAGAGCCGAAAGGGCTAATGGCAAAAAGCCCCGACGCCATCGTCGCCGAGCGTGCGAAAGACGACAGCCAGGGCCTGCTAGGCTTTCTCCGCACCGTCGATAAACAATTCTCCGTCAACCATTCGGCGCTGAATTACACCGGCAAATTCACCATCATCAACGACGAAGAGATCGTAACCGCATCGCAAAAGGACCATTCGCAAAATTGGCAAGCATCGGACGCCCGCTGTTGGGAAGGGCCCGTGCCGATCGAATGCACATCGGCAAGCTGCGGCACTTGCTGGGTCGGCGTGCTCGCCGGCGAAGAAAAACTCACGCCGCCGCCCGCACGCGAACGTCGCCAAATGAAAGTTTTCGGCTATAACCAGCCCGTAGGCGATCATCCGTTTCTCCGCCTCGCCTGCCAGGCCCGTGCCGAAGGCAACGTTCATATCGTCATTCCGCCCTGGAACGCAGTCTTTGGCAAGAAGGTTTACGGCAACGTCGAGGAGGTAGAGCTGGAACCCGTAACGACATCTGCCAAGAAGCTCCGCGAGGTCGTCAAAGAAGCGACCTCCGGCGAATAATTGCTGGCCGCGAATAACACGAAGATCACGACAAAGGCACCATATCGGTCCAATTGATTCGTGGTCTTCGTGTTATTCGCGGCTAACTTCCCTTCCGTTCGCCTTTGCGTCTCGGCGGCTTTGCGTTGAAAATTCTTTTAATGGAAAAGCGTCTGCAGGCAATTCCCCCGGTGATGCTCGTCGTTATCGCAGTGTTCCTCTGGAGCACCGGCGGCCTTTTCATCAAGCTCACTTCCCTCGACGCGTATCAGGTCACGTTCTTTCGATCGCTCTTCGCGGGAATAACGGTCCTTTTGATCACACGCCGCGACGGCCTGCGAATAAACGGCTTCGGCATTTTCTGCACACTCATTTATTCCACGCTGCTTTTCCTTTTCGTCTGGGCGACCAAACAAACGACCGCCGCTAACGCGATCTTCCTGCAGTACACGGCCCCGATCTACATCCTCGTCCTTGCACCGTTCGTTATCGGCGAAAAGTTCCGCCTCCGGGACCTCGCAACCGTGATCTTCTGCATTGCGGGAATGTCGCTGTTCTTCGTCGGCGACCTGTCGGCAGGCGATATTGCGGGCAACATTGCCGCACTCGGCTCGGGAGTGTTTTTAGGCCTCTATATCTTGCTGCTGCGTCACCCGAAAGCCCTCGGCCTTAGCGGCACGGTCACGGTCATCTACGGCAACTTCCTGCTCGCTATCGTCACGCTGCCGAGCGGCATCGCCGCGATTCCGACCATAACTTTGCTGGATCTTTTCGCCGTTCTGTTTCTCGGCGTTCTGCAGATCGGTATCGCGTACATCCTGTTCATCAAAGGCGTCCGCGGCGGCACACGCCCGCTCGACGCCTCGATCATCGGCTTTGTCGAACCCCTGCTTAATCCGGTTTGGGTCTTTGTCTTCATCGGCGAACGCCCGTCGCAATGGGCGATCCTCGGCGGCGCAATAATAATCATCACCGTCCTCGCCCACACGCTAGCACAATACCGCTTCAAGTCAGAACCACCTTCGGTAGTGGGTGGTTGAACGCGGCTTAGGGTCCTGTCCGTTGGAGAAGGAGGCCGCTAGGTTAGCAAGGGCTAAACCGAACTGTCAGAACCACCTGCGATAGCGGGTGGTTTTACGCTCGACCGCGGACTGCATGCCTGCATCTTGGAAACAATTACCTAGAATTGCCGTCGGCTTCAGCCGACGGTTCACATGCACAATTGAGAATTGGGCTTTGGCCCAACATTTCATTTGGGCTGAGGCCCGAATGTCGGGAGAAACAAAAAACCCCGCTCCGAAGAGCGGGGCAATTCCGCCGGACCGCAGTTAGTCTCAGATCAACTACCTTCCGCGTACCTTGAACGCATACCCGAACGAAAACAGCAGATAACCCGTTCTGCTCTTGCCGTCGGTCGCAGTATTTTTCTGCAGCGTTCGGAATCCGTAGGCGGCCCTCGCATCAACAAAGAAATAGTTCTTGCCGACTGGGAACTGAATGCCGCCGCCGCCGGTCAATCCCACATTGAAACGATTAAGGCTGTCAGTTACATCGGTATCCGCGTCCCAAGTGATCGGCGGGAAAAATATTGTGCCTTCCGGATTGCCTGTTGTTGCCGTCGGAGGCCCCGGAATTTGGAACGGCGTGCCGTTCCGGTCAATATAGAGCGGGCTGGTGCCGCGTGTTTCCTGCGTGGCTTTCAGCAAAAAGCCGGCATACGGCCCGCCGTTCACATATACACGCGGCCCGTCACGCTTTTGCGTGTATTTGAAAAGTACGGGTATCTCCAAATAATTGAGCTTCGCGGTGTTGCTGAAGTTGCCGTAATAATACTGCCCCGGCGGTGGCGGCAGTCCCGGTATCGGACGCGTCACGGGCTGAATGCCTTCGCGTTTTCCGCCTTGCGGTGCAAAATTAACTTCGGTTTGCACCGAAAACCTCGGCGAGACCCTGTATTCTACATAGCCGCCGAAATTGTACGCGGTTCGCGACTTGTAATCCCGTGTTACCTCGTTGTCGCCGCCGCCGACCAGATTCGGCGTGCTGACGCCGCCCTTAAACCCGATGTGAACCTCGCCCTCGTCCTGAGCATTCGCCCCGACGATCAGCAACGCACCTAATATCAATATCCGTGCAAAACCGTATGTATATTTCATGTAAAATTCCTCCGCTAAGACCATACATAAAAACGCCGCCGGAACAAAACAGCGGCACGGCCCCATGCCCGTCGGACCAAAGGCAATTTCTCAGCACCTTTGCCGGGAACGCGGGCATCCATGCCCGCATCCGCTCGTCGGACCGCGAGCCAACGTTGCACAAGCCTGCGCGTAAGCAATGGCGAAAGCGAGTCGCGGGGCTGCTATCCTTTTGGCACAATTCGGGGACGATGCCCCCTTCCGGACTGTCAAACCCTATACTGAATTGATCTATCAGCGTTCAAAAGTCGGCCGGGCTTTGCTCTTCTTTTCAACACAAATACAAGAGGGTCAGGAAGGGGGCAACGCCCCCGCCCAACCGCATTGAACTCAGCCTCGTTTCGGCACGCAATCTTCGCCGTCTGATATTGTTTCACCTCAGTTTGACGGCATTTCTACGGGTTGCTGTCGTCCCGTTTTGCGATACGTGTTTGAATTGCCTGCTCAATTTGCTCTTGCACAGCCTCTACGGCGAAAATGGTTTTGTGATCGATCTAAAATTCGAAGCCCCTTCGTTCGATGCTGTGCTCGAAAAAGAATGGCTAGAAACCAACGGACTCGGCGGTTATGCGTCATCGACCGTCTGCGGTGCGAACACCCGCCGCTATCACGGCCTGCTTGTTGCTGCGGCTGATCCGCCCGTCGGCCGCGTTGTTCTGCTCTCTAAGTTCGAAGAAACGCTCCATATCGGCGATGAGAGGTTTGATCTTAGTACCAACCTTTGGCCCGACGCCGTCGAGCCCAAAGGCTTTGTTTTTCTGCGTGAGTTCCGCCTTGATCCTTTTCCAATATGGACATTTGAGGCAGGCGGCATGCGGCTCGAACGTACGCTTTTTATGCCGCACGGCTCGAATGCCGTTGTCGTGAGCTGGAAGATCATTGACCGCGGTGATCCCGCAGCTGATGTTATTCAACTTTCAGTACGCCCGCTTCTCGCGTTCCGCGATTTTCATTATTTGCGGCATCAGGAGGCTGAGTTTGCAGTTGAAATTCGCAAAGATCACGCCGAGATATCGTTGGGTGAAATGCCGACTACTTATCTGAACCACAACGCGTCAAATACCGAAGTAACAAGCCATTGGTATCGAAATTTCGACTATCCGATCGAGTCGGAACGCGGCTTTGATCACAGCGAGAACCTGTATCAGCCGTTTGAACTGAGCTTTTCGCTTGCGAAACCCGCGGTCGTGATCGCCGCAACCGAGAAGATGCCCGTTCGTGATGCCGAAAAGCTCCGAAAAGCCGAGATCAAACGCCGTGCACGCCTAGTTGCGGTTTCGGGAGCTAAGGACGAGTTTACAACTCAGCTCGTATTGGCCGCGGAACAGTTCATCGTAAAACGCGGAAGCGGAAGCTCCATAATTGCGGGCTATCATTGGTTTTCTGATTGGGGCCGCGATACGATGATCGCTCTTCCCGGACTCACGCTCGCTACACGGCGTTTTGATGTCGCTAAGGAAATTCTCCTCGAATATTCCCGCCACGTTTCGCAGGGAATGCTGCCTAACCGTTTCCCCGATGAAGGCGAAACCCCCGATTACAATACTGTCGACGCGACGCTGTGGTACTTCGAAGCTGTGCGGGCATACGCAGAGGCCGCAAACGATGAGAAATTCGTCGAGGACGAGCTTTATGAGGTGCTTTTGGGCATCGTTCGATGGCACATCAAAGGCACCCGATTCGGCATTCATGTTGATACCGATGGATTGCTCTACGCAGGCGACAACGATTCCCAACTGACTTGGATGGACGCCAAGGCAGGCGATTTCGCCTTCACACCACGTATCGGTAAACCCGTGGAAATACAGGCGTTATGGTTCAACGCCCTGTCCATTATGGCAGGCTTTGCGGAAAGATTTGGAGACGCCGAGAACCTGACACGCTTTTGCGAAATGGCCGCTATGGCAAAGGCGAGCTTTAACGGTCAATTTTGGAACGCAACCGAAGAATGCCTCTATGATGTCGTCAACGGCGCCGGAAAGGATGCTGCCGTCAGGCCAAATCAGATATTCGCCATCAGTCTGCCGTTTTCGATGCTCGATAACGAGAAGGCCCGAAAGGTCGTCGATAAGGTCGAGAATGAGTTGTTGACGCCATGTGGACTGCGTTCGCTGTCACCAAAAGATCCAAATTACGTGGGCATTTACAAAGGAACACCATTCGAACGAGATTCGGCATATCACCAAGGCACGGTTTGGGCCTGGCTAATCGGGCATTTTGTCGATGCATATCGAAAAACACATTCATCGGACGCAGTCGCAGAACTTAGGATCAAAGAGTTTTGGAAGGGCTTTGAACAGCATTTGACCACTAGCATGTTAGGACAGATATCTGAGATATTTGACGGCGATAAACCGCATGATGCAAGAGGCTGCGCTGCTCAGGCGTGGAGTGTTGCAGAGGTATTGCGGGCAACAAAATAGGGCTGCGAACTAGTCGGCAGCCCTGCGATTTTGGTGGCCAGGGACGGGATCGAACCGCCGACACGCGGATTTTCAGTCCGCTGCTCTACCAACTGAGCTACCTGGCCAAAATTTGCGATGACATCCAAGCCAACGCGAACTTAATACTCTAAAGAAGCGATTTTTACTTGTCAAATCACAACTCTTACTGTGATGCAAAATGCCATTTTTGCTAAAATTATAGTCATGACCAAGATCATTATAATGACCGTATCCGTGCTCCTGACAATTGCCTGTAGTGGAACGGATCCTGCGAAGAACTTAAATTCCCCGGCAGGAAATGCTGCGGGAAATTCGAATGTCGGAGTGCTGCCTCCCGGAATGACACCGGAGCTTATCGAGATCCAAGAGGTTCAGCCGCCCCAGGTAGTTACAATGGAGAAAGGACAGCCGAACGAAAAATCCACACCCGGGATCCCGGGCCCTGAGGAACTGAAAAAGCCATTTAAGCCGGGTTCTAAGCCGACACCGGGCATCCCCGACGAGAAGACCGTGAAGAAAATGCTCTCGGACACTGCCTCAAACTCGAATGTAGTTAAGCAGTGAGGATCAACACGAAGCTTTTGATGGCCGTATTAGGCCGACTAGCCCGAAACTGCGGCGTCGGCCTTTACAAATCCTAATCGAACCTTCACATCACTTTCGATGCGTTCCAGAAGCTCGGGCCTTTCTTTGAGCAGATTCTTTACGTTGTCACGGCCTTGGCCCAGCCGTTCGCCCGCATATGAGAACCATGCCCCCGACTTTTCTACGATATTGTTGGCAACTGCAAGATCGAGAAGATCGCCCTCTCTAGAGATACCTTCACCGTACATAATGTCGAATTCAGCTTCACGAAAGGGCGGAGCGCATTTATTCTTGACAACTTTTACGCGTGTTCTGTTGCCCACTACCTTATCTCCGTCCTTGATCGCGCCGATCCGGCGAATATCCAGTCGAACGCTTGCATAAAACTTCAATGCTTTGCCGCCCGTTGTCGTTTCCGGGGACCCAAAGAAGACGCCGATCTTCTCGCGAAGTTGGTTGATGAAGACGAAACATGTCCGAGAATTTGACACTATCGCGGTGATCTTTCTCAAAGCTTGCGACATTAGCCGCGCCTGAAGGCCGGGCAAACTGTCGCCCATTTCGCCGTCGAGTTCGGCCCGCGGAACTAGGGCCGCAACTGAATCGATGACGATAACATCAACACTGTTGGACCGCACCAACGTCTCGGCGATCTCCAAAGCTTGTTCACCCGAATCCGGCTGCGAGATCAACATATCATCGATATTGACCCCGAGCTTTTGTGCATACTCAGGATCCATAGCGTGCTCAGCGTCGATATAAGCACAGACACCGCCTGTTTTCTGTGCAGAAGCTACCACTTGCAGAGCGAGCGTGGTTTTTCCGGAACTTTCCGGGCCATACACCTCGACTATTCTGCCCCTAGGAAATCCGCCAACCCCGATAGCTGCGTCCAAGCTGAGGCAATTTGTTGAGATCGCTCCGATGTCTTCGTGCGGCCTTTCACCAAGTCTCATTATCGAGCCTTTGCCAAATTTCTTTTCGATCTGTTGTAATGCCGATTCTATTGCTTTGCTCTTGTCCATAATCAAGGGATCCTCCCGACCCAACGCTCTAACAGAATGTCATTTCGACCTACGGAAGTATAGCACAGTGTTTCATGTATAATACAACCCCAAGGCATACGATAGCGTAGAACACTGCATTTTTCGCGTTTGATCGGTAGAAGTTTATTACATATCTATGCTTTCACAAAACAATGGTCCCTCGTTGGGCGTAATTACTTGCGCTGGCAGCAACATACAGGATAGATTTGCAGTTACCGGCAAATGAAAGATACGTCTTACACAGGCCAGACGCTTGACTCTAAATACCAGATCGACCGCGAACTCGGACGCGGCGGCATGGGAACGGTCTATCTTGCAACACATCTTGGCACTGAGCGCCCTGTCGCCGTTAAGATCATCTCGCGTGAGTATATGCGTCGGCCGGAATTCGTAGAGCGGTTTCGACGCGAGGCAAGAGCCGCCGGGCGTCTAAGACACCCGAACGTGGTAGACGTGACGGATTTTGGATTCGCCAACAGTAATGACGGCGAGGTCGCATACCTCGTCATGGAATACTTGGATGGCTGCACACTGGGCGAAATACTCGACGAGGAAAAAAACCTGCCGGTAGGATGGACGTTGGACATCATTGAGCAGGTTTGTTCAGCGGTTCACGAGGCTCATCAGCAAGGAATTATCCATAGAGATCTAAAGCCCGATAACATTTGGCTCGAGCCCAATCAGCGTGGCGGATATACGGTCAAAGTACTTGATTTCGGTATCGCAAAACTCGAAGAGCAGTCAGATCTGGAGCCGAACGGAGAAACGCCGCAGATCTATCGCCGTTCAACACATACGGTTTTCGAGGGGCCGAATATCACCTTTGACGACAGTGAGTTGAACGATACGGTGGCGTTGGGAACAGACGTTACTGCCTTTCCTAAGGCTATGCCGCTCGGTGAAACCAGGCCCGCCGAAAATTCAGAGGGTGAGACCGCGATCTTTTCTAAGACATCCGATAACAAGGAAAAGCTGGGCCCAAATGTAGTAGATGAGGCTTCCTCCGGGCACCCGCAAGTTGTTTCAGGTTCGCCTGACGGCCATTCGTTATTGGAAGGAAAGGGTTCTGCAGAACTTACCAGAGCCGGTGCCGTGCTTGGAACCCCGCTTTACATGTCACCGGAGCAGTGTCGGGGGGACAGACTCGATGCGAGATCCGATATTTACAGCCTGGGCGTGATCGCATACCAAATGCTGTCGGGATCAACACCGTTCGAGGGTGATTACAAAGCGGTGATGCATGCTCACCAATTTGAACAGCCCAAGCCGCTCACATCTAAAAAGGTCCGTCGAAAAATGCGGCAGGTCATCCACAACGCACTGGAAAAAGATCTAGAACTGCGACCTGAAAGTGCGGAAGCTTTTGCAAGTGAGCTGCGGTCGCGCTCAGAAGGCCTTTTCGGACTGCTTCGCAGGGCACTGGTTATCTACAGCGAGCATCTGCCGAAGTTTTTGCTCCTAACCTCCTTTTTTCAACTGCCTTCGATCATTCTTACTGTGTTGATGTTAACGCTCTCGTTCTTGAAGATCAGCGAGACGATCAGCGAGACCTCATCTAACGTTGCACTCGGAATTGCGGGTTTTGCGCTGACTGTCCTTAGCATGCTCTGCACCTATTTGAACTTGGGAACCATTACGTGGATCGTGACCCAGTACCTTTCGATCCCGTTGCGGCCTGTCAGGCTGCGGCCCGCACTCCGCGAAACGCGACTTCGCTGGAAAGCTCTATTCGGGACAGGGCTGCTAAGTACTCTAGGCACGATCGTGATCGGTGCTCTGACTTGTGGAATTGGGTTTCTGGTACTAAGTGTGGCTTGGACACTTGTCGGCCCGGTTGTGATGATGGAACGCCTCAAAGGCTGGGCAGCCCTGAAAAGGTCCCAGACGCTGGTACGCCGCTCTATGATGACCGCGTCCGGTGTAGTCTTGATGCTCTTTTTGATTCCTGCAATAGTTGCCGGAACCATTTCCGCGGTAGTTAATATTTCCGCCCGTGCGTTCGATCCAAAGTCAACCCCGCCGGCTATAAGCGTGAGTGAAGGAGAAAATAGCCCCTCGTCGGCAAAAAGCACTAAGGATGAGAAAAATGAGGGTAGTTTCAACATCAACATCGGTCCTCAGCGGACTATCAAGGTGAACGGTGGTGCGGATATGCGTGACCAGTTAAAAACAACGCTGCTGGAATCGCTGATCCAGATCTTGTGGATGCCAGTTCAAATACTAGTTCTTTCGTTTTCTGCGATCATTGTGGCTTTGCTATACGTCAAGACAAGGTTGGCCGGAGGCGAGTCGATGAACGATCTAATCGAACGTTTTGAGGACGATGGGCGTCCAAGAAAGCGTTGGCAGGAAAGGGTGCGGCAACGCCTCATCCAGTCTGGCAGAGTTTCCGGGAGATCGTCCACCTCCGACTGAATAATGGCTTTTTCTCACAGACATATTCTGGCGTTCTTTACCATCGCCCTCCTATCTCTGCCGCTGGTTGGGCAGACCACCCGAGTAGAAATTTCTATTGGTGCGCCTGAGCTATTATCCGTAATTAACAGGAGCGGTAAGGTCGCTGTTCGCACGGTCTCCGAAGAAGAGGCCTCACGTCAATTCAAATTAAAGGCATTTTCAAGTGCCTCTTTAGACGAAAGAGATTTACGGGTATCCGGTTCCGGAAAGAACGCGGAGATCCGAGTTGCTCCTGTCCGAGTGGATCAGAGAATAGACCTTGAGATCACTGTCCCATCCGGATCGCGTATAAAGATCGAAACAACTGAAGGTGCAGTAACTGCCGAGGGCGAGTTTAGATCGATCGAGATACGTACATTGACCGGCACGATCGCGGCGAACGTCGGGACCGAAAAGCTCTCATATTCATTTGAGTGGACCGGATCGAGACCTCGATATTCGGCGGACATCGAATTGCCCAGTATCCGTGAACGGGCCGGAGGAAGATTCGAGATCAGCGGTAATACTTTTGGCAGATCACTCAAAAAGGGCGAAAAAGATAAAAGGACAGACATTAAATTCTCAACGGCACGCGGGATCATTCTCCTTAACGTCCCGCCAAATGAGGTCGCTAACGATCTGCGTGACAGGCCGTTGACAAATGCTGCAAAAGCGATCGTTCGCAGCGGCGACAGTCTTTTGATGGAGGCTATTCGCCGATCTGCCCCCCGCTACTACGGCGAATACGCCCGAAGCCTTCCTCCGGTTGTTACTGAGCCTCGCATTTCCAGACGTAAGGAGACAGTAGCCTTACAACCGTCCGATCTTCGAAAAGCTTCGATACGGTTCTTAGATATGAACAACAGATCCGTCGAAGGCATGACAACCTCAGGGATCGAGATCATTGAAAACGGGGAACGCCGCGACATCGTATCCGTACAGAGGTCCGAGGCTCCTTTTAATTTGATTCTCCTTTTGGACGTATCAGGCAGCGTCGACCGGTATATGACCTTTATCAGAAAAGCAGCGCGGTCGTTTTTGGATACCGTATCAGTAATGGATAGGGTCTCGATCGTTACTTTTGCCGAGGATGTAAAGGTCTTATCCGGTTTCACAACCGACCGAACTAAACTCTCTTCGTCTTTGGATTCATTCGATGCCGGCGGCGGAACCGCATTCTACGATGCTCTTGCCTACACATTGGCTGAAACACTGAGAGCAATTAAGGGTGAAAGGACCGCTATCGTCGTTCTTACAGACGGCGATGATAACAGGTCATTCTTGGCGTTCGATACGCTTTTGGGCCCTATAGAAGAGAGCGGTGCGGTCGTGTATCCGCTTTACGTACCTTCGGGTGTGATGGCTTCTGCCGATCTCACGGAAAGCGGGTTGGACCCGCTTCGTGAACGATATCTGAACTCGATATTAACCGATAAAGCCAAGGACGAAGGTCCCAGGCTCGCATCGGTATCCGGCGGAGTGTTTTATAACATCACGCAGCTATCTGAAATTCAGACGGCGTATGACGACATTGTAAAACAGTTGCGCGGCTCCTATGAAATAACATACCGAAGCTCCTCAACCGTCGAAACTCCTTTGAACCGTATTCGCATTCGTTCGCTCAGGCCGAATACATTTGTGCAAGTATTGAATGTTGAGTCTGTGAGATAGATCTAATGGCCGAATCATACTTTGATCTGCTGACGTCTGATGATGCCCGATTGCCGATGAGCGTCGAGGAACTTACCTCGCGCATTAAGGCCGCTCTCGAAGATGAATTTGGGAACGTTTGGGTCGAAGGTGAGGTAGTCAATTTCACAGCTGCGGCGTCGGGACATTGGTATTTCAATCTTAACGACGGAAAGGCTCAGATCCGCTGCGTTTGCTGGAAAGGCACAAACTTTCGTATCCGGTTTCGCCCCGAGAATGGGATTCAGGTACGAATTCGCGGCAAGGTCAGCTTCTATACTGCTCGGGGCGAGACGCAATTGGTTGTCGAGTCGCTCGAGCCGTCAGGCGAAGGAGCTCTTCGGGCCGCTTTCGAGCAAATTAGGTCCAAATTGGACAATGAGGGTTTGTTTGCTCCGGAGTTGAAACGTCCGATACCGTTCTTTCCGAATCGTGTGGGCATCGTCACATCGCGAACAGGAGCGGCGTTTCACGATATTTTGAGTGTACTGACGCGAAGAGCGATGTCGATCAGCATCCTTCTGCTCCCTACATTGGTGCAGGGTGAAGGTGCGGCCGACTCTATTCGAAACGCGATCACCGCGGCGAATCTGTTTAGCGGGCAGCTCCCGCCAAAGGAAAAACTTGACGTTCTGATCGTTGGCCGCGGCGGCGGCTCAGCCGAAGACCTGTGGGCATTCAACGACGAAGCTTTGGCGAGGGCGATCAGGGCGAGTTCTATTCCGGTAATTTCGGCGGTCGGCCACGAAATTGACTGGACCATTTCGGATCTCGTCGCCGACCTCCGTGCAGCTACGCCGTCCGCTGCTGCGGAACTCGTCGCAGGTCGAGAGGAAGACATACTTGCCACGCTTTCTTCCACTGAGACCCGCTGTTTCGAGATAGCCAAGAATCGAACATTTGCTGCGGATGTCGCACTCAATTCGCTGAGTGATCGGTTGACCTCTGAGATCTCAGATCGGTTCCATACCAAGCGGAATCTCTATAATGAGTTATTGCAGGCTTTCTCGCCTTCTCGGCTCGTTGGCATCGCCGCTGAAATGCGCAGGCAGGTCGATCTACTGGCAAATCGAGCAGGTTCGGCGGCGGTAAGCAGACAAACGGCGTGTACGGAAGCCTTTAGTTTACAGGTCGCCAAGCTCGACTCTCTTTCTCCGTTGGCAGTTTTGTCTCGAGGATACTCGCTGGTACAAACCTTGGACGGCAGGGTATTGCGAATGGCGGAGGACGTAGCCGTCGGCGATAGGATCGGCGTCAGGCCGGGCAATGGCCGACTGACAGCCGAGGTTGTAGAGGTGGATCCCAAATGACACGGTCGCGGCGTCTTGCGCTGATCACAAGCACCGTTCTGGCGGCAGTACTGTTGGTCATTGGCGTTGGCACTTTGTTGTATTATCAGCGGCTGAAACAACAGCCCGTTTATTCGCTTGCTCTTCTTGTTGACGCTGCAAAACGCGACGACCGTGCAGCGATCGAGGAACTGGTTGATTACGACGCGGTCGTAGATGATTTTACGGTTCAGGTGATCGACAAGGCGATCGAGCTTTACGGTAGAGGCCTGCCGCAGGACACATTGCGTAAGGCCGCCGCTCTCTCGCGGCCATTGATTCCGGCTGTAAAAGATAGAGCAAGGTCTGAGGTGCCTCGGGTGATCCGGGAGAGAACCGAGCAGTTCGGGCATGTACCGTTCTTTGGTTTGGTTTTCGGAGCGGATAGATATCTCGAAACCGTCAACACCGGCAACAACGCCGTCGTGAGGAGTATATTGGACGACCGCCCGCTTGAGGTCAGGATGCGTCGGGTTGGCGATCGTTGGAAGATCACCGGCATACGCGACGAACGCCTTGCACAGGACATCGCTGCGGCGATCGGGCAGGAGATAATCGCCGTCGCGACCAAAGGCGGAGAGGCCGCCGCAGAGCGTCTGGGAATTGGTAATCTAAGCGAGATAATAAAACAGGCCGAGAGGCTTTTGAGGTGAAAATGGATAAGAGTTTCGAAGAACTTTTAGGTGAATTGGAAAAGATCGTCGCTTCGTTGGAAGAAGGCGACCAGCCGTTGGAACAGAGCTTGGAACTGTTTGAGAAAGGCGTCGCACTTTCCCGCGAATGCCGAGCACGGCTCGAAAATGTCGAACGCCGCATTCAGGTCCTCATTCAAAAACCCGACGGTGAGGCGGCCGTGGAAGATATCGAGGTCAATGATATCGGCAGCTGAAATGTTATGTCTGGAGCAGACTTGTTCAGATAATTCGGAACCACTTTGTTGAATATGTAGGCCATTGCAATAGTGTATTCGAAGCGTTGGGCCGGCTAATGACGATCGACCGCGTCCCGCGGCAGCAGGCGAGCGATCTGATCGGGTGATCTGACGAACATCTAAGATCAGATGAAGGCTCGCAATTAGATCGCAAAAAACCAAAAATCCAAAAATATGTATCAAAGTCACGTGACAATGGCTTATTTTCTCGTGACTTTGGTCTCTTTTCTCGTGACAATGGCCTGTTTTCTCGTGACATTGGCCTGATTTCTCGTGACAATGGCCTGTTTTCTCGTGACATTGGCTTGATTTCTCATGACATTGGCCTGTTTTCTCGTGACATTGGCCTAAAGTCACTTGAAATTGCCTTAAGATCAACTGATCCCGGGCGAAACACTGCCGAAATTGACTCGTTTTGAGGGTGCCCGTTTCGATATCGCACGTAGCTCAATGCTGATAACCTATTGTATTTCAGAGGTTTAGCGGCACACGGCGAAAACGGCCCCCCAAAACTCCAAAGCCATCTCCGGTATCGGCCCCGACAGTATCCATTTTTTCGTATTTCGATACGCCCCGTGTTTGGCCAAATATAACTGCCGGCGTCTGTAGTTGAGCGCCGCAATTGTGGATCTGACCGGTAGCGCTTTCCGCTTGTCGAGCGGCGCATCTCGGCGCCTCACCGTACATCGTTCCTTCAAAAATGCTTCCATTAGAAAAAAACGCTTGACAGATCGATAGGGCGCGCGTATGCTCCGTGTAAATCGATCAACAACGAGTTGGTTATCCCCCTTGGATCAGGACAAAAGGAGAGACCATAATGTCCCTGCCCCCGCACGGATCTTTTTATCGACGTCGCAGCGTCTTGTTTGCGGCCGGAGTGTTTGCGTTCGCGTTGCTGCTGACAGCCGGCATATTTGCGAGAAACGGCTGGTTCCCTAGAACGGATGCATTGACCGGTGAGAGGACCGGTTGGTTCGGTCGAAAACTCCCGAAGAACTCACCTAGCAGTTGGGATCCATTTGCTGTTGCAAGCCCGACGCCTACGCCGCAGCTTAGCAAGGAGTACATCTACGCCGGATCCCGCCTGCTTGCGGTCGAGGACGCAAATGCCAATGCCGTCCCTCCGGCGGACCTTGCGGTATGGCGGCCGTCAAACGGGACATTCTATGTCCTCGGCGGGCCCGGTTCTCAGCAAACCTCGCAAGGCTGGGGAATGGCCGGCGACATCCCCGTCCCGGGTGACTATGACGGCGACGGTAAGACCGATTTCTGCGTATTTCGTCCGTCAAACACGACCTGGTACATTCTCCGCAGCAGTGACAGCTCTGTTGACTATATTTCGCTCGGGATGTCCACGGACCTGACGGCACAGGCGGACTTTGACGGCGACGGCAAAACCGATGCGGCCGTCTATCGCCCTTCGACTGGCGATTGGTATGTGCACAACAGCTCGACCTCTCAGGTGACGTCGCATTCGTGGGGAACGTCATCGGACGTGCCTGTACCGGCAGACGTCACGGGTGACGGGAGGGCGGACCTTGTGGTTTGGCGAGATTCCAACGCCACATTCTATGTTTATGACATCGCCACACAGCACAACTTTTCGACCCAATTCGGCAGCAGCGGCGACAAACCGGTGCTCGGCGATTACGATGGCGACGGCAAATCGGACCTCGCCCTATTCCGTCCGTCAAACACGAACTGGTACATAAAACGCTCTTCTGACAACCAGACCGACACGATCAACTACGGCGATTCAGGCGACACACTAGTACCTAACGACTACGACGGCGATGGCAAATGCGATATCGCCATCTGGCGTGTGCTCCCGACAAAAGGCAACCCTGGCTACTGGTACATCCGCAAATCAACAGATCAGCAAACCAGAACCGAATCCTGGGGCACCGCCGGCGATATTCCGGTACCGGCTTATTACAGGAGGTAGATAGAGTGTTCGATGATCGCCGAAGTTATAGGAATCGAGAATAGACAATGCGAGGAATTATGAAATACCGCGAATCTCATCGTTACATTGGAGTAGGGTTGGCCGTTGTGCTTTTTGTATTCGGTCTGTCGGTGATCGCCCGACCGCAGAATGTCCAATATCAACAATACTCTGTTGATTATGCGAATAAGCTCGATTTGAAGGTAGATCCCATCACATTGGGAATGTCATTCAATTTGCCTCTGACTACTTACTCGGGACGCGGAAAGACGTCAATACCATTTGAACTTTCCTACAATTCGAAGGTGTGGAAGATGCAGTACGAAGGTTACTATATGGAGGGCACCTGTTGCCAGCCTCTCGGTTTCCCGCCCTTTCAACACGGGATGTTGACTGACAACTTCTACTCATGGGTCTCTGTGCAATTTGCGGAAAATACTGTCTCCGGCTGGCAGCTTCGCGGGGGATTTCCCAGCTTCACTAATGATTGGCTTTCGCTCTATGATTCTCTGGGTGACCCTGCGGGTATCGAGAATTATTATCAGAATTTCATTGTTGATAGCTTTAGGCTTCAAATGCCAAATGGCTCCACCGTAGAATTTCGCAAAGATGACAAAGTTCACATTCTCCCATACCAACCATCATATCCAGAAACCTATTTCTCGACGGACGGCTCCCGTATGAAATTTGTTCGAGACGATGCTTACTCTGGAACACTTTTTCTTCCCGATGGTTCCAAATACATTGTTGGCGGCAATCGCGCGTTTTTCGATGTTGCCGGAAATAAAGTCTCTTCTGTTGATACTCTTGGACGGCCAGTAAATTCGAATAATCTGAGTAATGCTGATGGAGACCAAGTGCTTGAATTTCCGGGCTTCGGGAATGAAGCAATGTCTTACATACTGAAATGGCGTTATTTACGGCATCCGCAGACCCAGGCGACAATCCTGTCGAATCCTAATGACGATCTACACTATCTTGGGGATTCAATACCCACAGGACAATACTCACAAGTATCACCCAGTCTGTTCGGATCGGCCGCGGGTACTCGGGTTACGCCCGATTCTCTTTTCAATCCCTTGCTGCTTTCGGAATTAGAACTGCCTGACGGTCGAGCGTACCGGTTCAGATACAACGTGTATGGCGAGATAGATACGATAATTTACCCAACCGGAGCGTATGAACGGTTCGAATACGACACAATTACGGGCATTTCTCCTATGAACGATCCTTACACACAGGCCAATCGAGGCGTGGTAAAGCGATGGGTAAGCGAGAACGGTACGGGCAATGACGAGTTGTTGTGGCAATATTCTGCTGGAAATACCAACGGATACTGGACGCGTGTCACGAACCCTGACGGTACCTACACCGTTCGAATAATAAAGCAGGGACTTGCTCCCGGTTATCTGAAATACGGTTTTGACGATGCGACGGCAGGCAGCATTCTTGAAGAGAGGTTTTATACAGCATCCGATTCAATGATCCGGCGGACGCTAAACTCCTATACCATGGAAGGGCCGAGAGGTTCGGGAGCCCACCAGAATGCCACCCGCGATCCGCGGCTAGAAAAGAGTATTTCGATCACGATCGAGCCAAATAGCTCGACGGCATTGATGACGATGACCGAAAATGAGTTCGATTGGCACAGTGATCTCGAATACTTTGCTTATCTAAACGTCAAACGCGTCAAAGAACACGGATACGTTACGGTTTCGAAGGCTGCCGCCGAGTACGTTTTGAATAACTTCGGTACCTTCAGCGCTTATTTCAACCCGCAAACACTGGTCAGGATAACCGAGTACGATTACCTTTACGACGGACAATACAAGAGCAGATATATCCACGGTCTTGTTACAGAAACTCGTATCAAGGACGAAAACGGTAACGTCAAAGCAAAAACGCAGTATTTTTACGACCAGAGCGGACATACCCTTTCCTCGTCAGGCACGATGCCAACCGCGGCCGCGGGCAGTTGGGTCGATCCGAATACATCGATCCTTGGCAACCTGACCTCGGTGAAAAGCTACTACGACATCGCGAATGGCTACTTTGTCGAAACAAAGAACTATTATGATCAGTTTGGGAATCTAAGGAAAACCCGGGACGGGCGGGGCCATGACACGGTCACAGAATATGACGACGACTATGCTTTCGCCTATCCTACGAAGGTAACAACGCCTGTGCCTGACCCGTATGGAGTCCATGGTTCCAACACAGCGTTTGAATCGTTCATCACATACGACTACAACACGGGACTCCCGCTGACCTCTACAGACGCAAACGGGCAGACATCGACAATGGAGTACAACGACCCGCTGCTCCGCCCTACCCGCGTTATTGCACCGAACGGACATCAGACGATCACGGAATACGGCCAGCCCGATACGAACGGACAGCTTCCGGCAAGCCAGCGATTCGTTAAAGCACGTTCTCAGATCGATGCAACTAGCTGGAATGAGGGTGTTTCGTGGTTTGACGGGCTTGGCCGCACGGTCAAGACACAATCCGTCAATGCAGAAACAGGAGATATCTTTACTCTCTCCTGCTACGACAATATGAGCCGTGTCTCCAAGTCTTCGAATCCGTTTCGAGGCTTTACCGGGCAGAGCTGCGCCACGGCGAACGGTTCGTCGGATATTTTCTGGACCTCGAACACCTTTGATGCCGCCGGCCGGCTGTGGAGGGTTACAACGCCAGACAACGCGGTTGTCGAGACAGACTACGATCTCGCAACTTCCGGCGGGCAAATTGGTACTGTTGTCACAGTCACCGACCAAGCCGGTAAGCAGCGGCGTTCGATCACAAATTCACTCGGCCAACTCATACGGGTTGACGAGCCAAATGACGCAGGCCAGCTTGGGGCTGTTTCCAGTCCTAACCAACCGACGTTTTACACTTATGACACGCTCAATAATCTGACGACGGTGACGCAGGGCGTGCAGACTAGGACTTTTACGTACAACAGTTTGTCGAGGCTGCTCACGGCGGCGAATCCTGAGAGCGGCACGATAAGTTACGGTTATGATTCGATTGGGAATTTGACGACGAAAACCGATGCGAGGAGCATTACGACGACTTACGCTTATGACGCTTTGAATCGTGTGACGCAGCGGAGCTATTCGGATTCGACGCCGGCGGTGAGTTATTTTTATGACAATTTGACGAACGCAAAGGGTAAACTTACAAAAGTGACCTCCAGCGTATCGACAACCGAATACACGTCGTTCGACATCTTAGGTCGTGTGACCGGGCATAAGCAGACGACGGACGGGACGGCTTATTTGACCGGCTACGCTTATAATTTGAGCGGTGCGATGGTCGAGCAGGTTTATCCGTCCGGGAGAGTTGTGAAGAATGTTCTCGACAATTACGGATATTTGTCGATGGTTCAGTCCAAGAAAAACGCCGACGCCGGTTTTTGGAACTACGCAGAGAATTTCACCTACAACCCCGCCGGTGCGGTGACGTCGATGCAACTCGGAAACGTCAAATGGGAATCCACGCAGTTTAGTTCCAGATTGCAGCCAACGCAGATCGGTCTGGGCTCGACGATGGGTGCGACGAATCTTCTGAAGCTCGATTACGAATACGGAGCGACTGCATCCGTAAATAACGGCAACATCACAAAGCAGACGATCACGGTTCCGACGGTTGGTGTTAACACTGGCTTTACGGCAGTGCAGGACTATACCTATGATTCGCTCAATCGTTTGAAATCGGCGGTTGAGAACGTCACGCCGCACGGCGGCTCGCCGACGCAGTCTTGGAAACAGGCCTACACATTCGACCGCTACGGAAACAGGCGGTTTGATCTTGCGAATGGCAACACCACCTTCCCCGATCCGAACTGCCCCGAAGCGATATGTAATCCAACGATCTCGACGAGCAACAATCGCCTGACGTCCACCGGCTGGAGCTACGATTCGGCAGGCAATACAACCAACGATCCGCAGGGCCGAGTTTTCACATACGACGGCGAGAACAAGCAGTACGAAGTAAGAAACTCTGCGAACCAAATAATCGGCCAGTATTTCTTTGACGGAAACGGCAAGCGTGTCAAAAAGGTCGTCCCCGCAACCGGCGAAGTGACGGTGTTCGTCTATGACGCGATGGACAAACTTGTCGCGGAGTATTCAACACAAGTCGAATCCGTAGAAAATGCAAAGATTGCCTATCTGACGAGCGATCATCTCGGCAGCCCTCGGATCAAAACGGATCGAGACGGAGCGGTGATCTCAAGAAACGACTATCTCCCCTACGGCGAAGACCTCTACACCGCCCAACGAACCCAAAACCTCGGATACTCATCCGACGATATCAGACAGAAATTCACGGGCTATGAAAGAGACGATGAAATCGACCTCGATTTCGCACAAGCCAGATACTACAACAAAAATCACGGACGCTTCACCTCAACGGACGAACCCTTTTTGGATCAATTCGAGAGCGACGCGCAGAGTTGGAATCTATATGTTTACGTCAGGAACAACCCGCTCTGCTTCACCGACCCAACGGGCATGTGGAAGTGGTCAGATCCAGATCAGAACGGATATCGATTCGTCGTTTGGGAAAAGAACGATAATTGGCAAAGCCTCGCTGAATTCCTTTATCAGCAGACTGGAAACTACTATCCAGCCGCAACCTTGGAAGATTTCTATGGACAAACAGGAATGGCCCCACTTGGTGAAGGGCTTGTACTCTACTTGGGTCACTTCGACGGAAGACCACTACCTGGGCCCCATGGAATACAAGACGCCACCGTCGAGAATCTACCCATAAATCGAGCTGGCGGTGTTATAGCTAAAACGGGAATTATTGCTTGGCTCCTCCGCAAGATTGGAATTGGTGGGGCAAAGCAACAGGCTAAGAAAGAGATCACGAAGGAGGTAAGTAAAAAGACAGTTGCTGACGTAAGCAAAAGAAACTTGAAACATATTAAGAATAGACACTTAGACGAGTTCAAAGCAATTGATCCATCGATCACGTTAGAAAGGGTCGTCGAGATTGGGCAAAAAATAGTTACTGACGGCGTTGCGACTGCGACTCGAGCGAGCAACCGCACCTTTCAAGGTGTTGTTGAGATCGGCGGGCGACCCACAACGGTCAAGGTGGTTCTGAACTCGCAAGGCGGAATTCGATCGATTTATCCACTGAAATGACTTATGAAGATTGATTTTGTTCTCGATGAAGCAGATTCAGATGATCCGATGGCGATCGATCCTGTTGGTGATATCACTATTGAATCAAGAGGTGAGTCAATAACCGAGCGGTTCGTTTACATTGACTCGTGGCTGAATGCTCTTTTGGAAGGCTCCAGAAAGGCTCGATTTTCTGAGAGGCTGGATGTTGATTTACTTGAGGAACGCGATCCATTAGTTTTCGAGCGTAGAAACGAATCGTTTTTGCTCTCTTTTCGCGGGAAGTCAATCGTTGTGGATAATCTCGACCAACTGGAGGCCGCCTCTATCGCTGGAATCGAGAATCTATCGCAAATTATGCCCATTCCAAATAATGTTACCCCGCAACCTGATGAATCAGGCTGATCGTGATGGAATACGGCGAGATTGATTCGGTGACAGGACAAGTAAATGCGTTAAAAAATAACGGAAAAGGATTGGGGTCGGGCATGCGATGTTGCGAATTCTTAAGGACAAGTTGGATTGGGATCTCGATTTTTGGAAAATGGCAACGTAACGAAGAAAATGATCGCTGTTGGGCAGAGATATCAATATGATTCGTTAAATCGGTTAAGGTCAGCGGTCGAAAACGTTACGCCAAACAGCGGTTCGCAGTCGCAGTCTTGGAAACAGACCTACACTTTCGACCGTTACGGAAACCGGCGATTTGACTTCACCAGCGGCAACACGACATTCCCTGACCCAAATTGCCCCGAAGCGATCTGCAACCCGACAGTCTCGACGAGCAACAACCGCCTGACCTCGACAGGCTGGAGCTACGATTCGGCAGGCAACACAACCAACGACCCGCAAGGCCGCACGTTCATCTACGACGCGGAAAACAAACAAACCGAAGTCCGCGACCAATACAACACCGTCATCGGCCAGTATTTTTACGACGGCGACGGGAAGCGGGTAAAGAAATACGTGCCTTCGACCGGCGAAACGACCGTTTTCGTCTATGACGCTCTTGGCAAGCTCGTCGCCGAATACTCAACCGTCGTCGAATCGGTTGAGAATGCCAAAGTCGCGTACCTAACAGCCGACCACCTCGGTTCCCCACGCATAAACACCGACCGCGACGGCAACGTCACATCAAGACGCGACTTCATGCCCTTCGGCGAACAGATATACACATCTCAACGCACGATGGAACTCGGCTACGACAGTGATACTGTCCGCCGAAACTTCACCACCTACGAACGCGATCAGGAAACCGACCTTGATTTCGCGAAGGCAAGAATGTACCGAAGTGACTTGGGCCGATTTTCAAGTCCTGATTACTTCGCCTACAATACCAGCATCGCTGCGCCGCAAAGTTGGAACCTCTATCAATACGCTCGAAACAATCCAGTATTGTATAAAGATCCGGGAGGGAAGGATCTTTATATAAACATTGGCGGTAAAGATTACAAGGTGGCCCGATCCGACCAGGCTTTTGTTCTCGTAGGGAACGACGGTAGTGATTCTGATGTTGTCAGTGCCCAGTCAATGGTTTACAGAATGGCGGAGAGATATAGGCGTGAGATTAATGAACTTATCAATAACCCGTCAACAACTCGGATTAGCATAGGATTTACCGACGAGAAATGGAATGTCGGCTCAATTAGGGGCCCTAATCCTACCCAGTCGGCTAACGAAGATGGCGACATTGTCAACCTATTAAATATTCAAGCAACTCTCTCCTTATACCGAGGTGATGCCGACGGATCATTCGTAATATTTGCGACAGAGACGTTGTTGGCACATCTCCTAACCAGGGAGAATATGTTCTCCGCAACTACCGGTCAGCTTGCTGACGGCAGCCTGGACCGAGGTGCGTTAATGAATGACGGGTCGATGCCAGTCCGACACGACGAATTGTTCCGTGGATTTGAGGTTGTGGTACGGGAAGCCTACAGACTTCCGCTGATTGAGCCATTTACTCGATTTGCTACCGAGGTACGCGTAGTTGAGAGCTTTACCGACCGCTATGTGCCCTTTGACGCCTCTCCAGGTCCGGCAGGTCATCTGGGACAACCTGCCCGGCCGGATCGTCAGGTTAGTGCGGGGCCATGCTATGGTCTTAGCGGGGCAGTGATACCATGCAACTAAAAGAACGCAGGAGGAAACGAGAATGAATACAAAATACGTCATTGAATTGCGAATGGTATTAAGCTGTTTGTTGATCTGCGGTTTTGTCGTTTTTTTTACAAATCCGGTGATCGGGCAAGAAGTATCTGAAGAAGCAGAGTCGGTCACCGCACCGAGTAAAGAGGAATTTAAGGATTCCGACGGACTCGCAACGCCTTGGGTCTGGTGGAATACCGCTTGTTCCTTGAAAAAAGAGCTGAACTGCAGGCACACTTATTGGGCACGAGACAGTGGGCGATCGTTTCTATCTTTCTTTGACTCCGACGGCAAGCTTTGGTACAGCTACGATTGCGTGTTGATGGAGGGTAGTCTGCCGAAGGATTTTGACCCGATAGGTTTTAGGTATTCGGATTACTACAGAATCGTAGGCGAGTCGAAAAGCTGGTACAAGGTGGAGATCAACGAGAGAACACGCGAGACGAAATACATTGTACGATCTGACCCAAATTGGGTGAAAATAAGTTGGGCGCAGTTCTTCACCTACCATCACAGTATTTATATATCAGGAGGTGTAAAACTGCGGGATAAACCAAATGGCGATGTTATCGAGGAATACCGTTACCGGCATTACGATCAACTCCATTTTAACCGCCTAGAAGGCGAGTGGATGCGTGTGCGAGCAAAGAATGTTATTACTACACCGGATGATGACTTTTTCGGATGGATCCGGTGGCGCGACGGCCGCGAGATATTGATCGGTAGCTTTCTGTCCAAATACAAAATACCGAAATCACGGGTGCCGTAGATAGCTTCTGCAAAAAGTAGCGATCATTGACGAATCACGTCATCATCAGAGAAGACCTTGCCAAGCGCCTGATTTTACACTTCTCGTTGGCATGACTTTGTCTCTATGAACGTCCTCCTGGCGTCGCTGGCTCAACCAACGGTGCGACGAATTTATTGAAGCTCGATCACGAATACGGAGCGACGGCGACAGTGAATAATGGGAACATCACAAAGCAGACGATCACCGTCCCGACGGTTGGAGTGAACACTGGCTTTACGGCGGTGCAGGAATATACTTACGATTCGCTGAATCGTCTAAAATCTGCGGTCGAGAACGTCACGCCGCACGGCGGTTCGGCTACGCAGTCTTGGAAACAGACCTACACATTCGACCGTTATGGAAACCGGCGATTTGACTTCACCGGTGGCAACACGACATTCCCCGACCCAAATTGCCCCGAAGCGATCTGCAACCCGACGATCTCGGCCAGCAACAACCGCCTGACCTCAACAGGCTGGAGCTACGATTCGGCCGGCAACACCACAAACGACCCGCAAGGCCGCACCTTCACCTACGACGCAGAAAATAAACAAACCGAAGTCCGCGACCAATACAACACCGTCATCGGCCAATACCGCTACGACGGCGACGGCAAGCGTATCAAGAAAATCGTCCCCGCAACCGGCGAGGTAACCGTCTTTGTCTACGACGCCAACGCGATCGGGCGTTTTGATCCAATCTGATCTGATATGAATTAGGCTGTCCGAAGTATTCTCCGAACAGCCCATCGTCGATGAAGTTGAACCTTTAGATCAGTCTCGTGAGCTGAAAATGGTCAGGAGATACCAGAAAAGCAGTGCCACGCTGGCGAATAGCGTCAGGGATGCGGCGACGTGCTGTTTTGTATTGAACGTATGCAGCACGTTCGACGTCTGATACAGGATCGATGAGCCTGCAAAGGCGACCATGATGAACGCAAATACGTTACCCAACGAAAACCCGAACAGCAGGCTGGCAACAATAAACCCGAGTGCCGCGAAACCTGCGATCGCAAGGATCGGTCCGAGCCACGAAAAATCAGCACGCGTAATGAACACCGTTACCGTCAGACCGGCAAACAAGCCGAGAGCGACGACGCCCGCCTTGGCAATGGTCGAGGTATCGCCCGCGTACGAGGCCGCGACCAGCAGAAGCGGAATGAAGATGATCGCTTCGGCGACAATGAAGATGCCGAGCCCGATGTATTGCGTCGCGATCGAGGTATCCGAAACAGCCCAGCGGTTTGCCAAAAACGAAACCAGCATGAAGAGTCCGAGTACGACGAGCCATCCGATACTGCCGCCGGAAAAGATCAGGGTCCCAATCACTTGAGCGATACCTGTAGTGAACAAAACCGCCTCAAGGGCAATAAAGGCGAGAACTGCGAAAGCCAGCAGCGTATATGTACGACGAATGAATGCCGCCCTCTCTACCGGTGCGGCTACAATTGCCGGTGCTCCGTAACTTGTTGAAAAATCGTTCATGAAAACCTCCTTATTTCGATCCCACGATACTGCGGGTTTAGATGACAAAAAGCCGCCAATGTTTGCCGCGATCTAGTCGTTAGAAGCAGCAGTTGAGCCTTTGAAAAGCGAATCAACGCTCCAAACGCCCGATCCTTTGGCAGCGATGAAAAGGAACAAAAACGCGTAGATCGCCGCCAATTCGCCTTTATTCTGCAGAGGCCAAAATGCCGACATGCTGAAATGGGCCATGAAATAGGCGACGGCCATCGTACCGCTGGAAATGAAGGCGGCGATCCCCGAAAAAAGGCCTATCATCACCATCGCTCCAAAGACAAGCTCAACAAACGCAGCGACCAGAATAATACCCGCCGGAAACGTCCAGTCGCCGTCACGGGGAGGCCAATTGAACAACTTTTGCGTGCCGTGCATCAGGAACAATAGCCCAGTGACAATACGCAGGATCGCGTAGGCATATTCCGAGTAACGGCCAAGAATGGATGTCATTTTGATAGGCTCCTTTCGATCAATTGACGTCAGTATAGCACTAATCAAAAAAAGAGAGCGAACCGAAATTCGCTCCTTATTATTGAGTGGATAGCCCCTTCGCAAAGATCATTAACCGGCGGCCTTCACAGCCTCTTCGGGTTCGACTCGCGGTGCGGCCAAACCGAGATCGTGTGAACGCCAGAGATTAGAAACGAGCAGTTCACGAATGAACGTCATTTCCTTCGGCAGACGGTCATAAAGCTGGAAAAAGAGTTCGTCGTGCATCGCTATCTCCTGGAGCCACATATCCCGATCGAGGTTCATCACCTTGTTAAATTGTTCCTCGGTGAAGTCCAGTCCGCGCCAGTCAATATCCTCATACCGCGGCATCCAGCCTAGCGGCGTTTCCTTGCCGATGGACTTGCCGCGGGCACGCTCCACGATCCATTTGAGTACGCGCATATTCTCGCCGTATCCGGGCCAAGCGAACTTGCCGTCTTCATCCTTGAGGAACCAATTGACCGAGAAGATACGCGGCGGTTCGGGTATCTGACGGCCGAAATTGAGCCAATGCGAGAAGTAATCACCCATGTGATAGCCGGCAAACGGCAGCATCGCGAACGGATCGCGGCGAACCTCGCCGATATTGCCGAAGGCTGCGGCGGTCATTTCAGAACCCATCGTCGCGGCCTGATAAACGCCGAACGCCCAATTGAACGACTGAAGTACAAGCGGGACGACGCTGTTGCGGCGGCCGCCGAAAATAAATGCCGAAACGGGCACGCCTTTGGGATCGTTGAAACTCTCATCCGCGACAGGGCACTGAGTGATCGGTGCGGTGAAACGGGCGTTCGGATGAGCGGCTTTGGCTTCCGATGCGGGGGTCCAATCGTTGCCCTGCCAGTCGATCGCGTGTGCCGGCGGTTCGCCGTCCATGCCTTCCCACCACACGTCACCGTCGTCAGTGAGAGCAACATTTGTGAAAATCGTGTTCTCGCGGATCGATTCCATCGCGTTCGAGTTGGTGGAATAATTCGTTCCCGGGGCGACGCCGAAGAAACCGTTTTCGGGGTTGATCGCACGCAGTTTGCCAGTTTCGTCGGGCTTGATCCAAGCAATATCGTCTCCGACCGTCGTGATCTTCCAGCCCTCTTCCTGGAAAGGCTTCGGCGGGATGAGCATCGCGAAATTCGTCTTGCCGCACGCCGATGGGAACGCTGCACACACGTAATCTTTCTGGCCGTCAGGCGATTCGACGCCGACGATCAGCATATGTTCCGCAAGCCAGCCCTGGGCACGGCCGAGCGTCGAAGCGATACGCAGAGCAAGACATTTCTTCCCAAGCAGAGCGTTGCCGCCGTAGCCGGATCCGTAGGAAACAATTGAGTTTTCTTCAGGAAAATGAACGATGTACTTATCTTTCGGATCGGGCGAGCACGGCCATGATACACCGGCCTGGCCTCCTTCGAGCGGCATTCCGACCGAATGCAGACATTTGGTGAATTCACCGTCACCCATCGCGTCGAGTGCCTGATTGCCCATGCGGGTCATTATGCGCATATTGACCGCAACATATGGCGAATCCGAGATCTCAACGCCGAACTGCGAGATCGGTGATCCGATCGGGCCCATGCAGAATGGGATAACGTACATCGTACGGCCTTTCATGGCTCCATCGAACTTCTTCTTCAAGATCAGCTTCATCTCGTGCGGAGCCATCCAATTGTTGGTCGGGCCGGCATCGCCTTTGGCACGCGAGCAAATATACGTGCGGTCCTCAACGCGGGCTACGTCAGACGGATGCGAACGGGCAAGGAACGAATTAGGCCGTTTTTCAGGGTTTAGCTTGATGAACGTGCCAGAATCAACCATCTCCTGGCAGAGGCGGTCGTATTCTTCCTGCGAGCCGTCGCACCAATAGACACTATCGGGCTTGCACAGCTCCACTGCTTCTGAAACGAATTTGATAAGTTCCTCGTTGGTGATGTTCGAAGGGATATTAAGGTCGGTCATAAAATTGGTCTCCTGCCAAAAAAGCAAAATTGTAAAACGCCGCCGGGCCGATCACTGAACAAACGAGTAATTAGCCTCCGTTTTCGGAGTTATTCGCATAGCTTATCACGGCGTTGCAAAATTGTTAATGCATACTATCGGCCGCCAAAAAAGTGCTCTTGCGGAGCAGTAAGCAAAATAGCACCAAAAATCGCCAAAAAGTGATGCGAAATTGCCAAAAACGTGCCCGAAAACGCCCCAAAACACCGCGGCGACACGCGGCGGCGGGTAAGAAGTGCCCGTCGCCATTTGCCGTTTGCACGTCAGGATCACGTAACAAGGTCAGATAATAGACGGGCCGCTGTGCAGAATGGCAGCAGGCGCGTGTTTTGAGGCGTGATACACACGCGGCGGCGCCGGACACAATGCCGTCGATAATGCCGCCCATTCTGCCATTGCTGCCTCCGCCGCTGCAGCCGTGTATTCCACTTCTTGCAGCCGTGCATTAGCAAATTCCAATCATGGATCGATCGCTAACGACCGCAGTTGTCGAATCATAATTTTTTTCATTTTTTCATATTTTTTTGACGGGTTCTACTGCGGTCTTCGGCGTTAGTAGATAGAGGGTTAGATTTCGGTTTGAATTCGCGGCCTGTGGTAGGCAGCAAGGCCGAAGGAAGAAGCCCGAGAAACGGAGGAAAATCGATGAGGAAAACACGGTATATATTCGGAACGGTAATGGTATTGTTGGCGGTGATGACGGCTGCCGGCATGATCTTTCTGGACGGCATCCTGCCGGCGGGAATTGCATCGGTTGAAAGTAGAGGTAGGATCGAGCAGCGTAGCTCTGTCGGAGTGTATTTCGAAGAGAACCGCGGCCAGCATCATCCGGAAGTCACATATTTTGTTCGGGGTTCGGCAGGAAACAGCATTTTCCTGACCCGGCTGGATGCTGTTTTTGTTGCAGTCGAGAACACCCGGCAAAAAGTATCTGATTCTGACGAGCCTAATCCGGATCTCGCCCCAGGGCGAAACGTCGAGCGGCCGAAATCGGCTGCCGCGGTCTATATGACGCTTTCGGGAGCCACGACGGCAGGCGAACAAGCGGGCGCAGGCAAGCTCGAACACCGCACGAATTACTTCATCGGTGAGGCCGCAAACCATCGCATCGATGTCGAAAACTTTCGAGAGGTTCGCTCATCGGGCATCTATCTCGGCGTCGACCTCACATGGCGTGGAAGGGCCGACGGCATCCTCGAGCCGGTGATAACCGCAGAATCTGAAGCAGCATTGGAGCAGGTCGAATGGACTTTCAGTGGAGCTGACAGCGTATCGCTAGCTGACGACGGCGGTGTGATTTTCGATACCGGTTCCGGAGCGATCAAGGTCGCAAATCCGGTTGTCGTAGTTCTGACCGAAGATGTCTCCGGCGAAAGGCGAATGAGTTTTGCGGTTGATGCTTCAGACCGGATCCGGCTTTCCGCCAACCCCATCAAGGAGAAGCAGGCAATTGCCGAAAACGAACCGGACGCTCCGGGCCTAAATTATTCGACATTTCTCGGAACGAACATGCGCGACGACGGACTTGGGATGACGATCGATGCGACCGGAAACGCATATATCACCGGTTCTACTTTCTCTGCCGCGTTCCCGACGACGCCCGGAACATTCGATCCATCGATCAACGGTTCGTGGGATATGTTCGTGACAAAGTTCAATACCACGGGATCAGCCCTAGTGTATTCCACATATTTGGGCGGAGCTTCGGATGATTATGGTGCAAGTGTCGTGGTCGATGCGGACGGCAATGCCTACGTTGGCGGGCAAGGCAGATCAGTGGACTATCCCACGACCGCCGGTGCATTTGATACGACCGCGAACGGCGACTATGACATTTTGTTCACAAAACTCAATTCCGTAGGAAACGCTCTCGTCTATTCAACCTACATTGGCGGATCTATGGTCGATTTTGTCCATCCAAATTCGATCTCAGTCAATGCAGCAGGAAATGCTTACCTGACCGGTGAAACATTTTCATCAAACTTTCCGACGACGCCCGGCGCTTTCGATACTACTATCAGCGGCAAAGACGCATTCGTCTTGAAGCTGAATACTTCCGGCAGTGCGCTCGATTATTCAACTTTCCTTGGCGGGACCTCTGACGATATCGGATACGGGATCACCGTTGACGCGGACGGCAATGCCCACGTCACCAGCATTGCCGGCGGTAGCTCATATCCGACAACAGCCGGGGCTTTTCAAACGACGTTTGGCGGATCGAACGACGCATTTGTCACAAAGCTCAATCCCACAGGGACTGCCCTTGTTTATTCAACATTCCTCGGCGGAGGTAATAATGAGGCAGGCGTTGACATAGTTTTGAGGCCGGCCGGTAATGCTGTCGTTACGGGTCGTGTCAACGCCGGATCTACCACGTTCCCGAGGACGACCGGCGCGTATCAAACCACGTTTAGTTTGAACAATCACGCTTTCATCACCGAGTTTGACCTGGCCGGAAGTGCCGTTGTTTATTCGACCGTTTTCGGAAGCACAGCCAACGACACCGGCGAAGCGATCGCGCTTCTCTCGGATGGCTCGGTCGTGATCGCCGGCAGTACCGGTTCTTCGACGCTGCCGACAACCACGGGTGCATATGACACCACCTATAACGGAAATGCGGATGTATTTATCGCACGTTTCAGACTTGACGGAAACGGAGCATCAGACCTCACCTACTCAACATTTCTCGGCGGCGTTAATAACGACGGTGTTCGAGGTTTGGCTGTTGATGCCGTGGGTGATGTCTATGTCAGCGGCACGACGCAATCAGGTTTCCCGACGACTGCCGGGGCATTTAGTACCGTTTACAACGGTGGCGACTGGGACGCATTCGCGTCCAAACTCGAACTGACCGCCGCCCCAACGCCAACACCGATGCCGACGCCGACGCCGACACCGACACCGACACCCAGCCCGACGCCCACTCCAATCCCTTGTCCAGGTGTTGGGAGCTGGGGGGAAGAATCCAACCTAGTTGCAGCCGACGGCGAGGCTAACGACAGGTTCGCATGGTCTGTTGATGTCAGCGGCGATACTGCGGTTATCGGAGCGCCGTTTCACGGCACATCGATGCCGTCAAGCGGAGCGGCATACATTTATAGACGGATCGGTGGCGTGTGGTCTCTGGAACAGAAGATCGTAGCCTCAGACGCTGAAGCGGGTGATCAGTTTGGCATCAGTGTCTCGATCAGCGGCGACACCATTGCAGTAGGTGCCCACCTCGCTAGAACTGCACCACTTTCTGAGAATGGTGCGGCGTATATATTTACACGTTCAGGGAGCGTTTGGACTCAACAAAGTAAATTGACCGCCTCGGACGCCGACAGTTTTGAGGCGTTTGGTTCCTCTGTTGCGGTTGATGGAAACAAGCTGGTAGTGGGTGCCGTGAATGATACGGTGTCTAATGTTGGCCAAGGTTCTGCGTATGTGTTCACACGAAGCGGCAGCATTTGGAGCGAGCAGCAAAAGCTCGTTACATTCGATGGAGCACCGTATGATTATTTCGGGTCGAGTGTCGATATCAGTGGAGATACCGTCGTTGTCGGGGCGCCATCTGATGACGAACCGCAACTAGATCGCGGCTCGGCGTATGTGTTTACGGAAAGCAGCGGAATCTGGACATTGCAGCAGAAATTGGTTGCATCCGTGGGAGCCGCAAATGACTACTTCGGCGTCAGCGTCGCGATCGACGGTGATGTGATAACGGTCGGTGCACCAGGTAGTGACACTCAATACACAGATCAGGGATCAGCTTTTGTATTCTCACGCTCCGGCATCAGCTGGAGCGAGGTTGATCGATTGTTAGCCAGCGACGGAGCACCTTCGGATAGGTTCGGAAACAGTGTGGCCATACAGGGCGGCACGATCGTAGTAGCGGCATCCGAAGAAAACGCTAATAGCGTCAATCAAGGCTCCGCTTATGTTTTCGACTTAATAGGAATAGATTGGACCGAACAACAGAAGCTCGTGGCCTCGGGTGGATCTGCCTCGGATCTATTTGGGAATGCCGTCGCTGTATTCGGCGATATCATCTTGATCGGATCTAATAGTGATGATTCACCGCTAACAGACAAGGGTTCCGCGTATATCTTTGAGAAGGACTGTCAAGGGTCACCCACGCCCGTGCCTTCGCCCACGCCGGGCCCGCTCGCCTATGAGCTGATCTACGGAATTACCTCCTTCGACCTTTTCAGCGATGAACGAGGCCTTCAGCTTGTTAGATTCACTACTGATCTTCCTGAATATATAGCGACTGTCGGTCAAATCACCGGTGTGATTGCAGGACACAGTATACGTAGTATTGACTTCCGGCCCTCAACGGGGCAACTCTACGGGATCAGTACTAATTTCTCCGGTTCTCAAGCCCAGATCTATACAATTGACATAAACACCGCGCTTTGTACGCCCGTCGGTCCAACATTTGGCCTCGGGTCAAATAATAGCGCCAGTGTCGATATGGACTTTGACCCGGTAGCAGACATGATCAGAGTAATTACTCGATCGTCATTCGCGTTCAATAAGAACTTTCGAATTAACCCAAACACCGGAGCTGTCCTGGCGACAGACTCAAATCTCGAATTTGACTCGGCCGATCCGCAAAACGGGATAACTAATTTCTCCATAGTCGGGATAGCTCATTCGAACAATATTGCGGGGTCGACCTCGACAACGCTATACGGCTGGGACTATCGCAACGACGGCCTTGTCACCATCGGAGGTTCGGGCGGAACGCCAAGTCCGACAACCGGAAAGATGTTTACGGTATCGATCCCACCTGCGACACTAACTATTAACAGCGGGATCGGCATCGATATCAGCGGTGCGACGGGCAAACTGTATGCCGCACATAACTCGTTTTTGTTTGGCAGCCAGGGCATCTTCGTTAGAGATCTGACGACGGGATCCGAAATCTTTGGCGGATATTTTGCCGATGATTTTTCGATTCCGGACATATCGGTGTTTATAGCACCGCCAGCTACGCCGACACCAACACCGACGCCAACGCCAACGCCGACACCGACGCCGACGCCGACACCGACGCCTACAACCGAGGTGCAGTTCGCGGCTTCGACGTTCATGGATGATGAGTCGCAGAGTGCGGTGATCACGGTGACGAGGACGGGCAGTTTGTCGGGCACGTCGAGCGTAGATGTGGTGCTGACAGACGGGACGGCGACAGGCGGTGCTGATTGCACGACTTCGGGTGTGGATTATGTTTACACGGGGCCGGTGACGCTGAACTTTGCGATAAATGACGATTCCGAATCTTTCAGCGTACCTCTGTGCGGTGATGTGATCAATGAAGGCGCCGAGACGGTCAACCTGTCTTTGACCAACAACGTCAATGCCGACATAGGATCGCCGAATACCGCCGTGCTGAACATAAACGACACCGCATCGCAGTTCCGCAATGCGACGGCGATAGATATGTTCTTGGGAACGGCAGGATCACCGAACCCTTCGACCATCAACGTTACGGGAGGACCGACGGTCATCGGGTCCATGAGAGTTACTCTGTATGACCTGTCGCACGATATCCCGGACAACATAGACATACTGCTCGTAGGGCCGAACGGTGCCAAGTATGTGCTGATGGGCGATACCGGCGGGCCTTTCACTATAGATGTGAATTCGCCTGTAACGCTGAGCTTTACTGACAGTGCTGCGGCGGTGCTGCCTGATTCGAATGTGCTGACGACAGGCACATACCTGCCCACGACCTGCGAGACGCCTGTGACGAACTTTGCGGGAGCTCCTGCAGGGCCGTACATCGAACCGGGCTGTGTCGTATCAAGGCCCGTCACGCAGACGATGTTCGGGGCATTCGGGCTGACAAGCCCTATGGGCAACTGGAACCTCTATGTCCGAGACGACAACGGCTCACCGCTCACAATGACGGCAATCGGAAGCATCGCAGGCGGTTGGGGACTGGAGTTCCTGCCTCCGACCGCAGCAGGTGTTGAAGTGTCAGGCCGCGTCCTCACGCCGGACGGGCGCGGATTGCGTAACGCCACGGTGACGATGACCGACGCGGCAGGTGTCACACGCGGTGCGGTCACATCTTCGTTCGGTTACTACCGTTTCGAGGGCGTGCCTGTGGGCGATTCGTTCGTGATGACGGTCAACTCACGCAGCTACCGCTTCGTTCCCCGTGTTGTAACAGTCACCGATACGCTGACCGATGTCGATTTCGTGGGACTGGAGTGACACGTCGGACCGCAGGCTGCCAGCATGCATCTTGTCAGAACCACCTGCGGTAGCGGGTGGTTGTTCGCCGGCCCGCAACCAAGCTGCCTGCGGTCCGACAGAATTGCCCCGCTCTTAACGAGCGGGGTATTTTGTTAAAGAACGAAGTTGCAGAGGCCCGCGCGTAAGCAAGGGCGATAGCGAACGACCAAAGCATACAAGATGATCACAGGCATCTTCCGGCAAAGCCGCTCCCGTATGATGACGCTCCGGATATCGCCCTTGCTTACGCGCGGGCTTCTGCAACCTCTGCAGGCTGGCAGCATGCGGTCCGAAATTTAACGTTTCCAGTAGTTGCGGATCTTTAGGTCGAGAAGCGGGAAAGCGCAGTATTCGACAGTGCGGCCGGTCTCGCGAAGTGTGGTGACCATGTCGATGGCGGCATCGGCGTTTCGAGTGTGGACGACGATGGTCGCGGCACGCTGTATCTCGGGATTATCGCGAAGGTATCGCGCGACCGCGAGGCCCGTATTTGCCCAGTCGTCGTGGTCGTTCGATTCGTAATGATGCGGCAGCAGATCGTGATCGAGAAAGATGGCGTCATAGGCACGCTCAGCCAGCAATTCGACCGCTTCCTGCACGTTCTCGGCAATGTCGAGGTCGTCACCAACAAAGCGTTTTCGAAACCATCGGTGGCGGCGTTCGTCGTCGTCGAGCAGCATTACGGCGATCGGCGTGCGGTCCACGCTGAGGTCGGCAAGGCCAAATCGGATCATCAAGCTGCGAAGCATTCCCATAAACTTTTATAATGTTACAACATCGGCCGCGGGCGTTTCACGTTCGTGTTGAAAACAAACGCCCCGATGATATAATCCATTCCCGATGCCGCGAGAAAAGGACAAACGCCCCGACCTGAAAGCCGTACCGCCGCCGCCGGCTATCGAAATGCCGGAACCTGCTGACAACGTCTATTACGCGTGTGAAAAGTGCTTTGATACGGGTATGGAGGTCGTTCCCGGCTCAGGTGCCCGCAAATGCGAATGCCGCATTCGCGAGGCCGCGAAGAACGGCTTTCGCAATGTACGCCTGCCGAAACGCTACGACGGCTTTCATTTTCACAGTTACAAACCGCAGACCGTCTCGCAACAGGCTGCGTTCAAACTAGCGACGTCTTTTGCGATGGAATATCCGGCTGTTGATCGCGGGCTGCTATTTATGGGCAGCGTCGGGGTCGGAAAGACTCACCTTGCCGTATCCATACTAAAGGGGCTGACCGAACGTGGCTTTAAGTGTCTATTCTACGACCTCGGTTCCCTGCTCAAGGAAATTCAGGATTCGTATAATCCGGACACGCATGCCTCAGAGATGAGCGTGCTGTCGCCGGTGCTGAATATCGACGTGCTGGTACTGGACGAACTGGGAGCGACCAAGCCGACCGACTGGGTACGCGACACTCTGTCGAACATCATCACCAGCCGCTACAACGACAAAAAGACGACCATCATAACAACGAATTATCTGGATCAACGCCGCAGCGAACGCGACGAAACTCTGGAGGACCGCATCGGCACGCGGCTACGTTCGAGGCTGTTTGAGATGTGTAAGACGGTTGCGATGGACGGCCGCGACTACCGAAGGACTTTTGATCAGCCGAAAACGGCCGCTCAGTAGGACGTAGCGACAGAGGTCGTTTCGATGCCGCTGGCTTCCTGTGCGATCTTTACGCCGACCGAGGCACCGATCCTTGTCGCACCTGCCTCGAACATCGCACGGGCATCCTCAATTCCCTTCACGCCGCCCGAAGCTTTTACTCCCAAAGCCTTGCCGACCGTTCGCCGCATCAGAGCGACGTCGTTCGCAGTGGCTCCGCCTTTTGCAAAGCCGGTAGATGTTTTGACGAAATCCGCACCGGCGTTCTTAGCGGCGACGCAAGCACGGACCTTTTCGTCGTCGGTCAGCAACGCGGTTTCGATGATGACCTTGCAGAGTATGTGATTCTCGTGTGCGGCTTCGACGACGGCACGAATGTCGTCCTCGACCGCACAGTCGTCATTTGATTTCAGAGCACCGATGTTGATGACCATATCGACCTCGCGAGCTCCGTTAAAGATCGCACGGCGTGCCTCGTATGCCTTCACGTCAGGCAGCGTTGCGCCAAGCGGAAAACCGATCACGGTGCAGACCGGCACGCCGGAGCCCTGCAGGAACTCAGACGCACGTTTGACCCACGTCGGATTTACGCACACCGATGCGAAGCCGAATTGGCGGGCCTCGTCGCAAAGTTTGCGTATGTCGGCCTCGGCGGCCTCCGGCTTCAATAATGTATGGTCGATCAGCGAAGCCCAGTCGTGCGCCGTCGCGGTCTCGCCAAGCACGATGCCGATGCGTTCCGCACCCGCGTCAACGATCCGCTCCACATCAGCACGGCAAAACGTCGGGCAATATTCCTCGCCCGACAGCTTAGCCATCACCATATCGGTGATCTGCTCGATCAGTTGGTCGTAGTTTCCGTTTTGCATTTTAGGAAATCTCTTGTGATCTAAGCTTTCTGATTCATTACGTAAAGATCAAGCAACCGCCGTATCATTTTTTGATACTGAGTTCGATTCTTTGCTGCCTGTTCCTTGAAAAAATCTACGCTTTCGCGACTGAGTGACAAAGTAACTTTTACATTGTCCTCGCGAAAAACCAGATCTTCGGGCGGCGGCAAAAAATCCTTTATCACACGTATCTTGCCGATCGGCTCATTCGTGTATCCGTTGTTCCTTTTCATAGACCTTTTTTCCTTTCCGCCAATACCCTGCACCAATGATCCGGATCGAATTCTTCCGGTAGGTGAACCTGACGGTCATTATTCGTCCGGCAACATTACCAAAGCAATAGAACCGCGCCTCTTCGACGCTATGCTCCAAATCTTCGGCAATCACACGAAACGGATCGGAAAATGCAAACTGTGCCAGTCGGATCGAGACGCCGTGCTTTTCAATATTCTCATGCTCTTTTAGATCGTCCCATTCGAATGTCATTATAACCCAACGGCCAGCCTGATGGCAATATTTTTATCAATATAATAATATTGCTGTCCCGAGCGTTTTAACGTCTATATTCCCTGTCAATGTTATCAATTTTCGCGACGCGTTTCTGATGGCGTTCCTCGCCGATGCCGGTCGAGAGGAACGCTTCGACGATGGCTTTCATCTCTTCGAGCGAATTCTGCCCCGCGCCGAGCGTGAGGACGTTGGCGCCGTTGTGTTCGCGGGAATTGCGTGCGAGGGCTGTGTTGTAACACGCGGCAGCACGCACGCCGGGAACCTTGTTCGCTGTCATCGCACTGCCTATTCCGGCTCCGTCGATGATGATGCCGACCTCAGCCTGTCGGCCCGAGACGCATTTCGCGACCGCGTGTGCGATGTCGGGATAATCGACGGCGTCCTCGCTGTCAGTGCCGAAATCGCGGACGTTCAGCCCCAGATCCGCAAGGAACGCTTTGATCGCCTCTTTCGACCTGAAGCCGCCGTGGTCGGCGCCGACGGCGACCGAACGCACCTTCACTTCCGACCTTCGGGCAGCTTTTCGGATCAGCTCGATGCCGCGTTCCGCAATGATGTCGCTGGCGAGCGGCGTGAATTTGACGTTCTCGGCGACACGCACACGCGAGCCCGGTTCCAGGCCGCGGAGGTCATCTTCCGTAAGCAGCGATTTCGCAGATTCGTCGCGATCCCATTCGCGTTCCATCTTGTCACGCAGCGAATTGACGATAACGTGTTCGGTCACGGCCGCGGGTGCGGGCGTTGCCGTCTGCTCAGCAGGAACAGCGTCGAGGACCTGCCGGACGAGTTCGCGAATGCGGGCGCGGGTTTCGGTAGAAATATCTGCCATCAAAATTTGAGCGGAGTGCCGGCCGACTGCCATGCCGCAACCTTGAATTCCCGCCGTTAATCGAATAGTATTGCGAAAATCTCGATTCATCAAATCCGGTAAATACAATGCAGGCTGAAACAACGAAAATGGTGTCAGAATTTGCCAATCCGAACCTCGAAGTTCTCTATTCCGAGGAAGAGATACGCGACCGCGTCCGCGAAATGGGACGGCAGATCACAGAGGAATATTCGGGCAAAGAGCTTGTTCTTGTGGGCGTTCTGAAAGGCTCGTGCATTTTCCTCGCCGACCTGATGCGCGAGATAGACCTGCCGCTGTCGATCGACTTTATGTCGGTTTCCAGCTACAAGGACGGCACCGTTTCGACCGGCGACGTCGAGATATTGAAAGATCTGAGCAATCCCATCCGCGACAAACACGTCATCATTGTCGAAGACATCATCGACACGGGGCTAACGCTTTCGCGGCTGCTCGAGATCCTCGGCTCTCGCGGTGCTGCGTCGATACGGCTCGCGAGCTTCCTGGATAAACCCGAACCGCGTATCAAGAAGGAACTCAAGATCGACTACACAGGTTTTGTGATACCGAACCGCTTCGTCGTGGGCTATGGCCTGGACGCCGCGGGCCGCTACCGCAATCTGCCATTCATCGGCGTGGTCATCGATCCTTCGAAAGCTTGATACTGCCGCGATCACTCATTTGTTCTGTATCATCCGATCTTTCGGATTGACTGCCTTCGGCAGAATACTTTATAATCTGAGGTTTTCGACTGCGTCCCGTTTTGACGCGAGTTGATAGGAGCTAAGAATGAGCTACACAATCATCAGGACCGGCGGCAAGCAGTTCCCCGTCACTTCGGGCGATACGCTTCGCGTTCCGTCGATAGACGCCGAGGTAGGCAAATCAGTTGACGTCGAGACGCTTGTAAGCGGAGACAGTTTGGAAGCCGGCACGGTCAAGGCGACCGTCGTTTCGCACGGACGCGGCGAAAAGATCATCGTGTTCAAGAAAAAACGCCGTAAGCAGTACAAGCGTAAGCAGGGACACAGGCAAGGATTTACTGAAATAAGGATCGACTAGAGAAATGGCACATAAGAAAGGTGTAGGATCATCACGAAACGGCCGCGATTCAGCGGCACAGCGATTGGGGTTGAAGAAATTCGGCGGCCAACACGTACTCGGCGGCAATATTCTCGCTCGTCAACGCGGAACGAAGTGGAAGCCCGGCAACAACGTCGGCCGCGGCAAGGACGATACGCTGTTCTCGCTGATCGAAGGCATCGTTAAGTTCGAGGACAAAGGCCGCAGAGGTAAATTCATCAGCGTTTATGCTGAAGGAGCTCCGGAGCTCGCACCAAAGGCTGCGGCGTAACGGAAATTTCTGTTATCAGTTTTCTAAAGGGGCTTCAGATGAAGCCTCTTTTCTTTTTTTGTGTCGATAATGGCATCGGTTTTTGGAAGAGCGAGGGGTATTTTCGGCAGGTCATAAAATTTTTTTCACAAATTTTTCGTGCGCAAATGAATGGATGTTTCAGAGCCTAAACTTGAGGCGAACGCGTAAATATATGTGACAAAAGGGTTAACAAATTCGCTCGAATTTTTATCCACAGATCGGCTCAAAGTTATCCACAGATTTTGCACAAAAGCCCGTAAATAAAGGGCAATAGTTAAAGTACTTTCTACTTGACATAGTATTTTGGGGGTGTATTATGGTTATACAGTCAAGAACGCTTACGGGCATCTTGACCGGCACCGAGAGGTGGAGCAGATGCGGTGACGCATTGCTCGAGGGCAGAAGGAGCGGAAAGCCGCTGTCTGGTACGCTCGGAGCTGAAGCCGAAAGGCTTGCTAAGGACACCCGTTAGGGTGACCGAGTCGGTCGGATAAAAACGATCGACGCCAACAGAAGCTGATCACTCTGTAGGTGCAAAAGTCGCTCTTTTCTTCGGAAATGAGCCTCGTTGCCGGGAACGTAACCGGCGGTGGAGGAAAAGCCACCAAAACAAAAACCTAACGGCACCACGGCGTGAGAACGCCCGCAGCATGAGTAATCAAGTTGGGTGCTGACCGGTGAAGGCTCCCCGCAGAGCATCGTCGGGATACAAAATTCGCGGCAGCAGCGTGTACATGATGTTGCCGCAACCCTTTCTAAAGGTGTTTCGGCACCTGACGAGAGAAAAATGAAAGCGTCGAGATGAGCAATCGTTTCGACGCTTTCGTTCTTTTGCCTTCTGCATTGCCTCACCATTTCCTTTACACTTAAAAACAGAGTCAGCGATGTTCATCGACCGCGTAAAGATCAAAGTAAAGGCCGGCGACGGCGGAAACGGCGTCACGGCGTTTCGCCGTGAAAAATTCGTCCCCCGCGGCGGACCTTCGGGCGGCGACGGCGGCGTGGGAGGCAGTGTATGGATCGAAGCCGACGAAGGCCTGAACACGCTCCTGCATCTTCGCTACAATCCCGAGCACAAAGCAGAACGCGGCCGCCACGGCGAAGGTTCCAACCGATACGGCAAGGACGGATCCGACGCAGTTGTGAAAGTGCCGGTCGGGACGCAGGTTTTCGATGCGGAAAGCGGCGAACTGATCTTTGATATGGTCGAGGCCGGCCAACGCGAACTCGCGGCGAAAGGCGGCAAAGGCGGTTGGGGCAACGCACATTTTGCCACATCGACGCGGCAGGCACCGAAATTTCATTACAACGGACGCCCCGGCGAGGAAAAGGAACTGCAGCTGGAGCTGAAGCTGCTTGCAGACGTCGGGCTGGTCGGCTTTCCGAATGCAGGAAAATCCACACTTATCTCGGTGATCTCTGCGGCAAAACCGAAGATCGCAGATTATCCTTTTACAACACTGGAACCGAATCTTGGCGTTGTGGATATGGGCGACTATAAAACGTTCGTCGTCGCCGACATTCCGGGCCTGATCGAAGGTGCGAGCGAAGGCAGCGGACTCGGGCATCGATTTTTGCGGCATATCGAACGAACGAAATTGATACTGCATCTGGTTGACGTGTCGTCGTTCTCGGGCCGCGATCCGGTGAAGGATTATCGGATAATTAACAGCGAGTTGAAAAAATACGATGCGGAGTTAGCTGCCCGGCCGCAGATCGTGGTCGCGACAAAGATCGATTCGCTTGACGATCCCGAAAGGCTCGAGAGTTTGAAAAAGGCGGCCGCAAATGAAAAGCGGAGGTTTTTTGCGATCTCGTCAGCGACAGGAGAAGGTGTGAAGGAGTTGGTCCGTGCTGTTGGAAATTTGCTTTCAGCAGAGGAAGAGTAGCAATAGAAGCATGAAAAAACGGGCATTTTTCGGCGGAACGTTCGATCCTGTTCACAACGGGCACATTGCGATAGCGCACACTCTTTTGGATCAGTTCGATCTGGACGAGTTCGTTTTCATCCCTGCTTTTCACGCACCGCACAAGTCGCGCCTAAAGCCCACATCGGCGTATGACCGGTATGCGATGCTTTGCCTCGCGACCGAAGATGACGAACGCATCAGGGTCTCACAATTGGAATATGAAACGCCCGATGAACCCTATTCCGTCCAGACGCTGCCAAAGCTGAACGCGATGTATCCGGACGACCGCATCTTTTTTATCATGGGGGCTGACTCGTGGATGGACATCCTGACATGGCGCGAGTGGGAGAAAGTGCTCTCGCTGACAGATCATATCGTGGTAACCCGGCCCGGCCGCGAGATCGCTGCGGATCATGTCACCGAAGAGATACGCTCTCGCATCGTTGACCTGACAGGACCAGGCGGAAAGCAGTTCGCAGACATCGGCAACCCTGCAAAACACATCTATCTAACCGACCGCGTGAATATCGACATCTCGGCGACGGACATTCGGCATCGTGCCCGAAACGGTGATGACTCCTGGAAGAACGACGTCCCGCCGGGAGTTGCAAAATTCATAGAAAAATATCAGATTTATAAATAATGGAAAAAACCCAGGAGCAATCACTCACCCGCGAGACCGTTTCCCTGCAGATATCGCAAAAGCCCGTACAATTTGACGAACTTGACGATGCTCTTAGGCTCGCCATTCGGTGTGCGGCCGACAAGAAGGCAACGGACGTCGTTGTCCTCGACCTTCGCGGTATTGCAAGCTTTACAGAGTTCTTTGTCATAGCGAGCGGAAATAATCAGCGGCAAGTGCAGGCCATCGCGGACGAAATAAACGAAAAACTCAAGAAAGAACTCCAGGTGAGGGTCATCCGCGTCGAAGGCTACAATTCTGCGGAATGGGTGCTGCTGGATTACGGCGATTTCATTGTCCACCTTTTCAACGGCGAATCACGCGAGCACTATGACCTGGCCCGATTGTGGCGCGACGCCGCACGGGTCGAGCTGTCGCCGGAACTCGCCGGCAACTCCTGATGAGATTCACCTTCGTCTGGGTCGGCAAGACCCGAAACAAACACCTGCTGGCACTTCAGGAAGATTACCTCGCCCGTTTATCCAAATTCGCTGATTGCTCGATAGGTGAGGTCCGTGAATTCGCGTCGGCGAAACTGCGCGAGGACGAGGGCAAGCGCATTCTGGAAAAGCTGAGGCCGGGAACTTTCGTCTGCGTTCTGGACGAAAAGGGCAAGCAAGAGACATCGAAAGAGCTTGCCGGCCGGATTCAAGGTTGGCAGGAACGCTCGGTCCGGGACATCGTCTTCGTGATCGGAGGGGCAGAAGGCGTATCTGCGGCAGTTGCCGAAAGGGCTGATCATAGGCTATCCTTATCGTTTCTGACTTTTACCCACGAGATGGCTCGTGTGTTCTTGTTGGAGCAGCTCTACAGAGCATTTACGATACTAAAGGGGTTTCCGTACCAAAAATGAGTAAATTGAACCTAAAAGACATTAAACAAAGGCTGATCGAAGAACGAGAACTCCTCATACAAAAGCTGAACGACAATGACCTGTCGATAGACGATTCAGAAACGCCGGATCCGGTGGACCTGGCGGTACGCAATTATTCCAAGAACGTCATGCTTGCGGTTTCCGAGAATGAGAGCCGCCAATTGGCGATGATCGATCAGGCTCTCCGAAGGATCGAGGACGATGAATACGGCCCTTGCCAAAACTGCGGTGAGGCGATCAATCCAAAGCGGCTTGCGGCGATACCTTGGGCCCGTTTTTGCCTAAACTGTCAGGAATTGCAGGAACGCGGAGAGCTCGACGAAGAATAGTCAGCCACTCGGATGCTCTCCTCCCTTACCGACCCGATCCTTTCCTTTATATACCCTGCCAATTGCCTTTCCTGCGGACTTCGTGTGGAAAGATATTCAGACACGCCCGCGTGCAGAACGTGTTGGCAGGAAACTCACATAATTTCCGGCAGCGACCTGCTCTGTGCTCGCTGCGGCGTTCATTATGGGCCGCGTGAAACTGCGGACGAGGTATATTGCCGTAAGTGCGATGATCATCACTACGACCGGGCGTTCGCTGTCGGGCTCTACGAAAAGGCCCTAGCGGTGTCGGTCGTGCATCTGAAGGAAATACCGAAAGTTTTCTCAACGCTAAGTAGAGAGATAGAGAATGCCTTGGGCCGCACACCGCTGAGAGACATTGACCTGATCGTTCCGGTGCCTTTATCGCAGAAGCGGCGGCACGAACGCGGTTTTAATCAGGCGGAGCTGATCGCCGGCGTTTGCTCGAAGTTTTTGAGGATGCCTGTTGACGCTGTGAGCTTGCAGCGGATCATAGATACTCCGATGCACCGTTCGGGAATGGACGCAAAAGCCCGAGCCGCGAGTGTGGAAGGAGCCTTCGGCGTTGCAAGGCCAAAGCTGATATCTGGTGCGAAGATACTGCTTGTTGATGATGTGCTTACCAGCGGAGCAACGGCGTCCGGCTGTGCGGAAGTATTAAAGAATAACGGCGCGTGCTCGGTGACGGTATTCACCTTGGCACGCGCCGTCTTGTCTGATTTATAAACTACGGCCTGTCGAGCATCGGCACGGGAATGTCGCCCGGCAATCCCCACGATGCAGAAAAGGCGGTCGAGTTTGAGCTTCGAATGACCCACCAACTTCCGTTCGAAGGACGGTAGATAGCGACATCGTCGCGGCCGTCGCCGTCATAGTCGCCGACGGTCGGGATATCTCCGGCTGTTCCCCAACCTGCGTATTGGATCGTCGAATTGGAGCTTCTGAAAATGTACCAAACGCCGTTCGAAGGCCTGAAGACCGCAAGGTCCGTCTTGCCGTCGCCGTCGAAATCGCCCGGAGCCGGCACGTCGCCATCGGTTCCCCAGCCGTTTATCACGACCTGGCCGTTGGAACTGTTGATGCGGTACCAGGCACCGTTGGACGGACGCCAGACAGAAATGTCGAACTTCCCGTCGCCGTCATAATCCGCCGCAACGGGCACGTCGGTTGAAAGGCCGAATGAAGCGATCTTAACATCGTTGGTCTTCGACTGGTATATGTACCAGACGCCGTTGGACGGCCTGAAAAGCGCCAGATCGTCAATGGCATCTCCGTCGTAATCGCCCGGAACCGGAATGTCTTCGGCAAGACCCCAAATGGAGATGCCGACCGTGCCGTCGCTGCTCTTTATGTAATACCAATAACCTGTGGACGGACGGTAAACCGCGATGTCCACGATATTGTCGCCGTCAAAGTCGCCCGGGATCGGTATGTCCCCGGCAAATCCGAACTGCTGTGTCTTGACCGTACTGTTCGAGCTGTTGGCGATATACCAAACCCCATTCGAGGGGCGATAGACCGCGAGGTCCGTCTTTAGGTCGCCGTCCATGTCGGCTGACGCGCGTGCCCGGACGAGTTTGTCCACGATTCCTGAGCCCGACGTGACATAGACCTCGCCGTCCTCGTCCTGGCCGAACGAAGTGACCGTTCGGGGCAGATCGTGCAGCAGGGTTGTCGTCCCGCCGGTGGACCTCATCCAGATCTCGCCTGTGCAGTAATCGCCGTACGAATAAGCTCCGTCCGGAAAACTTCCCTGAGATCCGCGGTAAACATAGCCGCCCGTGATCGAGCAGCGGCCGCCTGTGTGAGTGTAGTCAAAGAGCGGTGCGATATAGTTCGAAGCGACACAAGGATCAGGGCCCAAGTTCGTACAGATCGAGCCTTCATAAATACGCCAACCGTAGTTGCCGCCTGCCACGTCGATGACGTTCACCTCTTCGCGGGAACCCTGGCCGACATCTGCTACCCAAATGATCGGCTGCGAAGCACGCGAGGCCGAGTCAAACGACCAACGCCACGGATTACGCAGGCCGATCGAATAGATCTCCTGACAGGTGGTGCCCGCCGTCGTACTGCCGTTGTCGCAGCGTGCCGTGCCGGCGCCCTGAAACGGATTTGTCGGCGGGATCAGATACGCAGGCGACGTGCTGTTCACATCGATACGGAGCATCTTTCCAAGCAGGAGCGAGCGGTTCTGTGCTCGGTTTCCGGGATCATTCGCAGAACCGCCGTCACCCATTCCGATGTACAAATAACCGTCCGGACCGAATTCGACCATCCCGCCGTTGTGGTTCGAGAAAGGCTGCGGGATGGTCATCAGTATGCGTTCGCTGTTTATGTTCCCTGTGTTCGAATTACCGTTGCCTGTCGTCGTCGTATATTCGGCGATGACCGTGGTAGTAGTGCCGACCTGGTTGTAATTTACGTAGAACTTGCCGTTAGTGGCGAAATTCGGGTGAAAGGTGAGGCCGAGAAGCCCGCGTTCATCACCTGTCGAGCCCGGCTGCACGCACTTGGAGCTCAGATTGATGAAATCGGTCGGAGTACTCGCACCGGGCTGGTACACGCGGATAAGGCCCGCCTGTTGGACGACGAAAATGCGCTTTGAGCCGTCGCCAGCACCGCGGACAAGGATGGGACGGCTGAGGCCCGTGGCGAAATTCTGAATACGCGAGGTATACGGAGCGGGCACACCCTGCCCGAACGCGGTCGCGGCGAAAAGCGTCAGTGCCGCGATCATCAGGATCGAAAGTTTTTTCATTACACAAATACTCCTAACCGAAATGCCATTGTAGATGGCGGAGAAACAAACAGAAAACAACTCAACTTGCGGAGGGTTGAAAGCGTTTTAACCTACTCCGCAATTTTAACGGCGCGCATGAGGAAATTGCAAGAACTTTACACTCTGTAACGAACCTTTCCTGCCGGCCGGACATCGCCCGAATTCTGCAGCCTCATTGTGACGTCTGCAGCCATATCGAGTTTGCCCTGTTCGCCTCGGGAAAGGTGAAAATGTCCTGCAGCGGCGATCATCGCGGCGTTGTCTGTCGAAAGATGTTTAGAGGGCAGATAAACAGGACAGCCGAGTTTGTTGCCCAAAGCCGCCGCGGCATCGCGAAGAACCGTATTACACGCCACACCGCCGGCAACGATGATGGTCTTTGGAGAGACCAGTTCCGAAACCTGCTCTAGTCGGGCGATCAGTGCTCCGACGACCGCCTTTTGAAAGCCCGCAGCGACGTCCTTGATCTCCTGCGAAACACTTGCCGGATCATCGGCGGGCTCAATTCCCTGCTCACGCACATAACGGACAACTGCGGTTTTCAGCCCGCTGAAACTGAGGTCAAGCGAGCCGTCAGAGATCTTTGCACGCGGGAATCTCGCTTTTGCTGCGTCTCCTTCGCGTGCGAGTTTTTCGATCACAGGCCCGCCGGGATAGCCGAGCCCGAGCATCTTTGCGACCTTGTCGAAAGCCTCGCCCGCCGCGTCGTCGCGAGTGCGCGACATCAATATATATTCGCCTTCTTCAGGCAGATGAAAAATATTCGTGTGGCCGCCCGAGACGATCAGCGCGACAGCGGGATATTCCACGGGCGGATTTTCGAAGTTGACGGAATAGACGTGGCCTTCGATGTGGTTCACGCCGACGAACGGAATACCGCGCGCGAATGCGAGCGCTTTTGCATAACAAACGCCGACCATCAGCGAGCCGATCAGTCCGGGACCTTGCGTAACGGCGACGGCATCGATGTCGTCGAGTGTCACGCCTGCGGCATCGAGAGCTTCATTAACAATGGGATCGATCTTGTTGAGATGTTCGCGGGACGCAAGCTCGGGGACGACGCCGCCCCACGGTTTGTGGAGTTCTATCTGCGAGGAGATTATCGACGACAGCATTTCCCGCCCGTCGCGAACGACAGCGGCGGCGGTTTCATCGCAAGAACTTTCTATCCCGAGCACCAGCACACTTTAATTCTATCAAACTGTGCTCACGGTGCGTCGAATCGCACGACCGCGTCCCAGATCTCGCGTGTGGCGACGACGCCGTCGGGAAAGTGTTCGGCGAAATCGGTGCGGAGCCGCTCGGAGTCGTTCGCAAGATAGTTTTCGAGAGCTTCGCGATCGAAAGCCTCGTAGATCGTCCTGCGGCGTTCACCGTCGCTATAGAATGTCGCACCCGCGAAATAGCCCGTCGCGATCACCTCGGCGATATGCTTGTCGAGCATATACGCCTCAAAACGCTCCATCGCGTCGGCAGGAACCATCACTGAAACTTCGTAGCTCACCATATTCGCCTCCGGAAAATGCGAAATTCCCGCATCGGGCGTAGAATAACTCTGTTCGCTATGGAAACGCACGCCGTGACAGGTCTTTTGGTGGAATTGTCGAAGGGCAACCGCGACGTCCTGGACGAACTCCTGCCGCTCATCTACAACGAACTCAAACGCATCGCCGCCGGCTACTTACGCAACGAACGCTCCGGCCACACGCTGCAGCCGACGGCGTTGGTCAACGAAGCCTATCTGAAAATGATCGACATCACGCAGGTGTCGTGGCAGAACAAGGCACACTTCATCGGCGTCGCCGCGAATCAGATGCGGCGCATACTCGTCGATCACGCACGCCGCCACAACGCCGAAAAACGCGGCGGCGAATTCCACATCCTCACGCTCAACGAAGAGATCGACAAGGCCGACGAAGAAGCAGCGGAACTTGTCGAACTCGACGACGCCCTCAACGAACTCGCAAAGATGGATCCCGTCAAAGCCCAGATTGTCGAACTCCGCTATTTCGGCGGCCTGACGATGGAAGAAGCCGCCGAGGTCCTCGGCGTGTCCGTGATCACAGTAAAACGCCACTGGAAAATGACAAAAGCGTGGCTGTACGGACGACTTGTTAAACAGTAGCAGTAGCAGGAGCAGGAGCAGGGGCAGACGCAGGGGCAGACGCAGGGGCAGGAGCAGGGGCAGACGAAGGGGCAGGAGCAGGAGCAGGGGCAGGAGCAGGAGCAGGAGCAGGAGCAGGGGCAGACGCAGGGGCAGGGGCAGACGCAGGGGCAGGGGCAGGGGCAGGAGCAGAAATTGAATTATGGAGAATCAGGCAGGGCATCGAGGGTTAAAGGTATATCAGTTGTCGTATCAGCTTGCGATGGAGATCTTTTTCCTTTCGCGTTCGTTTCCTAAGGAAGAAACCTACTCTCTAACCGATCAGATCCGACGTTCGTCTCGCTCCGTCCCTGCAAATATTGCTGAGGCGTATCGAAAACGCCTTTACCCCAAACATTTTGTCAGCAAGCTCAGCGACGCTGACGGCGAAGGCTCCGAAACACAAGTTTGGCTCGAGACGTCTCGGGACTGCGGCTATATCACCAAAGAAAAATGCTCAGAACTGATAACCCGCTACGAAGAGGTCGGCAGAATGCTAGGAGGAATGATCGCCAACCCCGAGCGCTTTCTACCAAAATACTAACCTGCTTCTACTCCTACTCTCGCTCCTGCTCCTGCTCCTGCTACTGCCACTGCTCCTGCCACTGCCACTGCTCCTGCCACTGCCACTGCTCCTGCCACTGCCACTGCTCCTGCCACTGCCACTGCTCCTGCCACTGCCACTGCTCCTGCCACTGCCACTGCTCCTGCTACTGCCACTGCTACTGCCACTGCTCCTGCCACTGCCACTGCTCCTGCCACTGCCACTGCTCCTGCTACTGCCACTGCTCCTGCTACTGCCACTGCTCCTGCCACTGCTCCTGATACTTTTTCTGGTCGATTCTCGCCTTACGTGTGACGGACAGCTTGGTCCGCACTTCATACAAAAGGAGAGACCGTAATGATAAATCACATTTCAATAGGCGTTAACGAACCTGAAAAGGTCGCGAATATTTTGGCAGAACTTTGGGGCGGTGTTGCGATGCCGTTTCCGCCGAGCCCCGGCGGATGGCTGGCGTTCGCTGACGACGGCCGCGGGACGATGGTGGAGGTGATACCGAACGGAACTCAGCTTGTTCCGGGCGAAGGCCTGCCGGACGAAGCAACATTCAGCCGTGACACCATCACCGACGATCACGAAGCGATGTTCGTGCCGACCGAGGAATCCACGCTTTTCGGTTCGGTTCACCTGAACATCAATTCCCCGCTCGACGAGGCGTCCATCAAAGCCATCGCCGAACGCGAAGGCTGGCGATGTTTCACGGCGAATCGCGGCCGCGGGCTGTTTCAGCTGATCGAGCTTTGGATCGAGAACCGCTTCATGGTCGAGGTGAACACGCCCGAAATGACGCAGGTTTATGTCGAGACCGTCACACCGGAAAACTGGGCCGCGTTCCTGAATATGCCGCTGCCGCCGAAATATGCGGACAATTATGCAGGCGTGATCGGCTAAACGCACTTCACAATTCCTGTCGAGAGCACCCCAAATACAGCCGGAGCCGAGTCGATCTCGCTCCGGCTCTTCGATTTTGCAACTTCATAAGCTGGTCTCAAATGAATAATTTGATGATATTATCTAAGAAGGAGAATTTTGCTATGCAGGTCACAATTGATTTTGATCCGAGAACAATTTCGCTTATCAACAGAGCGAAAGAATTAGGCATTTCGGTCGACGAGGTCATTCAAAAAGCTCTCGATGAGACCACCTTGAAGAGCCTAACTCAACATCAACTTTCACCACAAGCATGGACAGAATCGCTCAGAAACTGGACCAAGCAGAGCAAAATTACGACCAGTTTGCCCGATGGATCGCTCCGCCGTGAGAATATTTACGAAGATCGAAATTGATGCGGGTCTTGGTTGATACAAACATTCTTGTCCGCATTCTCGAACCCTCCAACCGGCTTCACAGTGCCGCAGTTGAGTCGCTGGCTAAACTTCGTAACGATGGCGACCTCTTATATATTGTGCCCCAGAACTTGGTTGAGTTTTGGGCGATCGCGACCCGTCCGCTCGAGGCAAATGGGCTAGGCCTCGACACCTCTACTGCTAAGGTTCAAATTGACATGATCAAGCTGCACTTTCCCCTACTTAATGAGAACGAAACTCTTTATGATAAGTGGGAAGAGTTGGTTGTTGCTCATCAAGTGAAGGGAAAGGCCACTCACGATGCACGGATCGTGGCGGCAATGCTCGCGAATAGCCTCGATACCATCCTGACATTCAACGTAGCCGATTTTCATCGCTACGCATCAGCGATCACGATCATTTCACCATTGGATATGGTCGAACCAATCTGATCCTACGCCGCTGATACCAAGCTCACCACGTCGTTTCCCTTCCTCGTTGTCGGTCCATTGATACTTTTCTTGGCTTCTCATCGCCTTACAATGTGACGGCTTACGGCCGCGAGTTTATACGAAAGGAGAGTTCATAATGAAACGCAATATTATTTTGACGACTATGTTGATTTTGGTAGCGGCGAGCGTGGCGTTTGCTGACGTTAAGATCAAAACTAGGCAGACCATGAGAGGGCAAACGTCCGAAAGCACGGTCTATTTCAAAGGCAAACGCCAGCGGACGGAATCGTTCGGAGGCATCGTTTCGCTGACGATGTGCGATCTGGGCCGCGACGTGCAGATGAATCCGTCGGCAAAGACCTACACGATCTCGCATTACGAAAGCAGCGGCGTGCCGACGGCGAATGTTTCGGGCACCGCAGCTCCGGCGACGAAAGGCGGGACGATGTTCGTTACAACAACGACACGCGACACCGGCGAGCGGCAGGAAATGTTCGGCTATACGGCTCGGCATATCATTCAGACGATTGAAATGGAATCGTCCCCGGACGCCTGCAACCCGACGAAAACAAAAATGGAAATGGATATGTGGGTGATCGACGCCGAGTTCGGCATCGCGTGCACACAGGACGTGCAATATCGCAATTTCGCCCGCGGAAAGAACGGCGGCTGCACCGATAAGGTCGTTTCGAAGAGTAACGGAAGCGGCAAGACAGGCTATCCGCTGCTGCAGAAGATGACATTCTACGGCGACGACGGAAAACCCGGCAATACAATGACCAGCGAGGTCGTCGAGCTTTCACGAGGGACGCTGAACGCTTCGCTTTTTGAGGTGCCTTCGGACTATCGCGAGGTGAACGACGCATCGCAGCTTTACGCCGGCGTAGTTTCCGGTATGCCGTCCGTCGATCTAACGAAGCAGACGAAAACCTCGGCACCTGCTATGACCGTTTCCGATCCGCCGTCTGATAATTCCATCGGCGAAAAGAAACCCGGCACCGTCCGCATCGGGCTTGTCGTAAAGACCGGCTCGGTCGGCGAGAATATCACTTCCGCTGACCTCGCCGCGGCCGTAAAACACACATTCACGGGCATATTTGCCGGCACAAAGGTCGAAATTGTGCCGCTGCAGGCTCAGCTTGCCGCCGCCGTTTCCGGCGAAGCACGCGAGAAAGAGTGCGACCTCGTGCTGACAGCGACCGCCTCGCACAAGAAAGGCGGCGGAGGTTTCGGGTTTGGGAAAATGCTCGGCTCGGTCGTCAGCCAAACCGGCATCGGACATACCGGTTCAGTTGTCGGAAACATTGCGGGTCAGATGGCGACCGCGGCGATCGTTTCCGCGGCGTCGATGTCGGGAAATGTAAAAGCGAAGGACGAACTGACGATGGATGTTTCGCTGCTGACGCTGTCGGACGGCCGCACGGCTCTGGCAAAACAATTCAAGGCGAAAGCATCGTCAGACGGCCAGGACATCATCTCGGCGGTGATCGAACAGGCAGCCAACGCTATCCTTTCTGTCGTCGAAAAATAGAGTTTGAGCGGGCTAGCGTTCGATCGCGATAGCCCGCTCAATTACTTCCATCAGTTTGATCACGATCCTGTCAGAATCGCTGCGAAATTGTTCCTGCTTGTCAGCATAGGTCATGCTCATCATGCTCTTTCTGTCGGCGACACGGGTCACTTCTGTCCGCAGGACGAGCTCGTTCCCGTCGCGTGTCAGCGTCGTGCTGCAGACGAAAGACGCACCGAGGTCCTTGCCCTCCTGCACCAAAGATACGCTTTTGCCGTCGATGACCGCGGGGGCAACATTGGGAACCACCACGCCGTTCGCGGTGTGAGATAGCCGCTCGACGACCGCGGCCTGAACGATCCGCAGCACTTCGTCATTTGCCGCATCGCCGGTGAGGTTTGCGAAAGGCAGCACGGCGATCTTGCCGCTTTGTTCGGCAACAGGAACCATGCGGCGGTCAGAGAACGAAACAGAAAGGATGCCGCTGAAGTAAGCCGCCGCTATGAAAGCACTGAGCATAGTGGCAGCAACAGCGCGTTTGAACCAGCTCTTCCTGTGTATAGGAACGGGAACGCCGCCGGTGGCCGGATCTTCAGCCAGCAGAGTAACCGCGGCGTCGAAAGGGACGGACGTTCGAGCCGCCGAACCGCCTGTCGCGACGGAGTAGTCGATCGGCAGGCCCATTCTGTTTAGAAGATCGGTGTATCGAGGATCGTCGGCCAACCGCCGCAGCTTCGGCTCGGTCTGCCACCAGATCATCCACGGATCGTGCTCTTCGAAAGCCTTTTCGAAATTCGCAAATGCCTCGTCATACTCGCCCAATGCTGCGTGGGCGATGCCGAGAAAGTAGGGCTTTATATGGCCCACCTTTGCGGCCTCGTGCATTTTGTCCAGGACACCTCTCGATTCATCGCGATGTCCGGCCTCAGCGTAAACGACTGCCTGATTGAACCAGACAAGCGGAGAATCCGGCATCAGCTCGGCCGCACGGTCGATATTTGCGATGGCTTCTTCGGCTCGGCCGAATTCGCACAGCACGAACGCACGCTGAATGTGCCCCTGCGGATAATTCGGGTCGATACGTATGATCTCTTCGGCCTTTTCGAGCGCGCGATGAAAGTCATGTGCCTGATAGTGCAGCCACGTGCCGAGCGTTTTCGCACGCAGCGAAAGCGGATCAAGCTCCTCCGCACGGTCGCTCATCTCGATGCCTTCGCGCGTCCTGCCGACGCCGATCAGAACTGATCCGTACCATTCCCAACCTTGAGAGTAATGCGGCCGGAGTTCGAGCGAGCGTTTGAAGAGCTTTTCCGATGCGGCGAATTCGAAGCGGTTCTTTACGAGCAACGCCATGGTCGCATACGCTTCGCCGAGTTCGGGATCGATCTCGAGAGCACGGCGTGCCGCTGCCTCGGCAAGAACCTCAGCCTCCGCCGAAGGCACGATGCCGTAGATCGCCGCCCAAATATAGAAATCCGCAATGCCGACGTGAGCAAGGGCATAATTCGGATCGATCTCGATGGCCCGGTTGTAGGATTCAATGACCTTTTCAAACGACTGTGCCGTGAATTGATTCCAGTAGAAACGGCCTTTCAGATACGCCTCAAATGCACGCGGGTCGTCGGTGCCGCGTTTGGAAAAGGTTTTTCGCTCGGCACCTGTCAAATGCGGCAGGAGCGACGCGACGACCTGAGCCGAAATGGCATCCTCTAGGTCGAGAACGTCATTCATTTCCTCATCAAAATGCCCGGCCCAGATAGCGGTTCGCGTCTTGACGTCGAGAAGCTGCAGCGAGACACGCAGCCGTTCCGAAAAATGCCGTATGCGGCCATCGACCACGAAATCGACACCAAGTTCCTCGCCCGCACGCAGCGGGTTAACGGGCTCGTCGCCGTAACGCGTGATGGAACTTGTGGGCCTCACCGTGAGCTGCTTCATTCCGGCAAGCCGCGTAATGATAGCGTCGGCAAGTCCGATGGTCAGATACGCGTCATCGGTAGAACTGAGGTGTGACGGGCCGAGGAAACTGAGCGGCAAAACTGCGACGAGCTTGCCCCCGGCGGCGGAATTATCGACACGAGAGGCCGGCCGCACCTGAGCAGGAGCCCCAACCGAAACCTTCTCGCCGACCAAATACCTCTCAATATCGGCGCGTAATTCCGCGACCGACGTATAACGTTCGCTGGGAGCTTTTCCTAATGCCTTTGCGATGATGTTATCCGGATCGTCTGTGAGTTTTTGCGGCAACGACTGCTCGGTCTCACCTCGAACTGCTGCGATCTCCTCAGGTTTTGAAGCGGCTGCATTGGGCCGGCGCACAGCCGGAAAACCCGAGTTGGGCGAGACGGCCTCGCTGGCCAGCGGGATATGCTCGTCGCAGATCGCCTTTGCAATATCGTGCGGGTTTCGGCTCAGCGTTCGATAAGGCCGCCGGCCTGTCAGTAGTTCAAACAGCAGAACACCGAGGCTGTAAACGTCGGTCGCGTATGTCACTTTGTCGCCGCGAACCTGCTCGGGACTTGCGTAATCGACCGTCATCATACGCAACGCCGTCGCGGTCGGCTGCAGTGTATCTGACGCCATTTCGGGATCTAGGAGTTTTGCAATTCCGAAATCAAGAAGCCGCGGATTCCCGTCACCTGCGATGAGGATATTCGATGGCTTCAGGTCGCGATGGATGACCAGTTTGCTGTGGGCGTATTCGACCGTCTCGCAGATCTTTGCGAATAGCCGCAGACGGTCATCGATGGAGAGTTTTTCGGCGTCAGCGTATTCATGCAGCGGCTGGCCTTCGATGTATTCCATCACGAAATACGGCCTGCCGTCGTCTGTCGTACCGCCGTCGATGAGCCGCGTGATGAACGGATGATCGAGAGCGGCAAGGATCTGGCGTTCGTTGCGAAAACGCCGCAGGACGAAATCGGTATCGACGCCGCGTTTGACCACCTTGACTGCGACACGCTGACGATACTCGCCGTCGGCCCGCGACGCCTCATAGACCGCGCCCATGCCGCCGCGGCCGATCTCGCGTTCGATGCGGTAACGTCCAACGACCTTGCCGGTCAGCGGATCTTCGTCACTGTCGTCCATCAGCGACGCAAGTACGCTGCCGCGCGTGCTGCCCGCAAGCGGCTGCGAGATAAAGCTGTCGGATTCTTCGTATTGCCGCAGCAGCTTTTCAACTTCGGAACGCACGCCGTCGTCCGGGCACGCTCGGTCGAGATAACCGCGGCGAACCTCGCCCTCAAGCTCGGAAGCCTCGAGGAAGATAGCTTCGATCTGCTGCCAACGTTCGGGATCCATATGTCGCCTGCGGCAAAATCAGTGTTACGTCGTGCAATTCTATATTGTTCGCTCTGCTAAATCCAAGATAAATTCTGATGCACCTTGACAGAGGGCCAAAATGGTAATAAAACGGGGACATTCTCTTTTTCAGGCGGGACTTTCTTCTTTAGGAGGCAGACAATATGGGACGTAAGTTTCTTGCGGTCATCGTAGCTATGATCGTGGCTTGGGCGATCATCATGATCTCTCAAATGCTCAATGTGGTATTTGTTAAACCGCCAGGCACTGAGGTGATGGCCGACCCGGCAAAATTGAACGAATTCATCTCGGCAATGCCTGCGTCGGCCTTCGCGGTCGTGCTGATAGGCTATGCAGTGGCGGCATTCGCTGGCGGGTTCATCGCGACCAAGATGGCGCGGAATGTCGGCGGCGGATTTGTCGAATCCATCGTAGTAGCAGCCCTGCTGGAACTCGGCGCGATACTGAATTTCTTCGTGATGATGCCGGGACAGCCGATGTGGTTCGTCATCGCATCGCTCCTGTGCTTTTTCCCGCTGGCACTGTTGGGGCACAGGCTGGCGAGGTAGATTGGCAGCTACGGCTTCATTCCATCGTTCCAGGCCGGGCGGAAGTCGCTGTTTACGAGCCAGTTGATGGGCGCGACCATCGAATTTATCGACTTGGTCATATGAGCGAAATCAATGGTTTTGTTTTCGTCGGTCACCTTATGATAATCGGTGTGCAAGCCAAAGCTCGAGACCGTGTGGGCGACGATGCCCTGCCGAGCGAGCGTGAAATTGTCGGACCGCTGGAAGAAATTCTGGTCAGGATGTGGGTCAGCGACGAGTTTGGCACCGCGTTTTGCGAGTTCCGGGCCGAGATTTGACCTCTCATATCCAGTCAACCACAGCTCGTCGGGCTTCACTTTGGCGTCAGGCCGTCCGATCATCTCGAACTGCAGGTTCGCGATCAACTTATCTTTCGCGAACGGCAGGTTATCGACGAAATGCCGCGACCCGAAACCGCCCGCTTCCTCGCTGCCGTATGCGACGAAATAGACCGTGCGTTTCGGCCGTTTACCGACCGCCATCACACGTGCCAGCTCGATCACCGCAACCGTACCCGACGCGTCATCGTCCGCACCATTAAATATCTTGTCGTCGCCCGGCGTGTTCTCCCGCACGCCCAAATGATCGAGGTGCGAGCTCAAAACGACGACCTCCGAGGCAAGCCTGGCGTCCGTTCCGGTGATCTTCCCGATCGCGTTCCATGTGAATTGGTCGTTCGGCGGTGCAAGCTGGCCGCCAAACTCAACAGGCGTGCCGTCCGGCATCGCCGCGATCGCGTCCGCCGTCGCTTTGCTGACGACGATCATCACCGCAGGTTTGGCGTTTGACGCAGTGAACACAGGCATTCGCGAACCCATCGCCGCCCAATTTGCACGCCACTGCGGCGTCTCTTCGAGCAGAACGATCGCGACGCCCGAGCCCGTCAGGGTCATTGCACGCTGCATCATCGCCCGTTGGTCCTCGCCCTCTCGCGGCCGCATCAAATACGCCGAACCCGCGTTCGGCACGCCGTGATTGAGCGGTGCTCTCGCCGCCCCGACGTTCGTCCGCCAAACCAACATCTCACCGCCGTGCGTCAGCGTCGTATCACCGATCTTCACCGTCGGGCTCGCCGCAAACGACCGCCGTGCGATCGTGATCGTCTGCACAAAGCTCGGCTTGCCGCCCCAACCGTTGTCGCCAGCCGGTTCAAGCCCGAATTGCATGAATTGCGACCCGACATACTCCGCCGCGATGCGCTCAAACGCCGTCCCGCTGCCGCGTCCCTGCATCGCGTCACCCGCCAGAAACTCCATTCCGGCACGAACGTGACGCTCAAGCACGGAGTTGGTTTTCGCCGTCTGTCCAAAGGCCGAGAAGGTGAAAACTATGATTAGAACCGCCGCGACCAGCGGCTGCCGAAATTTATAATTCATATTGAGTTTGTAAACGTAGGCGAGGCGAAAAAGGTTCTCAGATCGCCGTTGCATTTTTGAATTGCCGTTGGCTTCAGCCAACGGTACAGTCATCGACAACATCTCGGGCTTTTGCCCAACAAACCGTCGGCCAAAGCCGGCGTCGATCTGGTCCATTCAACCGTTGCGTAAAGGCAACGGCAATAAGACACCCTCTAATCCACCTTGTAATACCGCCAGTTCGTCTTGAACTCGCGGCTGAGCGGCTGCTTTGTAAGGATCGCCCGCACCATCTCAACAGGTATCGAGCCTTCTTTCAAGATCGCGTCGTGGAACTGCTTGTCGGTCATCTTCTTAGTGCCAACGAGGTCTTTGTGCAGTTGATAGAACTGCAGTCCGCCCATCATGTACGCCATCTGATACAGCGGCCCGTAATCGCCGCTGAACGACCGCCGCACCTCAGCGAGAGCGTTGTCGCGTTCGTGGCCGACCTTGTTGACGAGTAGGTCCACGCACTCCTGCGGCGTCCATTTGCCGAGGTGAAAATTCAGCGAAAATATGATGCGAGCCGCACGGTGCGACCGCCAAAACATCGCCCCGATCTTGTCCTCCGGCGTTTTCACAAAGCCGCGGTCCCACAACAGAAACTCCCAATACAACGCCCAGCCTTCGCCCCAGAACGGCGTGCGAAACGGCGAACGATACGTCCTGTAACGGCGGTTCATGAACTGCTGCATATGATGCCCCGGAATTAGCTCGTGATGCGTGACCGCTCGTGCAAAATGTGGATTGTTGCCGCGGAGCGACATCATTTTCTGCTCGTGCGTCATCGTGTCGGTCGGATACGCGACAAGGATCGTCTCGCCGCCGAGGAAGAACGGCGCAACCAATTGCCGCTCGGGCGACATCATCTCCATCCGCCAGGTTTCTTCCATCTCACGCGGCACGGTCACGAGGTCGTTCTTTTTGACGTATTCGATCGCCTCGCGAGCCTGATCGCGGATCATCGCGGGCTGTTTGCCCGGCTCGACGTATTTCCGCTTGACGGCCTCGATGGCCTGCATATAGTCGTCGCCAAAGCCCATCTCACGCGACGCCTTTTTAAGTTCCGCAACGCACCATTCGAACTCGCGGTTCGCGATCTCGACGAGTTCCTCAGGCGAGTACGGGATCATCTCGAACTCAAGCTCGCGAATGAGCGCTTCCCTGCCGATCGGGTCGCCAATGATCGTCGTCTTGTCATCCGCCGCCACCCCAACGAGCCGCGTCGTGACGTAGTTCGTGTATTTCAGCAACGCGTCATCTGCCGCCTCGTAAGGCTTTTTGTTCCACCAAGAGAACTTCGGGTCGTAGCCGTTGTGAAAGTTGTACCAACCCCGCAACGTCGCCCGTAAGCCCTGCAGCGTCCGCACCGCACGATACGCGACCGTCTGTTTGGGCTTCTGATATCTGCCGTCCTCAAAAGCCCGCTGCGTGTCCTTGATCTTCTCCGCCAGAGCGTCAAGCGTCGCCGCCGTCTGCTCTGCATCGATCGTCTCCAGCCGCCGCCGAGCGTCCTCGAGGTCGCTGATGACCTGCGCAAATTGCACGATCTGCAGCATCTCCGTGAACTGCTCGAGGTTGCGGTCAAGCTCCGCCAGCTCACGTCTCAAATGATTCTGAAACAACAGATAGTCAACCTGTTCGTGGTGCTCAAGCCTTGCGAAATCCATCCGCTGCAATTCCGCCAAACGGTCGTTGTACAGCCGCCGAAACCGCTCTCGCCTCGCCCCGGACGTCTCCGCCGTGTACCAACGCCCAAACGCCCCGCGGTCCTGATCGTAATTCTCTATCACCTGCCGCAGCCGCGACGGCGTCTCGCCCGTTTGAGCAAACATCGATTGAACAACGAACGACGCGAAGACAAAAATGACGATGACTCTGTTAATGATTTTCATGATGTGGATCCGAAATTGAGTTGCCGATTTATTTGAGATTGTAAATTGTCAATTGATCGATTGTAAATTGGAGATACCGATCTCCGGTTCCCGCCAAAACATCTCGCGGCTATGCCGCAGCACTCGACTCGATGGAGTTGCCAAAGTTGAAATCGCCCATATTTTGATACATTCTTGAACGACGATGGCAAAGTCCATGCGGCTCTGCCGCTCTATTTGCGGAAAAGCTCTGCCTTTCCGATTGAGGGCTAAATCTCCCCCGCGGCTCTGCCGCTCTATTTTCGGAAAAGTTCTACTTTTCCGATTGATGTATAAATCTCCCACGCGGCTCTGCCGCTCTATTTGCGGAAAAGCTCTGCTTTTCCGATCGGAGCCCAACCTCACTAAGCGGCTATGCCGCCGATCTGTTTCAGATGAGCGAAAAATTTCAAATATCGAGGGACACTCCGGCTTATTATCTGACGTCTGTTACGCACAACAGGATCCCGATCTTCCAAACCAACAAGATAAAAGAGATCGTTGCAAAAGCATTCGACGAAGCACGAAGGTCGGCGGGAATACGGATCTTTGCATTTGTGGTAATGCCCGACCATACGCACGTGTTGACAGATAATGCTCGTGAAATTAAAGATGTGCTGCGTTATTTGAACGGGATCTCAGCGAAACGGATCATTGATCACCTAAAAGAGAACGGATTTGAAAGCTCTCTGCAAAAACTCCGCATCCAAGAACGAGAGAGCAAACATAAACATTCAGTTTATGAACACCACCCAAATGCCATCCGGATCACCGGCGAAGATGCCTTCTTGCAGAAAGTGAATTACATTCACCTGAATCCGGTCCGAGCGGGATTGGTCGAGCATCCTGACGACTATCTTTATTCAAGCTCAAGACAATGGCATCGACGCGAGATCGAGAACGAGCCGTTGCTAACCGATCATCGCGATATTTCGTGGCGATCAGCGGCATAGCCGCGAGAATTGGGGGCAAATATGACGGAAAAGCAGAGCTTTTCCGAGGTCTGCCCAAACTCGATCTAGCGGCTCTGCCGGCGATCCATGCGGCTATGCCAAAGTCCACGCGGCTCTGCCGATTTCCATGCGGCTCTGCCGCCCTATTTGCGGAAAAGTTCTACTTTTCCGAACCGTCATACCATAATATTGCGGCTCTGCCGCCGCATTCGGAGGCATAGCCTCGAATCCAATTAATGATCACGCCGGTGAAGTAGAACTTCACCGCAAATAGAGCGGCACAGCCGCACAAACACCATCACCAACTGACGATCACCGGCCGACACCCGCACCAACCGCCGCCTCCCACCTGCGTTTTACACCATGAATTGCCGCTAGCCTCAGCCACCGAACAACCCATCAAACCCCAACCGGGCCTTAGCCCCAGATCACCGTAGGCCGCCAAAAAGTATCTTGACAGCCACAAAAAAGCGCGTATTATCCATTTATCACCGGTTTTCCACGAAAATCACCAAAGTTTTAGAGGTTCGCCGGCTCTTTTTTTGGAGGTTCGTTGAGTTTTATGAATGTTATCGCTCTTCGTCATCACGGGGCCGGAATCACCGAGGCCACCACCACCCGAAACTCCACCACCCACGTCGAAGAACCACCCAAAAACCACACCAGGACCAAACTAAGGCTTATTTTCTGTGGTGAGTAAGTTTTGGTTTGGAACTCGAAGGCAAACAAGTTGCATTCCATCTGAAAACAGAATGCAAACTCGTCAGTGGTCATAATCCCTAAGAATCCTTATGCCCTTACCCAATTTCAGACAGGACGGTTGGTTGCCTGATGGTCACCACTCTGCAACGTGGCAAGAAATCGAAGAGACGTTTGCTGGCATTCCCGATTCCCCGAGGCGGCGGGTGTACGACCGCCTGATACTGTGGCGTGACAGTGCCCGTCAAGTTGGTTTGTCAGGGAAACTGGTACTAAACGGGAGTTTTATCTCAAATAAACCTGATCCTAGCGACTTTGACACGCTTTTTGTCTATGATGAAGAATGTGAAGATATTTTAGCGAATGATCCCGCAGCAAAGCATCTAATTGATCATGCAGCTTGTAAGGCGGCTGGTTATGATTTATTCGTGTTTGCTAAGCAAAATACAATTGTCTTTCCATCTTTTGCAAGTTTGGAGTTGTTTGATCGAGACAAGAAGACTGGAATAACGAAAGGTGTTTTGGAGGTAAACATATGATTACCAACTCAGTTCAACTTGATGCTTCTCAAAAACAGTTGGGGCTGCTCCGAGACATGCTCGACGCAATGCGCGAGCAAACCGCTAAGCGCAATCCAAGTCTTTTCCATTCAGTTTCTCAAGGATATTTGACAAAAATCAAAGAACTCGAGGACGACATTATTAGCTATCTTCGAGAACGCCCCGTTGACGCGCCCCTAAGAGTTAAAGTACAAGGTCCCGGAATCCGATATGGAATCATAAAAGCGAATCTAGCTTCAAAGCTTATTTCAGGATTTCAGTCCGCGGTTTATGCTCTTGGTGCAAGTGCCTTTAGGGAAAATCCTGACGGAGAGGAGATGGCACTTCCGAGAGGATTCAGGTCTGATCTTAGTTTGGATTTGGTTGCAACCGCTCCTGGTAGTTTCATTCTCGCTATGGATCTACGTTCAGAAAAGCGTCCTCTACTTCCTCGTCTTGACCCTGCAGGTATCGCTATTGAAAAGCTTATTAATCATGTAAATGAGATTCGTGATTCGCCAGATGCTTTTAGCGGTGATCGGGAAGCTTTGCGCGGTTTAAAAAAGATGTCTGAATTGATCCGACCAGGAATTGAATCGATAACTGTGGATTTTAATCTGGCAGACATACATGTGGAAACATCTTTTAATCCCACCGTAAGAGATCGAATCAATCTTCTATTGGGAGCCCCTAAAGAAGGTGAGAAGACGATAATCGGTCAACTAATTGCAATAGACATAGAAACCAAAGTTTGTGTTGTTCATCCAGAGAATCAGCCCCGGGTAGATTGCACCTATGAAGAGAACATTGAAAGCGACTTGATTGCAGCCCTTCGCAAACAAATTGAGATGGCAGGTCAGTTTGTTCCCCTTGAGTGGCCAAGGGGTCACTTTAAAATAACCGTTATCGAACGGTTTAGGGTAATTGAGAATGACGATGATTAATTGATCAAAACGTTTGGTGGGCCATGAGTTAGCGGTGCGCGATACAGGAATGATATTTTTCGGCCTGAATTCGAGCGAGAAATCTTGTTAGGAAAGCATCGGCGGTGTGGAATGGTGGGAGCAAGGACGGCGAGGGCATGGTGCTTGAGTAGAACGCGCCGAGGGTTGCCGATGCCATCAAGAAAATTCTGCTCTATAAGCTGAAAGATGCCCGCGATCTCCTGGCAAGGCTTCGGAACATTCATTAGCGGCCGATCGAATTTCCCTTGGCTTCACCAAGTAGATAAAAAGACAAACTAGAATATTTATCCGGCTCTGTGGTTGTATGTTCTGCGGGTCGGGTTTTATGTTTTTAGTAGATGGTGGTATGTTTCTTACAGTTAGTAGCACATAATGCACTGTTGATTGTATATTATTAACACTTTGTCGCATCTTATTAATATCTAGTGGTATATTGTTAACATCTAGTGGTATGTTATTGACTATTGGTTTTATATTACGGATGGTTGGTTATGCTAAAGGTTGATCTGGGGCGTATTTTTGGGGTTCGGGGCGTGAAGAATCCGTTCAAAGAGCTTCGTAAGTTGGGGATATCGCACAGTACGGCGTGGAATCTTTTGAATGGACGCGTGCGGTCGATCAGTTATCGGCATATGGAGTTGATATGTGAGCGGCTGAATTGCACGCCAAACGACCTGTATGCTTGGAAGCCCGACCGCGACGGCGTTGACGTCGAGCGGCATCCTCTCAAAGGGCTGATGCGTGACGAAAACGCCGCCGATATCGGCAATATTTTGCACGAGGTCCCGCTAGATAAGCTAAACGAGGCCCGCGAAATGCTTGCGAGCCTCAAAAATGGCGAGTAGATCGGTCTAAGCGAACAACGCGACGGGTACTGAACGCGGTGACGCGTATGTTGTTCGATCCTGTTTTATCTTTTCGATCTCTCGAAGCGTCGTGGCGGTGAGATAGCTTTCGCCACAATGAGGGCAGGACACGACAGGGACATTCTCGATCACCAATAGATCAACACCGGAACCATAGCTTCGAGCTACATGTATCACTCTCGCTCCCTGCTCTCCGCACATGTCACAATTTACTTGTTCAATTTCCATAGCTTTCCACCTTACGAAAGACCGTAACTATAATAAGTTTGCCTGTAATGCTGATCTTTGTCACGACAATTATTTCGTCGTCGTCGATCGTCCTGCCGGCGATCAAGTATTTTGATTCACGCGTTCCTTCTTCTCATTGGCGTTCGAAGACTTCTCCGTTCAACAAGGCATGTTCGACATCAAAGATCGAGAGATCGTCATTGCTCATCTCCTCCTCACCGTGGATCGTCATGACATAGTCTAACGACCGCACCAGGTTTCGGATCTTATCTCTAATGTCTTCAAACACTAGCTCACCTCATTCAAAAAACTCACACCGTCTTCTATTTTGAGGCCGAAGTTCTCTGCGATGGTCTGGCCGATGTCGGAAAGCGATTGACGCGTGCCTAAATTGACGCCGGCGCGTGCGTTTTTGCCGAAAACGAGCAGCGGGACGTATTCACGCGTGTGGTCAGAGCCGGGATAGGCGGGGTCATTGCCGTGATCGGCGGTCATTACGAGCAGGTCGTCGTCGTTTAGAGCGTCAATTATCTCCGTCAGGCGTCCGTCGAAATGCTCAAGGGCTTTCGCGTAGCCCTCAACGTCGCGTCGATGGCCGTAAAGCATATCAAAATCGACCAGATTGCTAAATATAAGTCCCGTCGTGTCAGCATTTAACGCATTTATCGTCTGATCGATCGTCTGATCGTTGTTCTTTGCGGTCAATTCCTCGGTCACGCCCATATTGTCGTAGATCGAGGCGATCTTTCCGATACAAACGACGTCCAAACCCGCGTCCTTCAACACCGGAAGCAAGTTCCCCGCCGGCGGAGGCACCGCATAATCGTGCCTATTTTCGGTCCGTTTGAACGTATCCGCCGTCTCGCCGACAAATGGCCTCGCGATCACGCGTGCGACCTCGTCCGGCCCGTGCAAAATGTTCCTCGCGATCTCGCACATCTCGTAAAGGCGTTCCAAAGGCACGACCTCTTCGTGTGCGGCGATCTGAAACACGCTGTCAGCCGATGTATAAACGATCGGTTTGCCGGTCGCGACGTGCTCTTCGCCGAGCTCTTTTATAATTTCGGTGCCGCTCGCGGGAATATTGCCGAGAATGCCCGGCACATTCGCCTCGCGGACGAATTCATCAATGATCCGCGGCGGAAAACCGTCGGGAAACTTGGGAAAACCTTGCTTCAGGATGATCCCGGCCATCTCCCAATGGCCCGTAGTCGTGTCTTTGCCGTCGGATTTGAGCGTGCATTTGCCATAACTGCCCGTCGGATCGGATGTAGGTTCGACATGCGCGAGAGGAGCGATGTTCCCCAGGCCCAAAGCCTGTAAATTTGGCACATTTACAACTCGCGACGCGAACACGCTGCCGAGCGTGTTCGACCCGGCGTCGCCCCACGCGGCCGCATCCGGCATCTCGCCGATCCCTGCGGAATCAAGTACAACCAAACAAATTCTTCGAAACCTGCTCATACTAAGATGTTAAAGGGAAAACGCGGAAAAGTGAAAAGTTAAGAAGGTGTGAAAGTGAACGATTGAAAAGGTGAAAAAGCGGCAACTCCCATTTTACGCGTCGACCGCTGTTTAATGTGCGTCATCGCCAATGCGACCAGACCGTTCATCGCGGATCCGCACTTTTCCACCTTTTCACTCTTTAACTTTTTCAGTTCCTCGGTGCGCTGTAGCCTTCGCGGGCCTTAATAGTAGCTCCGGCGGGCATGCCTTTCAGTTCGACGGTGATCTTTCGGAAAGTGCCGTCCTTTTTGTCGTTCGAAGGATAATACCCGAGTGAAAATGTCGTGCCGATTACGTCCGCCACCTTTTTGAAAGCCATACGCGCATCGGCAATATCAGCAAGCTCCATCACCATTCCGCCCGACGCCTTTGCGAGCTGATCCATTTCGCGGTCGGCAACCTCGTAAAGGCGCTTGCTGACGGCGAGGCGTTCAAAATCGCCAAGCTGGCAAAACGATGTCGCACGCTCGGTCCGCTGACTGTTTTGAATGGTGCGGTAGTAGCGGCGGATCTGGGCACCGGAAAATCTTGTCGCGGTCTGGCAATCGCCCAACAGATTCTCTTCAAAGAAATCACGCGTGTCGGCTTTGATAAAGAATACGGTAATTCCGTGTTCGAGCAGCTTTTCCTTTGCAAGCTCGAAATCAGTACCGCTGGCTGAATCAACGCCGTCGGTCAACGCAACAACCGCACGCCGTCCTCTGCGTTCTGTTCCGTCAGGGACGTTGAAAACCTCATCAGCGATCTGGATCAGCGAATCATAATACGGCGTCGAATTGCTGGTCGAAACCCTGTCGATCGCTGCACGAAGCCTCGCTCGATCAGAGGTCAGGCCCGACAGCACCACACTCGCCGAACGCACCTCCGAGATATCGCGAATGGAATTATATGCGATCAGTGCGACCTTGTCGCCGGGACGCAGCGAATCAATGAATGCATGAGCGGCACGCCGGATCAAAGGCAGTTCGCCGCGGGCCGAGCCGGAAGTGTCGAGCAGCAATGCGATCTCGAACGGCGTCTGTGCGGCAAAAAATTCAGCGATCTCCTGCTTTTTCCCGTCCTCGTAAAGGACGAAGTTCTCGCGCTTCAGGCCTGAGACAATCCCGCCGTTCCGGTCATAAACGGCGACCGGTACTTCGATCAGGTTGGTCTCGACGCGGATGGTTTCGCCGTCGTCGGGCGGCCTGACCTGTGAAAGGACAACGGCAGCAAATAGTGCCGTCATCAGTAAAAGGCCAAAACTTCTGAGCCCATAGATCATCACGCTTTTATATTGTTGAAATTGTAACAGATAATTGAGGCTTTCGCCGACAAAAAATCCGCGTACCGGCTAGCATTTTCAATTATTTATGCTATGATTCTGCCAAGTCTTAATTGAACCGCCAACTATATTTGCGGTTGCCGCCGGGAGATGCGGCGACAAACCGATAAGGCTATTTTCTTTGCACGGCTCGAGGAGTTTATATGAAAGCGAGATCTATATTCGGCAGTCTTTTTGCTGCTGCGGCAGTTTTTGCAGTATGCGCGGCAGTTCCTTCCATGGTTTCAGCACAGGAAGCGAAACGCGTGAAATTTGACATCACGAGGCCCGACGCGGCCATGGTCAGCACAACCATCACTATTAGCCAGGTATATGGCGGCGGCGGCGGTGCGACCGGCGTCTACAATAATGACTACGTCGAATTGCGGAACATCTCGGCAACGGCTCAGTCATTAAACGGCCTTTCGCTTTATTACGGTTCCGCGACCGGGCAATTTGCAAGCACTGCAACAAATGCGTTCGCATTGCCGAATGTTACGCTGCAGCCGGGACAATATTTTCTGGTGCAGACCGGAGGTGCAGGAGCAGGCGGCGTTCCGGTCCCGAATCCCGACGCGACCACGACGAATCTTTCAATGTCGGGAGCCAGCGGCAAGGTAGCTCTCGTAGTCGCGGCGAACTTCCCGATAAACACATGCGGAGCCACTGCGACGCCGTGTCCGCTTCCGGACCCGAACATCATTGATCTCATCTCCTACGGTGCCGCGAACAACGCTGAGGGCGGTGTAACAGCTAACAACGGTGTGGCTCTGGCAGCTACGCAAGGCGTGATCAGGAAACTCGGCGGCTGCCGCGACACGGACAATAACAACAACGACACGTATATCGTTACGGGCCCCATCCCCAAGAATACTGCTTCGGGCTACACACGCTGTGGACAGGCTCAGAAGCCAAATGTTGATTTCAACGCAGACGGACTTACCGACTTTGCTCTGGTAAGGCCGGGGCCCGGCGGACTCGGCGGACAGTTGACGTTCTACAATCGGACCAACGAGACATTCATCGATACCGTTCAGTCATGGGGTCTGAACAGCGATTTCGTTACACCGGGCGATTTTGACGGCGACGGCAAAGCTGATCACACGGTTTGGCGTCAGGCGGCGGGTCGCAACTCCGGTTTCTATATTCTAAGAAGCACGGATGCGACGGCTCAGTTCATCCCCTTCGGCCAGGCGGGCGACGATCCTTTCATCGTTCGCGACTATGACGGCGACGGCAAATCGGACCCTGCTATATATCGTCAAGGTTCAAGTCCTACCGACCCGAGCACGTTCTGGTATTTCTCGAGCCTGAATCAGGTGCAGACCGCAGTTTCGTGGGGCCTCGGCAGCGACAGTGCTGTTCCCGGAGACTATGACGGCGACGGAAAGGCTGATTTCGGCGTGATCCGCGACATCGGTGCCGGACAGATGGTATTTATCGCTCTGCTTTCCGGTTCCGGGACTGCCCAATATGTCTCTTGGGGATTAGCAACGGATAATTTCGTCCCCGGCGACTACGACGGTGACGGCATTACCGACCTGGCGGTAACACGCAACAATGGCGGCAACATCCTATGGATCATCCGGCCGAGTTCCGGTGAGCCGGTCATTTGGTCCAATTGGGGCGTCTTTGGAACTGATTACGAAGTTCAGGGCGATTATGACGGCGACGGACGTACGGATATCGGCATTTGGAGGCCGAGCACGACACCGAACGCTTCGGCGTTCTACTTCCTCAGATCGACGGGCGGCTTCGGCTTCAAGGATTGGGGTACATCCGAAGATATCCCGACCGGCTACGACGTACACTGATACGGCGTCAGAAACAAGAAAAGGCAGGGCCGATAAAGCCCTGCCTTTTTTATTTTCGCTGCTCCGCCTTATGCGTACTTTTCGACGAGCTTCGAGAGGCCGTCGAGGCTGACCATGCCAACAACTCGTTCCTGTTCCTGGCCGCCTTTGAACAGTATGAGCGTCGGGATCGCCCGAACGCCGAAATTGTTCGGCGTGACGGGATTCTCATCGACGTTCATTTTGTAAACGTCTGCCTTGCCCTGATACTTTTCGGCCAACTCCTCAAGGGTCGGGGCGATCATGCGGCAAGGACCGCACCATTCTGCCCAAAAATCCACCAGGACCGGCTTGTCCGAATTCAGGACATCTGCCTGAAAGTTATTCTCGTTTGCCTCTTTTGTAAAATGTGCCATTTTTTCTCCTAAAAATTTAACTGTCTTAATAAAATAAACGAAATCTCGCGCAAAATTTCAAATCACGGCGTCGCCGCTATCGCCGCAGCAGCTTGAACGCCTGGCTCCAACTTCCCTCTTTCAACGCGTAATTGACCCACAGCATCGCGAGTGCTTCTAAGTAGAAGGACTGCTCGATACCGCCTACGTCAACGACGTCCCAACCAAATTCCGATATCAGATCAGCCACTGCTGATTTCGCAGTTTCACTGTTCCCCGCTATGAAATGTGTGGCCGCCTGCCCGTCAAACATAGGATCTGTCATCACGGCAATGCCGATGGTATTGAATGCTTTGACGACATCAGAATCGGGCAATGCCCGCTGAATCCGCTCGCCCAGCGATCCGCCGACCTCGGCAGTGAACTTCGGCGGCATCCCTCCGGAAAAATCCATCGGATTCGTAAGATCAACAACGGTCTTACCCGATAAACTGCCGCCGCCCGCCATGCCGATCGCATCGAATACCACATCGTTGCGGACGGAGAGGAAAATGATCTCGCCGAAAGCCGCAGCCTCGGCGAAAGTGCCGACATGGGCATTCTTGCCTGCCTCTTCGGACCATGCCGCGAGTTTGCTGATGTCCCGCGAACTCAGCATTACCTCATGCCCACGCTCCGCATATGCTTTTCCAAGCACCTGCGAGACCGGCCCAGAACCTATAAATCCTAATTTCACTGCAGCCCTCCTTTGCTGTAGTCAATGACGATCTTTCCGAAATGGCTTCCCTGTTTCATATGGTTCAGTGCGGCCGCGACTTCGTCGATCGAAAACACCGAATCAACGATGGGATCCAACTGATTGACGGCGGCCGCCTGTACCATTTCTTCAAACATCCTTCGGTTGCCGACGTAAATTCCCTGAACCCGCACTGCTTTCATGAAAACCGATGTAGGGTTGAACGATGCGGCACCGGTCAACGCACCTATCATCGCGATATGTCCGCCAAAACGGGTCGCGTTGATCGACCGCGGCAGCGTGTTAGCACCGCCGACCTCAACAACGTGGTCAGCACCGCGGCCCGCTGTGAACTCAAGTACCGCTTTGTCCCAGTCCTCGCTTTCACGATAGTTTATTGTCTCGTCGGCCCCCACCGCACTTAGCCTTGCGAGCTTTTGATCGCTGCTTGACGTCGCGATAACCCTGGCTCCCGCCAATTTCGCAAACTGCAGAGCGAAGATCGAAACACCTCCGGTCCCGAGCGTAACTACAGTATCGCCGGGTTTGATGCCGCCGGAAACTACCAATGCATTCCACGCCGTCAATGCAGCACACGGAAGCGTTGCAGCCTTGCCGTAATCCAGAAATGATGGGATCGCTACAAGTCCGTTCTCGTTAAAAACCGCATATTCGCGCAGCGTACCGTCCCAAGGACTGCCGGCACCGAGCGACGACCTGCGTATTTCCGCATTTGGGTCGCCGTCCATCCAAAGCTGAGCGAAGATCGGCATCACGCGGTCGCCCGTCTGCCATTTGGACACTTTTTCCCCGACCGATACGACCTCGCCGGCACCGTCCGAAAACGGAATCGCGGGAAGTTTCATCCGAGGGTTATAAGTTCCCTCAACGACCATAAGGTCTCGAAAATTCAGCGACGTGGCGTGGAGCTTGACGACGACCTCGCCCGCACCGGGCACAGGATCGGGCTGCTCCGTCTTTCGGAGGCCGTCGATCCCGAATTTCTGTAATTCGTAAGCCCACATAGTTACTTACACCGACCAAGCGTCCTTAAAACTGTTGTGCTCGACCATTGTCAGAATATCAGCAAGCGAATATTCGCCGAGCCGCTCGACGACCGACCTGTCGATCGCAGACTGCAGTTCGGAAAGCACCGACTCAATATTTCGCCCGATGGGACAATCGGGATTCGGCGTTCGTGCGTGCAGGGCAAACACCTTTCCGTCGCAGACTGCCTTGTATATATCGCAAAGCTGCAGCTCCTGTGGAGGCCGCGAAAGCCGAGTACCGCCTGCAGCTCCTGTTTGCGACCGAACCAGACCTGCCTCACGAAGCTGTCCAAGCAAACGCCGTATGACAACGGCATTCGTATTGACGCTCGCCGCGATACAATCGGACTTGACGTTCTCGTCGCCCGTCATCGCAAGATACGCGAGAACATGCAAAGCCATAGAAAATTGACTGTTTGCGGCCATCTGTAACAAGTATAGTTACATTTCAATATTCCGTCAAATCAAACAAAAAGGCCGATGCAGAGGCATCGGCCAAAATTGCTCAATTATTCGCCTGATCATTTAGCAGGTATTTTGATCTCGCGTCCGGCCGGAAGCACGGAGTTGGGCAGCAGGCCGTTGAATTTCGCAAGCTCGGTCGCATCAACGCCGTTGCGTTCGGCAACCTTACGAACGGTGTCGCCCGCCCTTGCTTTGACGGTCCTAACGCCCGGTGCCGCAGCAGGAGCCGGGGCATTGGTGGGACGCGTGAAGCTGGTCGCTGCGACGTTATTTCCGCGGACCGGAACGAATACCTTGCCCTGCGGCGTCCTCATTCCGGGATTGGCTGCCATCAACTCGGCAACGGGAACACCCGTCTTGTTGGAAATGGTCTGCCAAGTTTCGCCTGAAGCGGCATTCGCAAGGTTATTGTTATTAATGTTCGTCGCCGGCATTCTGCGGAAAACCGCTACGACCTCGTTGCCTTTGTTCAGCGGCACATTGATCACATAGGGCTCAGGCGGCGTCTGATTGGTCCGCAGATGCGGATTCAGATATCGAAGATACTGAACGGTGGTGTCGGACGCCTGCGCAATGATCGCGAGGTTAGTAGAAGGCGGAACGCGAACGCGGTCATAAACAAGCGGAGCCGCGGGACGAATATGTCCAAAGCCGTACTGCTGCGGATTATTCGCGATCAGGATCGTGGCGAGGATATTCGGAACGTAGTTGCGGGTTTCCTGCGGCAGAAAAGGATATGCCGCCCAGAAGTTAGCTACGCCTGCCCGTCTGATCGCTCGGTCAACGTTTCCTTCGCCGCAGTTGTAACCTGCCATGGCGAGTTCCCAATTGCCGCCGTAGCGGTTCGCGAGAAATTTAAGATAACGTGCCGAAGCTCGAGTTGCCTCTTCAAAGCTGTTGCGTTCGTCAACATATGCGGTCCTGCGAAGACCGTAGCGAGCTCCGGTTCCGGGGATGAACTGCCACAGCCCCGAAGCCGCCATGTGCGACATCGCGCTCGGCTTCCAAGCACTTTCAACCTGTCCGAGCCATGCGACGTTCTCAGGAACACCCTCTTCGCGAAAGATCCTGCGTGCCATACGCATGAACATCCCCGAACGGTACAGCCCGACTTCCATCGTTTTGCGGCCCCGGCCCTGATAGTAGTTGATGTACTGCTGGATCATCGGGTGGACCTGAAAGGAGAAGCCGAGTGAACGGTTAGCAACGGCCTGCTGGATGTAAACATACTGCTGCTGGGCAACAGGGTTGTTAACGTCCAATTCTTCAGGCGTCAGCTGAAGTTTCGAGAGCTCATCCAAAGGCGAGGGTTCAAATTCCTGTGTGTTGAATCCGACCCGTGCCTGCAGATCGCGAGGAACGGCTGTGCCGTTAGCTGCAACCGCTGTATTCGGCGTCTTGGAAAGAGCCGAACGAACAAGGCTGACCAGACGGTCGGCCTTTTCATTGCTAATATTCCAACCGCATGTCGCAACAAGGTTGCGGATCTGAGGAAGTTTGGTTTCAGACGGAAATTCGATTAGGTAAACGGTCTCGATCAGTTGGTTGTAGCAGCCCTGCAGGCGAGCCTCTTTTTGAATATTTATTGTAGAGTAAAGGAATGTTTCAACCGACTTGTTGAACTTCGCACCTGCCTCTGCAAAGTTGCCGTCCTCATATGCGAGCATACCTTCGTTGAAGGAACGTCCCGCATCTTCCAAGAGCTTGCGGATGTTGCTTTCCGCATTTCGCACCTCATTTGTGCGGGTTTCGCCGGTCACCTGTGCGAAGAGCGAAACGCTCAAAATACAGTAAACGGAGAGAAATGTAAGACTTGTCTTAAAAAAGCTTTTTATCATTATTTGACGTCAATTGGGCCGACGCAACTATATGCCCGGCATCCCGATGAGTAAGTTGGATGCCGTTATATTTCAACGAGCATGCATTGTTTTTGTTGCAAAAAACGAACGCATGCCGCTCCTATATTTCTAAAAGTTAGCACTTTCTTCTATACCAAGTCAAAACTTGAACTCAACGCGAAATCCGTAACCCCTTATTTTTTGGACGCTTTTGCCCTTTCGGACGGTCTTTTGCTGCTTAACAAAGCCGTTTCAAAGACCCGGACCACGTTGTCCACAAAAATAAAGTTCAAATCGTCGCGAACTTCCTGCGGAAGGTCGTCCAGATCGCGTCTGTTAGGCTCGGGCAATATCACGGTTTTGATCTTTGCACGCCTCGCAGCAAGCAGCTTTTCCTTGATGCCGCCGACTGGCAGGACATTCCCTCGAAGTGTGATCTCGCCGGTCATCGCCACGTCCTTTCGAACAGGCTTTTGCGACAACACAGATACCAAAGCGGTCGCCATCGTGATACCGGCACTCGGCCCGTCTTTTGGAATAGCACCTTCGGGAAGGTGAATATGAATGTCCGTCGTCTCAAAAACCTCAGGGTCGATACCCAGCGATTCCGCACGTGCCTTCGCATATGAAAAGGCTGCCTGAGCTGATTCCTGCATCACCTCGCCAAGCTGGCCGGTCAGTGTAAGCTTGCCCTTACCTTTTGTGCGGATCGCTTCGATGAACAGTATGTCGCCGCCGACGGCGGTCCACGCGAGTCCCGTCGCGGTGCCGATCTCGTCCTTTTTCAAGGCCTCTTCGTTGAAGACCTTTGGCGTACGCAGGTATTTCTTGAGATTTTCAACGGATATTCTGACGGGTTTGAACTTTTCCTCAAGTTCTGCACGTTCGCGTGCGACCTTGCGGCAGACCTTGCCGATCTCGCGTTCCAAATGACGCAGTCCTGCCTCGCGTGTATATTCGCTGACGATACGGGCGATCGCCTTCTGGTCGAATCGGATATCACGCTTTCTGAGGCCGTTTTCCTCGATCTGCTTCGGTATCAGATGACGCCGGGCGATCTGGACCTTTTCTTCTTCCGTATATCCGGAAAGAGTGATGATCTCCATTCGGTCGCGAAGTGCGGGCTGAATGGTGTCTAGCATATTCGCGGTCGTCATGAACATCACATTCGACAGATCGAACGTCACGCCGAGGTAATTGTCGCGAAAGGCGAAATTCTGTTCGGGATCGAGCACTTCCAGCAGGGCGCTCGACGGGTCGCCTCGAAAATCCGCTCCGACCTTGTCGATCTCGTCGAGCATTATCAAGGGATTATTCGTACCTGCCTGCTGAACCGCCTGAATGATGCGTCCGGGCATCGCACCGACGTATGTACGCCGATGGCCGCGTATTTCGGCTTCATCATGCAGTCCGCCCAGGCTCAAACGGACAAACTTCCGGTCGAGTGCCCTCGCGACAGAACGCCCCAGCGACGTTTTGCCCACGCCCGGCGGGCCGACCAGACAAAGTATCGATCCTCGCGGCTTCTTTCTGAGTTTTCTGACCGCGAGTGCCTCGATAATACGTTCTTTGACCCTTTCCAACCCGTAATGGTCCTCGTCAAGGATCTCCTGTGCCTTCATGAGGTCGAGATTGTCCTCGCTTGCCTCATCCCAAGGCAGATCGGCCATGATGTCGAGCCAATTTCGTAAGGTCGCGGTCTCAGCAGTATCGGGATGCATACGCTCGAGTTTTTTGAGCTGACGCAGTGCTTCCTGCTCTGCCGATTCGGGCATTCGGGCCTTTGCGATCTTTTCGCGGTACTGATCGATCTCTTCGGAAAGCTCATTTCCTTCGCCGAGTTCGTTCTGTATGGCGCGAAGCTGCTGCCGGAGGAAATATTCACGCTGTGACCGGTCTATGTCTGCCCGAGCCTGAGTGTTGATCTCCTGCTGGACGGTCAAAACGTCGATCTCCTTGTTAAGCAGATCGTTCACCCTATGCAGCCGGGCGATCGGGTCTTCGATGTCCAGAACGCTCTGAGCACTTTCGACCTTCAATTCCAGATTTGACGCGGCCAGGTCCGCAACACGTCCCGCGTCATCCAGGTTAGCAATGATCGCGAGAACTTCCGGCGAGATATTCTTCCCGAGCGAAGCGGCACGATCCATTGCACCGCGGACGTTCCTTATAAGCGCCTCCACCTCAAGCGTGTTATCAGGTGCGAGCGGTTCCGAAATTGGTGTAACTTTGGCTCGGATGTGGTCGCCGCCGGTCGAGACAGAATCGATTCGGCAGCGTGAAAGCCCTTGAATGAGAATTCGGATACGTCCGTCGGGCAGCTTGAGCATCCGCATGATTATAGCTACCGTGCCCACCTCGTAAAGGTCCTTTTTCTCTGGCTCTTCCTTGTTTACGTCACGCTGCGATACGAGTAGTATCATCCGGTCCTGACCGAGAGCCTTTTCGACGGCACCGATCGACCTGTCCCGCGAAACGAACAGCGGCACGATCATAAATGGGTAGATAACGATATCGCGAAGAGGCAGAACGGGCAGTTCCTCAGGGATCTGCATCATCGGCTCGATCGCGTCATTGTCAGCGAGTGTTACGGAAAAATCGTCCATCTCGACCATAAACTTTTATGGTATGGGAAAGGGCGGGAAAGGGCAAAGAAGCGAAAATCTCGCCTGCTACTTTTTCTTCTTCTTTTTTTCGGCAGCGGCAGCGGTGCGGGCACCGACGAGGGCTTTGAGTTCGCTCATGAATTCGGATACGTCTGCAAACTCAAGGTAAACCGAGGCAAAACGAACATAAGCGACCTTGTCCAGCGTTTTGAGACGGCGCATTATGATCTTTCCGATGTCAGTGGTGGGCAATTCGCGGTCGAGTGAATCGACCACATTGCGTTCGACCTCGTCGCAGATCTTTTCGAGCTGGCCGGTCGAGATGGGGCGTTTTTCTGATGCACGGAGCAATCCGGCCAGCACTTTGTCGCGGTCAAAAGGCTCGCGCTTCCCGTCCTTTTTGATGACCATGAACGGTATCTCGTCGATGCGTTCGTACGATGTGAAGCGGCGTCCGCAGCCGAGGCATTCGCGGCGGCGGCGGATAGAACCGCCGTCCTTCGCCTCGCGCGAATCAACGACCTTGTCTTCGATATGTGAACAGAAAGGACAACGCATAAGCAGTGGTCGGCGGTCAGTAAGCCTAAGACCAAAGAACAAATATCAATACCCTAATTTTCCGGAACAAAATCCGGCGAATCCGTCTCTATTTCGCGTTCGGCGTTCTCGCTGGAAAGCAGACTGCGGAAACGTTCAACGCTGATATCCCCGTGGAAGAAATAATATAACCCAAAAACTATAGCCGGCGCGAAGTAGACAAGGTGCATTACCAGCGCGACCGCTGCCGCGGTTTCGGTCGGAATGTCATTCTTCAAAAACAAAAGACTCGCACCGGTCGCCGCATGAAACGCTCCGGCGGCTCCGCCCGGCGTCGGGACGACCGAGCTGACCGTAGCAAATCCCATAATGAACAGCGAATCGCTGAACGTGAACGGAAGATCGAAAGCGAGCAGCACCAGCCAAGTCGGTATCGATATAGCGAACCAAAGGGCAAGCGTCCAGAACGTGACCCAAAAGAACTCGCGCCAGTCGCGCAGAATTCCCAGTGCAGATGCGAGCTGGCGCAGCAGGCTCAGAAAGATCTTCCTAATTCTGCCGGGGACCCAACGCCTGTCCGAGACGCGCTCGAACCATGAAATGACGCGGCCTGATATGCGCTGAAATATGAAAAGTGCGACGAACCCGCCGACCACGCCGGCCAACATTACGGCTCCCGCGACCTCTACGTACAAAAATTCCTCTTCGCGGCCGGGTTGCGGAACGAACCAAAGCAGATTTATGGAGAACAAAAAGACAAGCGCGGCAAAATCGAATATCCGTTCAAGCCCCAGCGTGACCACCGCCGCACTTGGCCTAACGCGTCTGTCCCGCATCGGCAGCCACATCGGCCGCACGATCTCGCCCATTCGTCCGATCAAAAAGATCGCGGTGAAACCGACCGTCGTTGTTGCGAACAGCTCACGCAGGCTCGAATCGGTGATCGGCTGCAGCAGCACTTTCCATCGGATGGCGCGGAGCAAATAGCCGAGACAAATGATCGCCGTCGCCACTCCTATATAAAAAAGATCGGCACGGCGAAGGCTCTGGCGAACCTCGGCCCAATCGAGGCCGCGGCCGAAGAACCAAAACAGAAACGCTGTGAACAGCAGCAGGAGTGTGAATTTTACGTATTTGCGCAAACCTATTTCATTGCGTGCAGAACGAACCGCATCGCCTCACTTCACAGAGTAAAGACGATACAGCATTTCGCAAGCTTTTTCTAAACGCGTCTGCGTCCGAACTATACGCTCGCGGCAAATTGGCGCAGCTTTTCTGCTATCTCATCGCGAATGCGGCGAAATTTGGCGAGTATTTCTTCGTCAGTTCCTGTCGCCGCGGCGGGGTCGTCGAAACTCCAATGCGTGCGTTTTGCGGTTCCCGGAAACATCGGACACGTTTCATTCGCATTGTCGCAGACGGTGATGACGTGATCGAACGGTGTGTCAAGAAACTCGTCGAGGCATTTCGAACGATGCCCTGAAATATCGATCCCAATTTCCCGCATCGCTTCGATCGCTTGTGGCCGGACAAAACTGGCTACGGTGCCGGCACTTTCCACCTCAAACCTGTTGCCGGCGATGTACCGCAACAGCCCTTCTGCCATTTGACTGCGCGCCGAGTTTCCTGTGCAGAGGATCAGTACCTTTGTTTTATCGCCCATAAGCTCCAACCTGTGTAACCATTTCACGATGCGATGCCGCCCGCTGACGCAGGCGGTTCTGACTCGGCACCAAAGTATTTTCGCCGGAAATAAAGTGCAACGTTGACCAGCCCGATCAGCACCGGAACCTCGACGAGCGGGCCGATCACGGCGGCGAATGCGACCCCTGAATTAATGCCGAAAACTGCCACCGCCACAGCAATGGCGAGTTCGAAATTATTGCTCGCCGCGGTGAACGAAAGAGTCGTGGTTTTTGAGTAATCCGCACCGACCTTGTGCCCCATATAAAAGCTGATGAGGAACATCACCACGAAATAGATAAGCAACGGTATCGCAATACGTACGACGTCGAACGGCAGTTCGACGATCAGATTGCCCTTCAGGCTGAACATCACGACGATGGTGAACAGCAATGCGATCAGCGTGATGGGGCTGATGCGCGGAATGAACTCTCGTTCGTACCATTCGCGGCCTTTTGTCTTTAGGAAAACAAGCCGAGTTACCATTCCCGCAAAGAACGGAATGCCCAGATAGATCAGGACGCTCTCAGCGATCTGCCATATCGAAATATCGACCTCGACGCCCTTCATGCCGAAATACGGCGGCAATACCGTAATGAAAACCCACGCGTAAACGCTATAAAAGAGCACCTGAAAAATACTGTTGAAAGCAACCAGACCTGCTACGTATTCGCTGTCGCCTTTCGCCAGTTCGTTCCAGACTATGACCATCGCAATGCAGCGTGCCAATCCGATCATGATCAGCCCGACCATGTATTCCGGCTGGTCGCGCAGGAAAATGATCGCCAGGGCGAACATCAATATCGGGCCGATGACCCAATTCTGTACGAGCGACAGGCCAAGTATCTTTGTGTTTCGAAAAACCTTCCCAAGTTCTTCGTAACGCACCTTTGCGAGCGGAGGGTACATCATCAGTATCAGGCCGATCGCGATCGGGATGTTCGTTGTGCCGACGTTGAAACGATTGATGACGCCCTCGACGCCCGGATAAAAATACCCCGCCGCGACGCCCAACAGCATCGCAGCGAGGATCCAAAGCGTCAGAAAGCGGTCGAGGAAAGACAGCCTTCCGACGGGTTTGCATTCAGTTGCCTGCATAGTCTCTCAAGGCGGTCATGCCGCGGCCTCGTCACAGCAATAAACCTCGCTTCGGTATTTGCCGGTCTTCGGGTCGCGTCTGAACACAACGACGCCCCATTCCCTTTCGAACAAGTTCTCACCCTCGCGGATGCATTCCATCGCGGCGGAACAGGCCCGATCGATGAGCATTTCACCGAAGCTTCGGCCTGAGAGCATATCACTCATCTTCGCTCCTCCTATCAGCAGCATGCCGCCGCCGGCTGTCCGGACGCTGACGGTGTCGTGACGCAGCACGCCGAATCCTCACTTTTCGCGACGGCGAGGTTGTCTTCGAGCACCGCGAAAACTTCCCATTCGTTTCCGTCGGGATCGCGGACCCACGATTTATCCTGCAATGCATAGCAGCACGTCGTCTGCATTTCATCAACCGGCGTGAGGCCGCGTTCCTTCCAGGTCTCGCGCATCGCGATCACGTCCTCGGTCGTGGCGACCTGAATGCCCATGTGCGACAGGGCGCCTTTGCCGGCGACGCTCACCTGATTCAGCGTGAAGTTCAGCGGCGGCTGATGTACGTCGAACTTTGCGTAGCCTTCGCGGACCTTGCTCGGTTCGATGCCGAACATCTTCTTGTAGAATTCGATGCTTGCAGGGACGTCGCTGACGTTGATTCCGACATGTGCTTTTAAGGTATTTATTGCGGTCATTTTAGTGTCTCCTTTTTAGAACTCAATTACGCATATCCGTAATTGTAAGTCTGAGCATAATGCGGAATAACATTTATGTCAAGCCATAAATGATATTGTGGTATAATTTTTTTCGCAATGGCCGGAAAGAATGTTTTTAAACTGGATGAGATATTCGCCGCACTGGCGGACAGGACGCGGCTTCGGCTTCTGAATCTGATGCGCGACGGCGAGGTTTGCGTGTGTTTTTTTGCCGAGACGCTGGGGACGAACAATCCTAAGATCTCGCGGCATCTCGCCTACTTGAAGCGCGCGGGACTTGTAAATAGCCGCCGCGAAGGAAAATGGGTGCATTACAGCCTTCGTAAACCTGAAAATGAAGGAGCCGCTGCCATCGTTGAGACCGCCCTGAAGGCGTTCGAGGCAGATGCGGAAATGCTTTCGGACCGCGAGAAGCTGACCTCGGTCTGCTGTGAACTGATGCCGACGCCCGTCGCGATCAGCCGTGCGGGCCGAAAATGACTTGAAAATGCCGAAAAAACGGCGGAACTTTTGTAATTTGGCTCTCGTAACAAGCTATTGACAAGGCGAAGTTTCGTGCTTTGTTGCTTTTGCTGCAGGCAAAAAAACGTTTCGGGAGATCAACTGATTTGGAAGCCATAAGAGCTGTGACCGAAATAGAAGGTGCGGAACTCGTCAGGCGTGCACGGGCAGGTGACGGCGCGGCGTGGGAGGACATTGTCTCGTCGTTCTCGCGGCGAATATTCAACCTCGCTTACCGTTTCACCTCGAATGTCGAAGCTGCCGAAGACCTGACACAGGACGTCTTCATCCGCGTTTACAGGTCACTCGAACAGTACGATGCAAAACAGGGCGATCTGGCTAATTGGCTGATGCGGCTTGCACGCAATTTGATAATCGACGATTACCGCCACCGCCAGCGCAATCCGCAGAATTCAATGGCAGATGCCGTTGACGATCATGAGTATCACCTGCGATCCGCCGGAACGACAGCACATCGAGAGATCGAGCGGAGAGAATTGGCAAATCAGGTGCAGGAAGGCATCAACAAGCTGCCGGTCGATCTGAGAACGTGTGTGATACTCCGCGATATTGAGGAACTGAGTTATCAAGAGATCGTTGATGTACTGAAAATACCGGAAGGTACGGTGAAATCGCGTATCAATCGCGGACGTATCGAATTGGCGAAAATATTGAAAAGGATGAGGGTCGTTAGTTTATAGGCAAGGGGTTTTGTAATGATAAATGAGCAGGCAAACATTTTTAATTGCTCGCAGTTCGAGGAGCTTTTGACCGATTATCTCGACAGGACGCTTGACGCCGGAGTTAATGGTCAGATCGCGTCTCACGCTATGAGCTGTCCGCTTTGCCACTCTCTACTCAATGACGTAAAGGACGCAATGCAGGAATGCCGCAGCATGCCGGTGCCTGCGATGCCGATGACCCGCCTCGAAGCTCGCATCCTGTCGATGACAGTGCCTAAGACCGCAATGAGCTGCGATGATTTTGAGAGTCATCTGACGGATTATTTGGACGGATTTCTGCCGGCAGCAGCATTTCACCGCTGGGAACGCCACGCGGCATTGTGCTCGAATTGCGAGGATCTGCCGGGCACGGTGGTGCGTTCGATCGCTGCGTGTTACACGTTCAAGGCGGAGGAACTTGAGGTTCCTGCGGGGCTGCATTCCAGAATTTTAGAAGCGACGATCGGAACCGCAGAAGCGGCTGAGGTCGTGCCTTCGTGGGGATCGAGAGCTGCTGAATGGGTTCGCGGACTGCGTTTCCCCGTCAGCATTCCCCAGCTCGCTCCGGTAGCGATGTTGATGGCGATCGCATTCTTGGTTTTTAGCCAGACCGTCTCGGCTGACGGCTCTATCGCGGGCGTCTATCAAAAGAGTTTTCAATTGGCGGAACAGACCTTTACCCAAACAGCGGATGTCTGGGGCGGCAACACACAAGTTGCATCGCCGTCCGGCGAGCCGATCTCAGGGACGACAACTATCAGCAACGACGGCGACAAATAAATGAATTGCACCTACCACACAAGCAATCCCGCGACCGTCAGCTGCAATTGCTGCGGCACACCGCTTTGCCCTGCTTGCGATCATAGGATCCGCGGCTTTCCTTTTTGCCAGGACTGCATCGTGTCCGGAGTTGAACTGCTTCGTTCGCAGAGGCCTTCGGAAAGCACGCCGTTCGTCGCAAAGAAGACCTCGCCCGCGGCCGCGACGCTCCTTTCGATGCTTTGCCCCGGCCTCGGAGCGGCTTACAACGGGCAAACGGTCAAGGCCGTCGTCCACTTTGCTGTATTCGTAGGTCTCTTTCAGATGGCGGTTTTAACGAGCGGAACGCCGCTCTTTGTGTTGGGCTTTATCGGGATGTGGTTCTTTGCCGCCCTTGACGCCTGGCGAACCGCACAGATGATACGTTCGGGCCTGACGCCGGACGTCGCGGACGACATCCTTGTGAAAAGATTCTCCGGCAATCCGAAACTCTGGGGCGGTGCTTTGGTAGTTTTGGGCTCGGCGTTCCTGCTGCAGCGGGTGATCGACCTGTCGTTCCTGATCCGCGGGATCTTGCCGGTAGCGTTGATATTCCTAGGAGTTTACGTTTTGAAGGGGCTGATCTTCAAGCCTTCGGCAAAAAATGATCCTATCAATGTCGGCAACACCGGCGGACTCACTTACGGGGCGGCCCCATTCAATGAGCCGACTGTATCGCATGCAAGTTTTGCCGACCGCACGCGTTCCGGCAGTTGGAAAGATGTATAATATCGGAGTAGTAGTATGTTAAACGCAGCATCAGTCGGCGGCAGTATCTTGGTTCTGATCGCCCTTTTCATCGCCCTCCTAAAGGCTCTCATCTCGTTCGTCGGCCTCGTTTCGTTCGCTATCAAGGCGATCATCGTCCTCGCATTCCTTTTGCTTTTCATATTCGTAGCAATGCAGGTATGGAAAGGAATGAAGGAAAAGAGCGGGAAATCTAAATAGACATTTCTTTTGTGAAACATTCGCCGGTCTTTGCCGGTTTGCTAATAACTCCGTTTTATGGTGTTATTTAGTATCCGCTTCATTTTGCATTATCGAATGAACGGAAGCTGAAGGGGAACTTTCTTTTCTCTTAGGCGAGAGTTTTTTCTCACAAATTTATAACTCTTGTCTGTTGGTTTCGCGTTAGTCGCTAGCGGCTTATCCATACGTGATTCCCCTCATCACAGCGCTGGAACTGTGGTGTGAGATCATTGCTAGGAGCTTTAAAGCATAATGCAGAAGAACGACAAGGCATACGCTTTTCTTTTAACACGCAAAAATAAGAACAGAATATTTATTAAACGGGTCGAGGTGTCTAAGAGCCTCGTCCATTTTGGCACTTTTGGAATAATTTTATCGTTGGTATTCACCTCCGCTGCACTTGCTCTCGGTACGGCTGCGGCAATTCCTGTTTTCGCGAAGGTCGTGAACGAGGGCCCCGCGGCAATGCAAATAGCGTTGATGAACGGCAAGGAATCTACAGAGTCCGTCGGGGCCGCGATCGAGGTTGGCGAGCTTGCTATCAACAGCGGCGGGCCGTTTGACGAGAATACGAACGATAACGAGTCTGATATCGAGGCTGGCATTCGCGAGGCAACGGAAATGCTGGAAGAAGCTTTCCTTCCCAATGCCTGGCCTGCGAATGGAAAGGTGAACAACGAGTTCGGTTTCCGCAGGAATCCTTTTGGCGGGCGCTCGTATGAGTTTCACGCAGGGCTGGACGTTGACGGCGAACGAGGCGATCCGATCTTAGCTCCCGGCGGCGGAACTGTTGTAAAGGCAGGCTATAGCGGCGGCTACGGTAATGTCATCGACATCGACCACGGCAATGGCGTTGTCACGCGTTACGGGCATCTTTCCAAGATCGAGGTCGCCGTGGGCGACACCGTCACTCGCGGCCAACAGATCGGACAGATCGGCTCGACGGGACGTTCTACGGGACCGCATCTGCATTACGAACTCCGAATAAACGACCGACCGACCGATCCGCGACGGCTTCTGCCGCCCGAGACGACCATTGTTGCAAATTAATTTACCATCGAACCTTTTTCGCACACGAGCCTTCTATTGAACGGCTCGTTTTTTTCTTGAACCTCATTGCTGATATCATCGTGATTTGCACTTCCAAATAAAATTCCTTGTAGGTCTAACAAATATGCATAATCGATCTAATCGCCTTATCACAGCGTTCGCCGTTTTCGCGATCGCTTTAACATCAATTTCTTCCGTCTTCGCCCGGTTCGACGAAGGAATGTTCGCCCCGGGACAGATCGGCTCGCTGCCGCTCAAAGCCAAGGGTCTGAAGATCAAACCGACAGATATTTACAATCCCGCAGGCGGCGGCCTGACGGATGCAGTTATCCGTCTCAGCATCGGCTGCAGTGCTGAGTTCGTTTCGCCTCAAGGGCTGATACTGACAAATCACCACTGTGCTTTTGACGCTCTGGTTTCGGCATCCACGCCCGAGAACGACCTCGTCGAAAACGGCTTTCGCACGGACAGCCGTGCGGGCGAGATACCCGCGAAAGGCTATTCGATATTCATCACCGAACGCAGCGAGGACGTCACGGCAAAGATCAAGGCGGGCACCGCGAATCTGAGCGGCGAAGCTCTTGCCGCGGCACTCAAAAAGAACACCGACGACCTGCTTGCAGCCGAGCAGGCAAAGGCTCCCGCCGGCTCGAATGTCCGCATCCAAATGCTGAACAGCGGTTTCTTTTATTTCCTCTATCAGACAAAGCAGATCAAGGACATCCGCGTCGTTTACGCACCGCCCAGGAACATCGGCGTATTCGGCGGCGATCCTGACAATTTCGAATGGACGCGTCACACCGGCGATTTCACGTTCCTGCGTGCGTACACTGCACCGGACGGCACTTCCGCCGACTATTCGGTGAACAACGTCCCGTACAAGCCGAAAAAACACCTCACCACGAGCATCGCGGGCGTGAAGGACGGTGATTTCGTTTTCGTGCTCGGCTATCCCGGCTCGACGACTCGCTATCGCGAAAGCTGGTCGATGAAGTATGCCCGCGACGCCAACTTCCCTTTCCTCGAACGCTGGCTTGACGCTCTGGGCAACAGCCTTCGCAAGGTCGGCGAATCTGACGAAGAAAAGCGTATCGCTCTGCAGTCCGACATCGCGAGTTTTGACAATTCGCGTAAGGCGTTCGGCGGCGGCCACTTGAGGCTGAAGCGTTCGCGTGTCGTTGAGATGCGTGAAGCTGAGGAAGCAAAGCTTGCTGCGTGGATCGCGGCAAATCCCGCTCGCCAGCAGAAATATGGGACGCTGCTTTCTGAATTGAAAGCCCTTTCCGAAGAATCCAACGCCGCTCAGATGCGTGACGTTATTATCCGGCGATTTCCGGACCCGAACTCGATGACGGTTCTCGGACTTGTGTTTCAGGGTATTGCAGCCAATCAGGTGCTTGACAACGAGAAGCGTGCCGCAAAGCTTGAAGAGGTCAAAAAGGCTTTCGAAGGCCGTGAGGCCGCTCACGAGTTGGAGATGCTGAAGTTCTTCTTCCGCGAATTCGACAATCTGCCTGCGGGTCAGAAGTTCAAGGCCGCAGAGGACCTTTTCGGCACGCTCAAAGGCAAAGCCCGCCGCGATGCTGAGGCTGAATTCGCGAATTCGATCGCTAACGGCTATTACGCCAATCCGGAACGCATCGCCGGGCTTTACGGCCCGCAGACGATGGACTTCAATCCGGAACGCGAGAAGATCAAGGATTTTGTCCGAGGCATCATCGCCGAGAGAAATGCGGTAAATGCCCGTTCGCAGAAGTTCGCTTCGCAGATCGACCGTCTGCGACTGCTTTATATGCAGGCATTGACGGAGATGAAAGGCGTAGCCACGGTTTACCCGGACGCGAACTCGACGCTGCGTTTCACGTACGGCCATGTGAAAGGCTATCAGTCGCGTGAGGCGGAATTCCGCTCGCCGCTGACAACAATGAAGGGAATGTTCGAAAAGGAGACGGGCATCAATCCGTGGGACGTTCCTGAAAAACTGCGTCAGCTCCACAATGCCCGCGATTTCGGTGCATACGGAACCGGTGATTCGGTTGTCGTGAATTTCATCTCAACCACCGACATCATCGGCGGAAACAGCGGCAGTCCGATCCTGGACGCGAACGGCCATCTTGTCGGCGTCTGCTTTGACGGGAACTATGAAGGACTCGGCAACGATTTCTACTATGACCCCGAAAAGAACCGCACGATCTCTGTCGATATCCGCTATGTGCTTTTCGTTACTGAGAAATTCGGCAACGCGAAGTGGGTGGTTGATGAGATGACGATCGTCGGAGGCAAGAAGAAGTAGTAGTTCGCTTTTTCTGTCATCACATTAAAAAAGAGCGTCGCAAATGTTTCGCGACGCTCTTTTTCTTCTACTCCTCTACTCCCTTCCTCCTCTGTAGGCCTAAGTTCCTTTCTTATGGCACATGACGCACTGCATCGCGGTCGGTGCTTTAGACTGAGGATGTGTCTTTTTGTATTCGGTATGGCAGCCGGCACACGCTCGATGCATCGCCTGCTGATTGTTCAGAGATATCATCGCAGCGCTCGATTCATGCTTGATCTCGGGTATCTTTTCAAGCAGTTTCGGCTTTTCGCCCGCGGGAGCATGACAGTCGGCACATTTAGCAACGCCGGCTGCTGCGGGCTCTTTGGCGAAAAGGTCTGCCGTCAATGTGGTCGTCCGGTCGGCAGGCCAGGCTGTCTTTAGCGGAGGATGTTTGGCAATTTCAGAAGCCGGACGTGCCGCGTGATGACATTCCGTACAGCCGATCGGTCCCGTGCCCGAAATGCTGTAGGTGCCGCCGTTGTGGCTGACATGGTCAAAACGAACGCCGCCGAGCTTCGAGCCTTTACCAAGTATAACGACGCCCGGCATCTTAACGTCGTCCTGAACATCAGGCCAGACGTTCGAATTATGCCGGGTCACGTCAAAAAGGGACGTTGACAGGCCGACCGTTGCAACGCAGACCATTACTGCAAATAGGGCTATTACTTTCATTTATCGTTCTCTTCTAATTCAATTATGCACCACTTGTCAATACGCAAGTTTGACGGAATTCATATATTTCATCAGCACACGCTGCCGGCGGACGACACGTTTGCGGTTCTTTTGCGGGTTGAACACGTTCAACGGGCTAGGAACCATCGCGGCGAGGAACGCCGCTTCGTCGCGGGTCAGATTCGACGCGCTCTTGTTAAAATACGTCCGAGCAGCCGCCTCGGCACCATAAACGCCGTCGCCCCATTCGATGACGTTAAGGTACAGTTCTAAGATGCGCTTTTTCGAGAGATTTCGTTCCAAAAAGTAGGTGTAGACCGCTTCGCGGCCTTTTCGGAGGAAGTTGCGGTCTTCTGAAAGGAAGAGATTCTTCGCCAGCTGCTGTGTTATTGTCGAAGCCCCGCGTCTGAATGACGGCATTGTAGGTATCCAGCTGTTCGGGTCAAAGTCGCCCTCGGTCTTTGCCTCGCGTTCGCCTTCTTTCACTGCCTCGTCCCACGCCTTTTGTATCGCATCCCAGTCAAAACCGTTATGTTCGAAAAACCTCGCATCCTCGCCCGCGATCACGGCACGCTGCAGGTTCGGGCTGATCTGCTCCATCGGCATCCAGATCATGAACTTACGTGGTTCGCGGCCTTCGGCGGCGGCCTCTTGAAGGCGGTTTTCGATGAATGAGGTCGTCGTCGGATTGTCCGCCCGAAGAGAAGAGATCGATGGAAATGTGATCACCTCGAACAGCAGCCAGATCGCAATGCCGCCGACAAAGATCAATGAAAGAGTTCTGACGAATTTCCACATTCGGTTAGTAAATCGTGAATTGTAAGCCGCGATTAGTCAAGGCCTACCTGCTTTCCTTGACTATTCACTTGCCACTATTCACTATTCACTATTATGGGGCGATACGACAACGTTGTAACGGTGATATTGGGCGGCGGAGCCGGCTCACGTTTGTTTCCGCTGACGCGGGAAAGGTCAAAGCCGGCGGTTCCGCTTGGCGGGACGTATCGCCTGATCGACGTTCCTGTTTCGAACTGCATCAACTCCGATCTGACGCAGATATTCGTCCTCACACAGTTCAATTCGGCGTCGTTAAATCGTCATATTTCTAGAACTTACAGATTTTCGCGTTTTTCGACCGGTTTTGTTGAGGTGCTTGCGGCCGAGCAAACCAAGGAACATCCCGATTGGTTTCAGGGCACCGCCGACGCCGTCAGGCAGATGCTGCCGCACATTCAGGATCTGAAGGTCGATACACTCCTGATCCTCTCAGGCGACCACCTTTACAGGATGGACTATCGCAAATTCCTAAAGCGGCACACCGAATCCGGTGCGGACGTTACAATCTCGGTAGTTCCATGCCGTGAAGAAGAGGCGGAAGGCTTTGGTCTGCTGAAAACCAATGCTGATGGCGAGATCGTCGAGTTTCGCGAAAAGCCGACCGGCGATGCCCTTCGCGAGATGCGGGTTGACACAACAAATTTCGGCCTTTCAGCCGCCGAAGCCATCAACCGGCCATATCTGGCGTCGATGGGCATATATGTTTTTGACGTGAAGAAGCTCGTCGATCTGTTGAAAACCGACAACTCGTGGGTCGATTTCGGGCGGGAGATCATTCCCGCGGCAATAGACCAATACCGCGTTGTCGCGAATTTATTCAAGGACTATTGGGAAGACATCGGAACGATCAAGGCATTCTACGAGGCGAATCTCGATCTGGCGACGCCGCTGCCGCGATTCAACTTCTTTGACACTACCGCACCGATCTATACACGCAGCCGTTATCTACCGCCGTCAAAGCTTCACGACTGTGATATCGACGATTCGATGGTCTCAGAAGGCTGTATCCTGAACGGCGTAAAGGTTCGACGTTCGATCATTGGGCTTAGAAGCCGAATCGACAACGGCGTCGAAGTGGACAGCTCGATCGTCATGGGCTCTGATCTTTTTGAATCGCTGGGCGAGATCGAAACCAATATGCGGCTGAAACGTCCGCACATCGGCATTGGGACGAACTGCGTGATTCAAAAGGCGATACTCGACAAGAACGTCCGTATCGGCAGCAACGTTAAGCTGATAAATCGAGAGAATATTGAGAACTACGATGCACCTGACGGCTCTATCTATATTCGCGACGGCATCATCATAGTGCCTAAAAATGCCGTCATCGCTGACGGCACTGAGATCTGAGTTCGCTGCGATCCTATTTTGACGCGCTGTTTCCGTGACGTCCCACGATATAGCTGTTCTTTGCACGAACGCTCACGCCGGGACGCATAACACGAATGCGGATCTGCTTCCGTTCGCCGGGCTGGCCGACGTTCTCAGGATAATAGCCGATCGAATACTGGCGTCTGAGCTCCTCTGCAATGCCCGTGAACGCTGCGTCCACATTAATCAGTGAATCTGCCTCAAACTTTCTGCCGCCGCTGTTTTGAGAGATCGCTTCCAGGTATTCGCGGCCTTTTTCATATTCAGCACGCGTATTTCCGCGGCCGCCGCCTCCCGTACCGATATTAACGCCGCCGCCAAGGATGATAGATGCCAGAATATCGCCCATTGAGACCCTTCCGCTCGGGCGGCGGGTCGTTGGCGGTGGATATCCTCCGCCTCCTCCTCGGCCGGCCATATAGTCAGATGTGTCGTAACGAACGGTGTAAAAAAGAGCGTCGATCTCTTCGGTTGCTCGGATCGTGCTCTCGTAGGTCGCCCTTCGCGACGTAGTATCGACACCATCGCTGAATATGACCACAGCTTTTCGCCCCTCAACCTGGCTGAGGTGACGGTTGATGACCTGATCGACCGCTTCGTACAGACTGGTCCCGTCGCCGAACCTTGCCTGCCTGATCGCGTTCCTGAGAACGTTGCGGTCGTTCGTGAATGGTGTCAGAACCCTGACGTTCTGATCGAACGAGACCACCATGATGCGGTCGCCGGGGCGGAGTTTCTCTACGAATGTGATCGCTGAGCTCTGGATCTCTTCGATCCGGAATTGCGTCGAAGGCGACGTATCGATCATCAGGACAACCGAAAATGGCTGCTCTACCGACTGAAAATACTCGATCTTCTGTTCAACTCCGTTCTCGAAGATCTTAAAATCACGCTGCTGCAGCCCGCTGATAAAACGCCCGTCCTTATCCAGCACCGAGACAGGCATCGCGACCAGATTCGTTTCGACGCGGATCACGCCATCGTCATCATCTTCAACCGGCTCGACCGTAGGAGCAGGCGATGGATTTCCGCTGCGCCCGCCAAGCACGGGCGGAGCGGACGGCTGTCTGCTGTCATTGGTATCGTTCTGGAGAACCGGAGGCGGCGGCGTAATGACTACACGCGGACGCGTTGTGCGGTCGTTCTGAGCCATCAACGCCACTGCCGCGAACGCGAACAGGGCAATTCCTGTGAAATATCTCTTCATGTGTACACACTCACTACGCCTGAACTCAGATCTCGAGCGAAATCTGTCGTTAAGATGCCTGGTAGTAGCGCGAGTTGCCATTTTATTTAGCCTACAAAAAGATGTTTCAGCAGTCTGATCGCTCCGCCTGCGATCACGACGATAACAACATCGACCTTAAAAAAGAACAATGCAACAAAAGCAGCTACAGCGGCGGCGGCCGCAAAGAAGTTCAACTGATGATCCTGCCAGACCACGGCTGCACCAAAAACCACTGAAAGGTTCAGTATAACGCCGACAACCGCCGCCGTCACAAACCCGAGCGCACCGCTCAAACGTGAATTCCGGCTTATCTTTTCAAGATACGGCCCTGCACCGAATATAAAAAGGAACGACGGCAGAAAGGTAGCGAACGTAACCAGAAGAGCGCAGGCCACGGCAAAGAACGTTTGATCGAAATTGCCCGCGTTTTGCCAACCGGTCATAAACCCGACGAATTGCAGCACCATTATCAGCGGCCCGGGCGTTGTTTCTGCCAAGGCAAGTCCATCGACCGCCTGGACCGAGGTTATCCAACCGGCACCGACCGCTGCCTGATTAACATACGCCAAAACAGCATATGCTCCGCCAAACGTCACAAATGCAGCCTGTGTGAAGAACAAATACAGCTTCGTCGCGACGCTCTCGCGGCCAAATATAACTAGCGATGCCGCAAGCGGAATAAGCCAGCAGAGAAAGCAGGCGAGCGCGACCCTAATGAAGTGAAAGCGGCCTGTCGGCATTGCTGGTTCGCCCACAGTCTCGGCTACCTTGGCGGAATTCCGGCTTGCGAAAAGGCCGAATAGTAATGCCGCTAAGACAATAAGCGGGAACGGCACGTTCAAGAATTGAACGCCGACAAACGCAAAGATCGCGATGGCAAAATGCATCGCCGTTATCAGCGATCTATTGCCGATCTTTATGACGGCCTCAACGACAATGGCGACGACGACCGGTTTGAAACCGTCAAGCACTGCGGCGACCTCGCTGACTGTTCCATACCGTGCATACACGAATGAAAGGATCAGAAGCAGGAAGGCCGAGGGAACAACGAACATCGCACCCGCCGCGATCCCGCCCTTTATCTTGTGCAGCCGCCACCCGATATAGGTCGCAAGCTGTTGTGCCTCCGGTCCCGGAAGCAGCATGCAGAAATTCAGCGCGTTCAGAAAGCTCTTGTCGTCGATCCAGCCGCGGCGTTCGACCAGCTCTTTGTGCATTATCGCGATCTGGCCGGCCGGCCCGCCGAAAGAGATGAAGCCGAGTTTTATCCAGAACCTGAGAGCGTCCCTGAATGACACGTCGAGCTTGTGATCGCCAACTTCCATTTCGTCAGTTTTCGTTGTCGAGCAATTCTATCGCAATGTCGTGAAATGTGCGCCTGACGCCGTTAATGTTCTCGAACGGCAGCGGATGAGCGTGCGTGCGGTTCGTCAGCAGCACGAAAATGCGATCCTTGACCGGATCGATCCATAAGCTCGTGCCGGTAAACCCATTGTGTCCAAAGCTGTCCGGCGACATCTTAGTCCCGGCTGTCGAATCTCTTGTTGAGGCAAGCTGGAATGCGAACGCGCGGTCCTCGTTCATCCCATTAGTAAAATTGGTTCGGAAAAGTTCACAGGTTTCGGGCTTCAATAGCTGCGAGTATTTCGGTAAAAACTGCAACGCTATTTTGAGAACGTCTTCCGCGGTCGAAAAAAGCCCCGCGTGTCCTGCAACACCGCCCATGAAAAAGGCGTTTCCGTCGTGAACCTCGCCCCAGATCACCTGAGCCCGAAAACTGCGGCCGCCGACGCCTTCAGCCGTCGGAGGAAGGAATTCAGAATGAATACACATCAGGCGTTCGTACTCATTTCCCTTTTCGCTTGCAGCAATTCGGCCCCTCAGGTCGGCAGGCGGACGAAACAAAGTGTCCGCGAGGCCGAGCGGTTCGGCGATCATTCTGTGAAACAGCACATCGAGTTCCTCGTCATATATGCGTTCCAGTATCGCGGCCAGCGTTATGAAATTCAGATCGCTGTAAATGACGCCGCCGGTATTTTCAACCGGCAATGTCCTCGCGATCTCGTCGAGAACCTCGTCCGCGTGATCGACAAGAAGATAGAAAGGCTTCCATGCGGGCAGCCGCGAAGTGTGCATCGCAAGAAGATTTACGGTCACATCGGCGTGCACAGAAATGTGAAATTCGCTAAGAATGGTTCCGATGGGCTGATTTGGATCCAGATCACCGCGTTCGATCGCGATCGCAACCAATAGTCCCGTTGCGAGCACTTTTGTGAGGCTGGCAGCATCGTAGATTGTGTCGAAGCCGGCGGGAATGACTCGGGGTTCGACCACAGCATTTCCCAGAGCGTCCTGAAAGACGATCTCGCCGTGTTCCGCGATAAGATAAACCGCCGACGGAAAATCACCCTCCGCGATACGCTCAACAAGAAATTCGGAAATTCGTTCGTTTTTCATTGTGCGAACACACGCTTGGCATGCCGGTCGATCTTCTCAAGAACGCCGACTGCGAGTGCTAGAGCGCGCCGGCCGTCTTGGCCCGTAACGGCAGGTTCGGTGTCGTTGCGGATCGAATCCAGAAAAGCGGTGATCTCGGCACGCAGCGGCTCAATATCGTTGATCTCAAGCCTGTTGATCGAAATACCCAGCAGCGGATGCGACGCCGTCGGGTCCATCGAGGTCAGCGACGCGAATTTCGTGACGTAGTCCAGAACGACGTAGGCGTTCGTTTGGTAGAAACGCGTCTTGCGGATCTTCTCGGTGCCGATACGCGAGGCCGTGATGTTCGCGACGGCCCCGTTCTCAAATTCGATGCGGGCGTTGGCTGCGTCAACTTTATCGGAAATGACCGGAATTCCCACGGCTCTGATCTCGCTGACCTTAACGTCCTCGCCGACCATCCACTGGACCGCATCCAGGTCGTGGATCATCACATCGAGAACCACATCCACATCTAGCGAGCGGTTCGGAAAAGGCGAAACTCGGTGTATTTCGAAATAAAGCGGCTTGGTGACGTGCGGCCGCAATGCCACCATCGCGGGATTGAAACGCTCGAGTTGGCCGACCATCAGCTTCGCCCCCGACGACTCGGCGGCGGCGATCATCGCGTCCGCTTCGTCTAGCGTGATGGCGATCGGCTTTTCAACGAGAACGTGGATTCCCTTTTCCAGAAAAGCACACGCGATGTCGCGATGCGTTTCGGTCGGCGTGGCGATCGATACGGCATCAACACGGTCGAGAAGCTCCCGCCAATCGGTGAATTTCCCGCAAGAATGAGTACGCGAGATCTCGTCCGCGGTCGTGGAATCCGTATCGCAGACGCCGATAAATTCGACATCGCCCGCTGCGGCGAGTTCTGCATAATTTCGAGCATGATGGCGGCCGAGGCTCCCGACCCCGATGGCGGCAACTCGCAGCTTATCTTCAGAAGACATAATTTGATAACAAGTCCCTTTTCAGCAATACTTTACATTCTTATCGATGTCGGGCGAAACCGAAAATCAAAATAACTCAGCAGTGCCGGGCGTGCCGAATTTTGTTTGGTATGCGTTCGGTATCGCGGTCGTTATCTTTTATTTTTTCGGGCTCGGTGTGCCGCTGCTCGGGCCTGACGAACCGCGGTATGCACAGGTCGCCAGAGAGATGTGGCAAACCGGAGATTGGATAACGACCACGCTCGGCGGGTTTCATTGGTTCGAGAAGCCGGCACTTCTCTACTGGTCGCAGATCGCGGCATTCAGTATATTCGGCGTTTCAGAATGGGCGGCAAGGCTTGGGCCGGCATTGTTCGGACTCGGTACCATCGCAAGTATTTGGCTGATCGGCCGCACAGAGGAAACTGTAACCGGTAGAAAGCAGCTCGCATTCTTTGCGACGCTGATAGCCGCAACGACGCTTGGCATAGTGGTTTTCGCCCGCGGTGCGAGTTTCGACATAACGGTAACCTTCCCCATTACGGCGTCGCTTGCCTGCTTTTACGCCTATGACCGCGGCGGCAAAAAGTCGGGACTCGTCGGATTCTATTTCTTCATTGGCGTCGCGTTGCTCGCAAAAGGTCTGATCGGCATCGTCTTCCCTTTTGCGATAGTCGGAGCGTATTTCGTTCTCTCGTGGCGATGGCCATCGCGTGGGCTTTTGCTAAGTTTGTTTTGGGGCTCATTTCTCGCAGCTGCGGTTGCCGCGACATGGTATCTGCCAATGTACATGCTGCACGGCTGGGAATTCATCGACGAATTCTTCGTGCAGCATCATTTCGCGCGTTTTACGTCGAATAAATATCAGCACCCGCAGCCCTTTCATTTCTATTTTTGGGTGCTGCCGCTGATGACGATACCGTGGATGCCGGTGTTTTTCGCCGGTTTGTGGAAGGCACCTAAAGCGATCTTTCGCCGCCGAGACGCAGAGACTCAAGAAGCAAATTCCGGAAATTCGAATACTCCCGATCTCCTTGCCTCCTCTTCTCCTCTACTCCTCTTCTCGCTGTCTTGGCTAGCGGTTCCGCTCTTCTTTTTCTCATTTTCCGGCTCAAAGTTGCCGGGATACATTCTTCCCGCCGTCCCCGCAACGGTGCTGATGACATCGCTGTATACGTACGGGAAAGCTGCTGAAAGCCCGCAATGGCGAAATGCCATCTTAGGACTCGCCGGATCTACTCTCGTCGTTGTCTTTTTGATCGTGGCGTTCGCACTGCCGAAATTTGCCGATCATGATTCTGTGAGATCGCTGATAACTGCCGCCGCGGAGCGCGGTCATACGTCGGAGCTTGTGGTTGGGTTTGATACGCTGCAGCACAATGCGGAGTTTTATGCCGCGGGACGCCTGCTAAGGACTGAAGACGGACGGCAGCGGCGTTTTGACAAAGACACTGAGATCGCCCAATATCTGGAAGACAGTCAGACAGGACAAATACTTATCATCGCTCCGCTGAAGCGAACGGAGACGCTCATAAATTCTGAGGTAATAACGGGTGAACTTCTGGGCGACAACACCAGATACGGCATTTTCCTGGTCCGCAGACGCTGATCACCGCTCGGCAGCACGCCGCAGACGGTCCATCAACGCCTCGCCGATGCCTGCCGATCCGACGCTCTGGCAGTAGACCGTCGCGATGCCGCGTCGGTCGCATTCACGAAAGAATTCGAAAACTTCCCTTGCGTATTCTTCGATGTCTCGACAATAACGCGAGTGTCCCCAGCCGTCGTTCTTCGTTGATAGTCCGATAAATGCTGCATCAGAACGCGGTTCCGGAGGAGTTTTGACCAGTTCAACGACCGCACGCGGTGCGTAGTGTTTGTGCCGTATGCCGGGACTTCGGCGGAGTTCTTCGCTGCCCGCGGCCGCAGTGATGTCGGGCACTATGCGGCGCAGCATTTCCATTGTCACAGAACCGCGACGCAAAATGACAGGAATGTCATCGCTGCAGTCAACTACGGTCGATTCCAGTCCGATCTCAGTCGGATCGCCGCGGAGAATGCAGTCAATTCTGCCATCGAGATCTTCTCGGACAGCTTGCCAAGTTGTCGGACTCGGGCGGCCCGAAACGTTTGCGGACGGAGCCGCTACGGGCGTTTCGCATTTGAGCAGAAACTCATGCGCACGCGGAAACGACGGCATTCTGATACCGACTGTGTCGAGTCCGGCAGTGGCAAGTTTCGACACTCTCTCGCACTTTTTCACGACGACAGTCAGCGGCCCGGGAAAGAAGGCTTCGATTAGTTTACGGGCTTTGTCGGTGACATGTTCGGCAAGTTCTCCGATCTGCGAAATATCAGCGATGTGAATGATCAGCGGATTGTCCGGCGGCCGTTGTTTCGCTTCAAAGATGCGGCGAAGGGCCGATTCATTGAAAACGTCCGCGCCTAGCCCGTAAACGGTCTCGGTCGGGAACGCAACGAGCCCGCCGCGGCGAACTATCTCTGCGGCCTCGTCCGTAGAATCTGTGATCAGCGTCCGCACGAAAATGAGTTTATCGCAATTCGCGTCGAATGTGTGCCGCGGCGTGCGCAAAGGTTAGAATAGGTCTGTGACGATCGCCGAAAAGCTCAAAACACTCCCGACCGCTGCGGGCATCTACATTCACAAGAACGAAGCGGGGCGGATCATCTACATCGGCAAGGCGAAGAACCTGCGCAACCGCGTGCGGTCGTACTTTCAGGCGAGCCGCAATCTCGATCCAAAGACGCGGCAACTCGTAAAATACATTTCCGATTTTGAATTCATCGTCGTTGATAACGAGGTCGAAGCTCTCATTCTGGAATCGAATCTCATCAAGAAACATAAGCCGCGATTCAATATCTTTCTTAAAGACGATAAGTCGTATCCGCATTTGAAGCTGACCAACGAGGAGTTTCCGAAGGTGGTCATCACACGTCGTCTGGTAAAGGACGGCTCGACGTATTACGGGCCGTTCCTGCCGGCGACGCTCGCACGCAACACGCTGAATCTGATAAATCGTGCTTTTCAGCTTCGCACCTGCGACATCGAGATCGACGGCAAACTTCCCCGCCCGTGTCTGGAATATCATCTGAAACGCTGCCTCGGCCCGTGCGTGAAAGGGCTGTGCACGCCGCAAGAATACGCCGAGGCCGCCGCGGACGTCAGAACGCTGCTGGACGGCAAGAACAAGGAGCTTGCGAAGTCGCTTGAGCAGCGAATGTGGCAGTTTGCAGAGCAGGACAAATTTGAGCTTGCCGCACGCTACCGAGATCTGCACAAGACCGTGATCGCTCTCGGCGAAACGCAGAAAATGGCGACGACCGCCGACCGAGACGTCGATATCGTAGGGTTTTACCGCGAACGACAGCGAGTCGCTCTGCAGCTTTTTACGATGCGTGAAGGCCGCATCGTCGGACGCCGGGAGTTCTTTTGGGAGGACCTTCCAGAAGACAATACGTTCGATGCCGCCGAATTTTTGGGCGAGGTTTTGGCTCAATATTATTCGACGGATTACGTACCGCTGGAGATACACGTACCCATCGATTTTGCGGATCGTGATGTCCTGGAGCGAGCATTGACCGAACGACGCGGGCGTCGAGTGAAGATATTGGATCCGAAACGCGGGACAAAACGAGAGATGGTCGAACTTGTAGAAACCAACGCAAAGATCGCATTCGAGCAGCGTTTCCGCGTGCTCAAGCCCGATTCGCAGAAGGTGCTCGAGGAGCTTCAGGAACTGTTGGAGCTATCGTATTTTCCGGAACGCATCGAATCTTTCGACATCTCCAATATTTCCGGTGCTGAGAACGTGGCCGGCATCGTCGTTTTTGAGAACGGCAAGCCCGCACGCCGTGATTACAGGCGATTTATCATAAAGACGGTCGAAGGAGCGAATGATTTTGCTTCGATGCACGAGGCCGTCCTTCGGCGTTATCGGCGGCTAATTGACGAACAAAAACCGCTGCCGCAGCTTGTTTTTATTGACGGCGGCAAAGGGCAATTGTCGGCGGCCGCCGCGGCGATGCGTGAACTAGACCTTGAACAAATTAAACTTGTCGGCCTCGTCAAACCGCCGAAACGCCACAAAGACATCTCACATCTTCTCGTTCAGGGCAGCGAGGACCGTCCTATACCGTTTGACCGCAATTCGCTCGCGTTTCGCCTGATCTTGCAGATCCGCGAGGAGACACACAAGACGGCCGTCGAATTTCACCGCAAACGCCGTGAGAAACGGGATTTCTCATCTGAATTGTCCGAAATTCCCGGCGTCGGCGAAAAACGCAAGATGAAACTGCTCCGCAATTTCGGCTCGATTGAGAGAATAGCGAAGGCCCCAGTTGATGAACTGAAGCCCTTTGTCGGACAAAAGGCCGCCGCCGAAATAGCTGAACATTTCGAAAGGCAGAGGCAGACTACGGCAAAGTGATCACGGGCCGTCGCACCCGAGGTCGCGAACGCGAGTAAACAGTTTGCGGAATTCTTTTTCGGCGGTTCCGTCGCTCTCGACGCGAAAGACCGTCTCGTTGACGCAGTTCCACCATCCAAAACCCATCACCTCGACCAGAGCAAATTTCATTTTGTCGGGCGATGCCACCTGTTCTTCGAAATCTCGGCGAAGCCTTTCGGGCTCTGAATTGACCGAACGCGAACGCTCGTTCACCTCTCGCCATGTCCGCAAAAGTGCATCGCCGCCGGCTATCAGAGGCTCGGCATATTTTGCCTTGCATGCGTCTGCGCCACGGTAAGTACGAAGGACGGACGGCTCGCTGTGTGCTGCGATCGTAACGCGTGAAAGTTCATATACCTGACGCATCTCTTCGAGCTTCTTCTCCCGAAGGCGTTGAAAATACGGCACATTGACGATCTGGAGTGCATTGATAGCAGCCTGCTGTTCGCGGAAATCATCGTTGAGCTTATCGAGCGACAGCAGCGGCAGATCACGCGGATGAAAAACAGTGGCCCACACGGAAATGCTGTAACTGCCGGGCTCGATGAGCTTTACGGTATCCGACAACTGCTTTGCGGTGTATTTTTGCGAGTTATAGGTTCCTTGATAATCGCACATCATATCCGACCATCGGAACGTGCGTGTCTGCCCGGAAACTTCAGCGATCAGAACGAAACAGAATAGTGCAGAAAGTAAAACTAGAGATCTCATAATTTCCAATTATAACTTCAACAGTAGTTCAGTGCCGACCGAAGAACTACGGATTGAAGCCGCCGATATCTCCATCAGGCCGTATCATCTCGATCGCTTTTTCGATCTTGGCTGCGGAGCCGGATATCAGAAGTGTATCGCCTTCGCACAGAGTGTAGTTTGCTCCCGGACTGACATTTGTGTCGTCCTCGTGGACGACCGCAAGAACCGTTGCTCCTGTCTTCCCTCTCAGGTCCAGCACGCCAAGGCTCTTGCCGACAACAGGCGATCCAGCTTCGACCCGGACGGTCTCCGTTACGAGCTGCTGCAGCACCGTTTCAAGCGATGCCGCTGCCGGCTGCGGTATCGACGGGCTGCGGAGCATCTGATATTTTTGGCGCCTGACACGTGCGATCTGGTCTTCGATGGTCGGCCGGGGCATTCCGAACCGGTGGAGTACGCGCGCGAAGATCTCGATACTTGTCTCAAATTCTTCGGGTATTACCTCGTTCGCACCGAGGCCCGTCAGTTCAGTGATCTCCGAGGTGTAGCGTGTTCGGACGATTATGTGCACATTGGGATTGCACTGCCTTGCTTGAGTAACGGCACGGCGGGCCGCGGGCGGATCTGAAAGGGCAAGTACGAGTACCCATGCCGTGTCTATGCCTGCGTGGATAAGGACGTCGCGCCTCGTAGCATCGCCAAAATTGATCTTTTCACCATCTGCCTTAGCCTTTTTTACCACGTCAGCCTGCAGGTCTAAGATGGTGTAAGGCACGCCGACGGTGCGAAGAACGCGAGCCAAATTGCGACCGTTAAGGCCGTAGCCGACTATGATCACATGCTGCGTTAGGCCGCCGCTCGACGTCATGTGAATGTCGTCCTCGCAGTTCTCGATCTCGCCGCGGCTGCCGTCGCTGAGCACTTTTTGCATGGCAAAGCCGATATTCGGTGCCCACGCGATCAGGAACGGCGTTGCGAGCATCGATATTACTGATGCCGCCAGGAAGCTCTGATAATCGGCGTCGGGCAACAGGCCCGCACCTTGCCCGGCCTTTGCCAATACGAACGAAAACTCACCGATCTGTGCCAGACCGAGGGCAGCGACGACCGCGACACGCTGCGGATTGCCTAAAATTCGCACGACCATCCAGACGATCAGTGCTTTCATCATCATCAGTGTCACGACGAGGACAGCGACGAATCCGATGTTCTCAAACAACGTCGCCAACGACAGCAGCAGTCCGATCGAAACAAAGAAAATGCTGTTGAAGACGTCGCGAAACGGGAGCACTTCGGTTTCTGACTGATGGCTGTAATCAGAATTCGCGATCACAACACCCGCAATGAAAGCTCCAAGTGCGAGCGACATTCCGAAATGCGATGTCGCCCACGAAAAGGCCATCAGAAGAAATACGACGGTCAGCAAGAAAACTTCCGGGCTGCGGAGGCTGACTATCTTCGAGAGCAGCGGCTGTATCAGAAACCACGACGCGACAACGATAGCTGCCATTGCTACGACCGAGATAGCGAGCTGTTTCAATGCCTCGGCAAGCGTCATCTCGCCGGCGTTGCCTATCAGCGGTATCAGCAGCAGCATGACCAGAATACTGAGATCCTGAAAGATCAGGATGCCGATGCTGACGCGGCCATGAGGCGAATCGACCTCGTTGCGCTCAACGTACGATTTCAGGACTATCGCCGTGCTGGAAAGTGCGATCAGGAAACCGAAAAAGAGTGCCTGATTCCAAGCCCTGCCGAGCAAGAACGCGATAAGGGTCACTGCCGCGATGGTTATCGTCACCTGGAGCCCGCCGCCGATCAGGACGTTCCGCCGCATCTCCTTGAGCCGCGTTGGCGAGAACTCAAGCCCGATGGTGAACAGCAGCAGCATGACGCCGATCTCAGCCAAAACCTCAATAGCACTGGTATCTTTTATGAGGCCGAGGCCGTAGGGCCCTATTGCCATGCCGGCGACCATAAAGCCTGCGATGAGCGGCAGTTTCAACCGCACGCAGATAAACGCCACCGGTACAGAGGCCAGCAAAATGATCAGCAGGTCGGTAAAAAGCTGTGGCGTGTGCATCGCGAATTGAAATCAGATTATAGCGTAAAGCAGTGCTTCAGTTCCCTATTGAATATGCACATAAGCTTTTATCGCCGGTCCATTTTTGCAATTTACGTCGTTTGAAATCAGAATTGACGTTGATTCAGAAGTAGTAGGAGGAAAATATGTTCAGATCTTTTTGGCCTTTGGGCCTGTTGGTTCTTATATTGGCATTTTGCGGACTTGGCGATCGGCTCAAAGAAATGTCGGGCGGATCAAATGCGAGTTCCAACACCGCGACAGCACCCGCAAAAGATAAGAAGGACGATGTAGAGGTCGAAAAAGCGACACTTAGCGGCGCACAGCAAGCGATAAAGGACGGCGGAACCGAGGTAAAATGGGAAGATCAGAACATCTCCTTCACCATGCCGGGATCGTGGAAGAAAATGAACGTCAGCAAGCAGAGCTTCAATTACGGCTCGCCTGACAACGCTTTCCTGATCGCGACGATCTCAGACCTGCCATCGTCGGTACCGGCTGATGTCAGCCTGAAAGCGACCTACGAATCGGCTCTCGAGAATCTGAAACAGGGCAAGTACGAGAAGGTTCGCTGGGTCGAGATCGACGGCATCAAGGGTGTCGAATGGTGGGAATCCATGCCGCAGGACAAAGGCGACCCTCGGCGGCATCAGTGGATCGCGTTTCGCAATTATCAAGGCCAGAATCAGCAGCTTAATATAATGCTGTCAACAAAAGGCTCCAATTTCGACAAGCATCGCGACGATTTCCCGGCAGTGATGTACTCGATGAAGATCGCGAAATGATCGCGGTCAGATCATCGTCGGCGTATCAGCATGGGGCACGAAGCAGCGTCTGCAGCGTGCCTCATATTTGTCTGCGGCACCAACCTCGACCAGAGCGTCGGAATCCATCGTCCGCTGCGAATAGTTCGCCGTCGAGCCGCATTTGACGCAGATGGCATGAGTTTTCGTAATGAACTCGGCGATCGACAGAAGATGCGGCATCGGGTGAAACGGCTTTCCGGTGTAGTCCTGATCGAGCCCTGCAACTATGACGCGTCGGCCTGAAGCGGCAAGCTGATTTACGGCGTCAATGATCGCATCATCAAAGAACTGACCTTCGTCGATGCCGACGACCTCCGTCTCATCTTTCACTAATGCCAGCATTTCCGCGGTCGATGATACCGGTATCGACATGTGGGTCTGGCCGGAGTGCGACGCGATCTCTTCCACAGAATAACGGGCGTCGATCTTCGGCTTGAAGACCTGTACGGTCTGCCTTGCGATGCGGGCACGAGTAAGGCGGCGGATCAGCTCTTCAGATTTCCCCGAGAACATCGAGCCTGCGATAACCTCGACCCAGCCTGTTCCGTTCTGACGCACCTTTCTCCGCTCCTCCGAATTATCGAAAGCAAATTCTTCTATCATCATCGGTCAAAGGTTAAAGATTATCACCGGCGGACGCCGTTGTCATTCAGACTCCGCTATCACGGCACAACTGTGCGAACGCAGCATGAACATCATCGACCGTGATGCCACCGATCTCCGCATTGTTGACGACGGCGAGCTTGTCTGCCAGCGGAAGATATGTCGACGGGGCTCTCTCATCCAGCACAAGCACGATCGGGCATCCGGAACATGCCGCAAGATGCATCGGCCCCGTGTCATTGGTGACAAAAGCTCTTAGTTCTCGGGCCGCCGTGACCATTTCAGCGAGGGTAAGTCCGGGAACCGGCACTACCTCAGCCGGGAAATAGCGCAGTATCTCGCTGCTATTTGCCTCTTCTTCCGGACCCAGATAAACGCGGCATTCGTAACCGTCGCCGATCAAACGGCGGCTGAGTTCACCGAAATGCCCGTAAGGCCAGCAACGGCTCGGGTGGCCGGCTCCCGGAAACAGGCCGACGGCCATTTTACGTCCGTCCTTCTCTGCACCCGGAAAGCGGAATGAGGGCTTCTCAACCTCGATCCCAAGCGGCGTTAAAGCATCAAGATATCGGCGTGTCAGGTGGGCAGCAGGATCTTCTTTCGGCGGCGGCGGCCGGAAATTGCAGAGGTAATTCAGCGATCTGCCGCGGCGGTCCGCCAGAAGGCGATGCTTTGCACGAGAAACGAATGCAAGCAAGTTCGTCTCTGAAAGGCTGTGCAGATCGATCGCGAGGTCTACATCGAGCCGACGTATCTGCCGGACAAGTGAGAAGATCTTTGCAATAGAGCGAAGTTTCGGCCCGTCGCGGAGTTCCACACGGTCAACGGCGATAATGTCGTCTGCGACGCGTGCCATCTCGATCACCTGCGCAGGCGATCTGCCGCAGACGGCGGTAATTTGAGCGTTGGGAAAGCGTTCGCGGATGGCGGCAAGTGCAGGCAAACCGAGTATCACATCGCCAAGCTGGCCGAAATGCAGTACAAGAATGTTCTTTGGTTCCAACGGTGTGAATTGATCAGATCAAACGCAGATCCGAGCCTGTCATATCTATCGGTTTATCGATGCCGAGCATCGAGAGGATCGTCGGCGCTATATCGGCAAGCGTTCGCCCCTCGGCAAGCTGAGCGCCCGACGCGTCACCGGAAACCAAATGAAAAGGAACCGGATTCATTGTCGGTTTGTGTCTCTGTTCGTCCCTTTCCGCAGCCATTTCCTCACAAATGCCATAAGAAGACGTGACGAGCAGTGTTCCGCCGAGTTCCTCGGTCTTTTCCCAAATGCCGCCAAGACACGTATCGACGAACTGGATCGCCGCGACCGTCGTTCCTACATCGCCGGACTCGGCGGCAAGTCCTGCCGCCGGAAGATTTACGATATAGACCCCTTTCTTCTCCGTCTCGATCTCGCGTCGGAATCGATCGACGATCTTAAAGCTCTGCGATTCGGGGTATGTTTCGCGGCCTCCGTTCCCGAGGACGATCAGCTCCTGTTCAAGTCTGTCAGAAAAGTCATTGCGGCCGTCAAAAATGCCGGCGAGATGTTCCTGACGGGCCGGTTCGGTGATCTTTTTGATAGGAATATGCTCTTCTGTCAATATCTCGGAAAGTGAGCGTTTGAAAGGCTCCTGACGAAATGCTGAGGGCAGATTGAATGAACTTTCATAGTCGGTCAGGCAAACAGTCTCGACGATAGGCTTTGCAGTATTCGCACCGCCCGGCATACAGAGCGAACGGACGAGCTGCTTCATACCGTCGCCGCGGTGATTAAAGAAGATGACGAGATCGCCATTCTTGACCCGTGCCACAGGGATGTCGGGTGCCCTTTCCATGACTATCGGAGCGATGAATTCGTCAGAAATACCCCGAAGGAACGAGTTACGCACGGCAGCGACGGCATCTGTCGCACGTTCGCCCTCGCCGTGGACGAGCATCGTGAATGCACGAGCCGTTCGCTCCCAATTCTCGCCCGTGTCCATACCGAAAAACCGTCCGCACATCGACGCGATCTTTCCGACACCGATATCGGCGAGCTTGATCTCAAGAGCTTCGAGGTAGATGTCGGCGGTACGCGGAGCAACGTCGAGGCCGTCGAGGATGCAGTGAATGTTCACGTCATCGAGGCCGAATGACTTCGCCATCCGCAGCAATGCAAAGAGATTTTCAGGACTTGAATGCACTCCGCTGTCGCTCAGCAGGCCGATCAGATGAACCGAATTCCTGCCTTCTTTCGCCTTGGCGAACATGCGGGTCAGGACAGCGTTTTTCTCGAATTCTCCCGAAACGATGGCGTCGTGGATCATCGCGGCCTCGGTTCGTACTTCGCGTCCCGTGCCGATCTTCAAATGTCCAAGTTCCGGATCGCCTGCGGCAGAGTCGCCCGATTCGCCGTCAACGGCTGAAAGCGTTGTCATAGGAAAACGCCGGCATATCTCATCGTAATAAGGTGTGTGGGCTCCTGCGATGGCGTTGGCACCTGTTCGCGGGGCATAGCCCCAACCATCAAGGATGGCCAGAACTATCGGGCGTTTTTCGGCAGTTGTCATACTCCGCACCTACGAGATCTGATAAAAGGCCGCACGGCCGGGATAGCGTGCGTAGTCGCCGAGGTCTTCCTCGATACGCAGCAGTTGATTATATTTCGCAATGCGGTCACTGCGGCAAAGGCTGCCGGTCTTTATCTGGCCGGCGTTCGTCGCGACCGCAAGGTCTGCGATGAAAGAATCTTCCGTCTCGCCGCTTCGGTGCGAAATAACCGCGGTCATGTTGTTCGTTCTTGCAAGTTCAATGGCGTCAAGCGTTTCTGTGAGCGTCCCGATCTGATTTACCTTGATCAGGATCGAGTTCGCTGCACCTTCGTCGATCCCTTTTTGCAGGAACTTGACGTTGGTCACAAAAAGGTCGTCGCCGACGAGCTGCACCCTGTCGCCTACCAGCCGCGTAAGCTCTTTCCAGCCGTCCCAATCGTTCTCTGCCATGCCGTCCTCGATCGAGATTATCGGATACTTGTCGCACCAATCTGCCCAATATGCTGCCATTTCGGCCGACGAAAGCTCGCGGTTGTCGCTTTTGTGAAAGACGTATTTCCCGTCGCGGTAGAATTCACTTGACGCCGGATCGAGTGCGATCATTACGTCGTCGCCGGCGGTATATCCGGACTCTTCGATGGCCTCCAAGATCGTTTCGACGGCCTCGTCGTTCGATTTGAGGTTCGGTGCAAAACCGCCTTCGTCGCCGACGGCGGTCGAATAGCCGCGGCTTTTCAGCACTCCTTTCAGATTGTGAAAAATCTCGGCACCGCACCGCAGTGCCTCTCCGAAACTTTCCGCTCCGACCGGCATTACCATGAATTCCTGAAAATCCACGTTGTTGTCCGCGTGTGCTCCGCCGTTCAGGATGTTCATCATCGGCACCGGAAGCGTTTTCGCGTTCGCACCGCCGATGTAGCGATAGAGCGGCATTCCCTGATACGTCGCTGCGGCGCGTGCATTAGCGAGCGATACGGCGAGAATAGCATTCGCTCCAAGTTTCGACTTGTTTTCCGTGCCGTCAAGCTCGATCATTGTCCCGTCAACCTCGGTCTGATCGAGCGAATCGAGGCCTTCGAGTTCGCGGCCGATCACCTCGTTCACGTTGTTTACGGCGTTCAGCACGCCTTTGCCCAAATAGCGGGCTTTGTCGCCGTCGCGGAGCTCAACCGCCTCATTCTCGCCTGTCGAAGCACCGCTCGGCACCGCTGCGCGTCCCGACGTGCCGTCCTCAAGTATCACCTCGGCCTCGATGGTCGGATTGCCGCGGCTGTCCATTATCTCTCTTGCCCAAACCTGATCGATATAGCTCATTATTAAAATTGTTCCTTAATTTACTTGTTCTTTGCGATCCTGAAAATATCGTCGAGCGTAACGACGTAAATGTGCGTGGCCGACAGTGCGATCTCGCCGTTAGTATAACCCGTATCCATCTTAACGGGCTCACCGCCGGACATTGAAATGCGGAAAAGGCTGTAAAGCGCCATTCCCTCGTTTGCAAAATAATAGACGTTCGCGCCGTCCGCGGCGAACGGAAGGTTCGCTATGCTCTCAACCATCGTGACGGGTTCGCTACCCTCTTTACCGACGCTCCGCAGCTGCCAATTCGCGTTGTCGCCCGCACGATGGCTAAAATAAATGCGTCCTCCGCTGATGATTAGGTGGTCAAAACCCTCATTTTCAGCCGCTTTCAAAATTATCGTGATACCGCCGCCTTTGAGCGGCTTTCGCGCGATCCCGGACCTTGACGTCCAATAGAGGTATTCGCCGTCAGACGCCGCATTTGCGGCGAGCAGTTGTTTCGCGGCAAAGATCTCGGGCTTGCCGCCTTCGATGGGAGCGGAAAATATATCCGACGGGCGAACAGGTTCGTCGGGCGTATAGTAGCCGTGATTCACCCAATAAATTCGGTTGTTTGCCAACACCTTGTCAGCCCCAAGTCCGATATTTGACGTAACTATCTCGTCACGCACCGATCCATCGACCGCGTATCGCTGCATCGCACCGCCGGCGTTCCAATAGATGAATTTGTCATCGTGAATAAGCGCACCTGCATCGGTCTGCGGGAACTTTTCGCCGTCGTCGATCTTGGTTATTTCCCTTGTTCTAAGATCGATCCGCCGGACACCGTTAGTGCCGTCCATCTTGTCCGCGATCGTCCCGCCCATGGTCAGAAATATCGCGTCATCGAACAATGCAATGCCCGAAACACGCGAAAGCCCTTCGCTTTTGCCGGCCACCTTTTCAGAATTCGGCCAATTATCCTTTTCGATCTTCGGCTGTTCCGCCGGGCTGCCGCAGCCCGCCGCCCAAAGCATTACAACGCCAAGAATGGCCGATCTCAGCCCCGTAAATGAAAATTTGAACGCCCCCGCGATCTTTATCATTCTTTTGAAAATGCCGAAACGGCAACAGAAACCACACCAAAGATTATCATCAAACCGCCTAAGGGAGCGAGGAACACGCCCGGCCCCGGATCGCTGTCAGAGTGCCAGACGCCGCCCAACAGGAACCCGACCGGCATCAGTACAACGCCCAACCGAAGTGCGAGCATAGCGGCCTTCGGGAACTTCGGAGAATAGATCCGTATATAAAATGCAGCGGCAAGCAGGAGAAGATTGAGAACGCCGCCGTGCGAATGTGCGAGCCGGAACATCTCGCGACGGACCTCGTCCTGCAGGTATGCCGGCGAGCGAAACGCCAACAGCCCTTCGAGCAGCAGGCCGAGCGTCATCCATACAGCAATGCTGATCCACGCCTGTTTCAGGGCGGAGGTTTCATTGATCGGCGGGGCTTCTACTCTTTCTTTCGCCATTATTCCCCGACCTCCAGATCGACGTTTTTTCGTACCGCACGCAATGCCGCCGCAGCTTGTTCTGTCTCGCGAACTCGTTCTGCGCTAAAACGCCGCCGCCATTCCTCGACGACCGGCTTTCGGTCATCAGCAAATAGCAGGTAATCCGGCCGCGTCACCGCGGGAAACCAAGCCGAGAGCCCGTTCGCCGCGAAATAGCGGACTATCGGATAATTGTCGGTCGAGAACGACTCCAGCAGAAAAGGAGCCGCAATATCGCTGTTCCCATGACGCAGCAGTGCGTCTGCCATCATCGCCCTTGTCAGCGCATCGCCGGCAAAAAGGCCTCGGATCGTTTCGGGGCGGTCGAATTCTCCGTTTGACGATGGCTTCGCGTCTTTGAAATACTCCGGCCACATTTCCTTCGAGCTGTTGATCGCCCAGTTCAGCGACTTATCCACGTGGCATTGACTGCACGCGTTCGGGACGCCTTTCTCAGCGGTCATCTCGGGCCGCGGGACCGATATCTGATGCGTCGGGTGAAAAGTCTGGACACCGTAAACGACCTTTGGCATATGGCAGGCATAGCAGCTGCTGCCCGCGGAATCGGCTTCGTGTTTTGTATGTTTCGCGACCGCTTCCGGAGCCTTGTATTCGGTGTGGCACTGTGTGCATGCAAGATTCGTCCGCATCTCGTCCGTGATCTGGCCTTTCACGTCGCCGCCGTGCATCGTATGGCATGAGAGGCAATTGATGCGTGCACCGGCTTTTCCTTTTGTAAAGCAGGGCGATGCCTTCAGCCCCTGATATTCGTACGCTGTCAGCCGCGGCGAACCGTCCGGCCAAAAGCGGGTCTCAAAGGTCATTTCGCCCAATTTCGAATCTGCGTGAATTGGTTTGTAGTATTTCGAGAGGTCGTCGCCCGCGTCGAAAGGATCTCCTTTGGTCAAGATCTCGCGAATGCGAGTCTGCGGTTCGGGCATTCGCTGGCCGTGGCAATGCCCGCAGATCATCATCGATCGGTCGGTATCAATTCCGAGCGGATCGACGATCTTTTTCTCGTCGCCGCCGCCAAAACGCCATAGATTGCGCCGCAGCGGATTGGCGGCGAGTTCCGCATGTTCGGCACCCTGTGCATGACAAGCACCGCATGCGATGCCGAGTTCGGAAACCTCAGTTTTTGCCAGACGGGTCCGAAAATCGAAATTCGGCTGTGCTTTGACGTTGTGGCAAAAAACGCAGTTCACGTCCCATTGCGCGAGGTGCTGATCGAAATTGTCGCTGTCGGGATAAAAGAACGATCCGTTCAGGCTCATCCAGCGGCGGTTCATCAGGTCGTAGGCGATGGGAAAGCGATAATACTGTCCGTTGTTCTTTATCAGGTACTGTTCGATGCGGCGTGAGCCGACCGTGCGCTCGATCTTGTGTTTTTCACGGCTGCCGTCGGGATTCGTGAGTTCAAAATAGAATCCCTCCGCATCGCGTGTCATCTTTGCTTTGACGCCTAAATACTCCAAAGTATTCTCTCTTTCAAAATCGCCCTGCACCGTTTCGCCGCCGGCCTCCTGCGTCATGCGGCTGTGGTGCGTCCGGCGCCAGCTCGTATAGTGTTCCTCGTGACAGACGCGGCAATCCGTTGACTGCAGATAATTCTCGTCAGCCTTTCCTTCGCGAGTTCCGACGTATTTTCCCCGCATTCCGAAAACGGCGAACGCAACGACCAACACCGCGGCGGCCGTGATCGCGATCGAGCGTAATACGTCCGAATTCGTCATTTGAACGAGGATATCAGTTTTTCCGCAAACGGACCTTCTTGATGCGTCGTCTATCTACCGTCTCTATGTGAAATGTATGGCCGTTAAAAGGCACCGCCTCTCCCTCGTCCAAAATTCGCCCCGATTCGGACATCAGAAAGCCCGCGATGGTCGTATATGCCTCAGAGATCGGAATGCTCAGGCCCAACCGTTTGTTCAGGTCGCGAACGGCGAGCCCGCCGTCCAGAAGGTAACTTCCGTCCTTTTGTTCGTCGATCTGTTCGTTGACCTCTTCATCATGTTCATCGGAAATATCGCCGACGATCTCTTCCAGCAGATCCTCGAGAGTAATGATGCCCTCGACGCCGCCATGTTCGTCAACAACAAAACCGAAATGGAATTTTTCTTCCTGCATCTGCCGCAAAACGTCCTCAAGCCGGGCCGTGTCGACGACATAATGCGGCTTTTTCATCAGCTTTTCGATCTTGAATGACTTCGCGTTACGCAGGAACGCGACAACATCCTTGCTGTGAATGTATCCTGCGATGTCGTCGAGCGATCCGCGATATACCGGAAGCCTCGAATAGCCGCTCGCTGCGAACTTTTCAAGTATCTCGTCGAGAGTGCTTTTGACAGAGATCGCGACTATCTCTGTCCGAGGGATCATAGCTTCTTTTACGGTCGTATCGGAGAATTCGAAGATCTGGTCGATCAGCTTGTGCTCCTCTTTGTTGAGGTGGCCGCTCGCGAGCGACGCGGAAAGCAATTGCTTGATCTCCTCTTCTGTATAGCCGATCTGATCCGTGTTCATTTTGCCGAGCCCCAAAAGCCTTACGGTCTGTTTGCCGCTCCATTCCAGCAAACGGATCGGATAAATGAATATCCGATAAAATAACCGAAGTACAGGAGCCGTCAGATAGGCGATCTTCTCTGTTTTTTCAAGCGCTATCGTCTTGGGAGCAAGCTCGCCGAAAACAATGAGAAAGAACGTGACCAGCGAGAACGAGATGACCAGCGAGAATGTGTGCAGAACGACACCAGAGGCTATTACGGCGAGTCCGCTTTGTTCTGCCAGCCAGAGAAAGAGGGGCTGGATAAATGCGGCTACGGCCGGCTCGCCGAACCATCCGAGTGCTAGAGAGAACAGCGTGATGCCCAACTGTGTGGCGGATATGTAGCCGTTGATGTTGTTGAGCATCTCGAGCAGCTTTTGGGCTGCCGGATCACCCTCTGCCGCGGCGGCCTCGACCCGCGAACGCCTTACCGCCACAAGTGCGAATTCACTCGCCACAAAAAATCCGTTAGCGGCGACCAGGACCGCGACGAGTAAAAAGTTCCACGCGGTCGAAACAGCATCGAACGGAAGAGCCGAAGTCGTTTCAGTAACAAATAATAATAAACTGGCGGGGTCGTCCATCGTCGGTCAGGCGGGAAATGTGGAGATCGATCGGGTCATCTCTTAAGGGAGAAAGTATATCACAAACGAACTATTCGAATATAAACATCGTGTTTTCCCGGTCGATGATCTCTTGGATCAGCATACGGCACGAACCGCAGCCGCCGCCCGCACGGCATTCCGCCTGAACTTTCTCCAAGGTGTCCGCACCTTTTGCCGCTGCGGCCTCGATGGTGTCAATAGTAATGCTGAAACAGGTACAGGCAAGAGCTTTATCGCCGGAGGCCGCGATGGCCTTCTCACGATACTCGGCAAGTGCTTTTCGCAGGGCCGAAAGAGCGGCATCCGAACACGCCGGCCTGTCAGAGGCTGTGCCTTTGCCGTCTTCGGTCCGGACCGGAACAGCGTCCAAACCGTGAAGTTCCGATAGAGCACAGCCGTCAATACGCCGCGACAGCGTTTCGGCCGCAGCGATCATGAAACCGCATCCGTTGGAGGTGTATCCGATCGCGGAGATGTTGCCGTCCTCGATCCGCAGAGCGAACCGCAACCATGACCCGCAGCGGATGTTCGCATCGACACCAACGGCATCAAAACGGTCGGGCTCACCGCTGTGAATACACGACGCGATGATGTCTTCGATGTCCTGCGGATAGATACCCATTAACTTCGCGGCCGGATCGACCGCTCAGATGATTTTTACAAAAAAGCGGCCGCAAACTAAAATCTAACTATATGCGGAGTTTCCTGATATTTGTTTTCGCGATGTTCATACTGTCGGCTTGCAGGCCATCGGCCGCCCCGGTCGCTGTTTCGGACGCACCCAGCTCGATCAACGACAGGCCGACGACGAACCTTCCGGTCGTGCCGACCAAGCCGATTAGGGACATGTCCTGGACCGACCTCGATGAAAAGGTCCATAAGCTCGGCGATTTCCAGGGCAAAGCAGTGATCCTGGATTTTTGGGCAACCTACTGCGAACCTTGCAAACGTGCGATCCCGCATTTGAATTCCCTTGTAGAAAAGCACGGTGCCGACAACCTTTATATCGTCGGCCTGAACGTCGGCGGCGAGGAGGACAGCGGCAAGATACCGAAGTTCCTCGAAACGACGAAGATCGATTATTTGATAGCATTTCCGGAGGACGCCCTGACGCGATTCGTTTTCGCGGAACGCAGCGACATCCCGCAGACGATCGTATTCGACCGAAAAGGAAATCAGGTAACAAAGCTGATCGGCTTCAGCCCGCCGATCCAGAAGCAGCTCGACGAAGCAGTGGAAATGGCCGTCAATTCCCAACCGTAAGGGGCGAATATGAGGGATATTCCCGTCGGAAACGGCAGCCTGCTGATAAATTTCGACGATAAATATCAGATACGCGACGTGTATTTCCCGCACGTCGGGCAGGAAAATCATAGCGAAGGATTCCCTTTTCGCAGCGGCATTTGGATTGACGGCGAGTTCTCGTGGCTGCACGAGGACGGATGGGATCGAAGCCTGAATTATCGCCCAGATTCGCTCGTAACCGACGTCACTCTTGGGCATGCTGCCTTGGATATCCGCATTAACTGCTCGGATGCGGTTCATCCCTATAAGAACATCTTCGTGCGGAGGCTTTCGTTGACGAACCTCTCAGATCATATGCGGGAGGTCCGTTTTTTTCTTCACCATGACTTTCGCATCTATGAGAACAAGGTCGGCGATACCGCATTCTTTGACCCTGAGACCCATTCGCTGATCCACTACAAAAAGCATCGGTATTTCCTGATCGACACTGATCCGCATTTTGACGAGTTCGCGACCGGCCGCAAGGCTTTCCGCCATCAGGAAGGCACGTGGCGCGACGCGGAAGACGGCCGCCTGCACGGCGGGGCGATAACCGAAGGCTCGGTTGATTCTACGATAGCGATCCATTTTGAACTTGAACCATACGGGACACATCAGTTTTATTATTGGATCGCAGCGGCCGCTTCATACGCCGACGCCGCTGAGTTGAACGGATCCGTTCTGTCTCAAGGTCCCGAGTCGCTGCTTGCTTCGACCGAGAAGCACTGGATCGATTGGCTCAAGGATGGAAATTCAGTTTCCGATGATCTGTCGGGTGCTGTCCGAGATCTGTATTCAAGAAGCCTTTTGATCGTTCGCAGCCAGATCGATAACGGCGGAGCCATCATTGCCGCGAACGACCACGATGTGACCGACCGTGCGACGGACCATTACAGTTATCTGTGGCCTCGGGACGGTGCGTTCGTAGCAAATGCGGCCGACATTGCGGGATTTCCCGACATCGGCCGGAGATTTTTCGAACTGTGTGCGCGGATAGTTCACCCGCGAGGCTACTTTTTGCAGAAATACAATCCGGACGGTTCGGTTGGTTCCGGCTGGCATGCGTATTGGGATCCATACCGCAAGCGCGAACTGCTGCCGATACAGGAGGACGAAACGGCACTCGTGATCTGGGCTCTTGGCGAGCATCTTCGACTGTATCCGGACGCGTCGTTCGCCGGCGAAATGTACAGCAAACTGGTACTGCGGTGCGCAAGGTTCATGGCCGAATATCGCGATGCCGAAACAGGCCTGCCAAGGCCGAGTTGGAACCTTTGGGAAGATCGCCGCGGCGTGCACACGTTCACGTGTGCAGCGGTCGTCGCCGGATTGCGATCCGCAGCCGATATCGCGACAGGCCTCGGCAGAGCGGATGATTCCGGTGAATTTTCCGCCGCCGCAGACGAGATCGTCCGCGGAATGCGAGAACATTTGTATTCAGCAGAACACGGCCGTTTTTTGCGGTCGCTGCAGGCAAACGGTGACGATGAACTGACGCCTGACCCGACCGTAGATTCGTCGCTTTTCGGTGTGTTTTATTTTGATTGTTTCGACGCGGACGACGCGATGACAGCAGGGACCTTGGCAGCGGTAGAAAGCTCGCTGATCAATCGTGAGGCCTTTGGCGGCGTGGCTCGCTTCGAGGGCGATGGCTATATGCTTGAATCCGAAGGCATTACCGGGAATTCGTGGATCATCTGCACGCTGTGGCTGGCAGAATATTACATAGCAAACGCAAAGACGCCCGATGACCTCGCGCCTGCATTGGCGGCGCTCGAATGGGTCGCCGAGCGTGCACTTCCGTCCGGCGTGCTTCCCGAACAGATCGATCCTGTCACGGGAAAACACCTCTCCGTTTCTCCGCTGACATGGTCGCATTCTACGTTCGTCGCAACGGTTCACAGCTATTCGAAAAAGCTTGGCGTGTTGCGTTCATCTTAAGTTATCGCATCGACGTTGTTGGGCGAACAGCCTACTGAGCTAAAATCGAACCAATGAGAAAAGCAAAGATATTGGCGACCATCGGCCCCGCCTCGAATGAGCCCGCGGTGCTCGACGCAATGATCGCGGCGGGAATGAACGCGGTTCGCATAAACATGTCGCACGGAAGCCGCGAACAGCATCAGCAGACGCTTGAGAACGTCCGTGCAGCGGCTCTGCGGGCAGGCAAGCCCATCGCGGAGCTTATAGATCTTTCGGGGCCGAAGATAAGAACCCGCACGTTGACTGACGGCAAGCCGGTCCTGTTGACGACCGGCGAGCGTTTTGTGATTACCACGCGCGACATCGCCGGTGATGCTCATCAGATCTCTACGAATTTCGCCGGTTTGCCGCAGGCGGTTAACGCAGGGTCACGCATACTGCTTGACGACGGAGCGATAGAACTCTTGGTAGAAGAGGTCGCGGACAGCGATGTTATTTGCCGTGTAGTGACGGGCGGCATATTGAGCGAACGCAAAGGCATTAACCTGCCGAACACGGCATTGCCGATCCCATCATTGACCGAAAAGGATCGAGCGGACCTCGAATGGGCAGTCGAGCAGAATGTTGATTACATCGCATTGTCATTCGTCAGGACCGCGGAAGATTGCCGCGAGGTCAAAGATCTGATCAAAAAGCTGAACAAGCGGAAACTTGGCCGTGCCCTGCTCGTCGCAAAGATAGAAAAAAGCGAAGCGGTCGATAACTTGCTTGAGATCATCGATGCGACTGACGGGCTGATGGTCGCCCGCGGCGACCTCGGCGTCGAGACCAGCGTCGAACTCGTTCCCGTCTATCAGAAGCGCATCATCGAACTCGCCGTGGCGAATGATCGTTTTGTCATCACTGCTACGCAGATGCTCCAGTCGATGATCGAGAATCCGTTCCCGACACGTGCCGAGGCGTCCGATGTTGCAAATGCGGTGTGGGACGGCACCGACGCTGTGATGCTCTCTGCTGAGACCGCAAGCGGCAATTATCCCGTCGAGGCCATTGAAACAATGGCCCGCATTATCGACTCGGCAGAAACGATACGCCCGGAACAGCTGAAGAAACCCGTAAAATTCTCGCAGCCGCCATCGGCCCGGACGAGCCAGGCACTTTGCAAGGCCGCAGCCGCAGCCGCAAAGGAGATGCAGACCGACAAGATCGCGGTCTTCACGGAATCGGGACTGATGGCTCGGCGGCTGTCGTCATTCCGCTCGGGGCTCGCGACGTTCGCTCTGACAACGTCCGGCGATTCGTGCGGCCAGCTTGCATTGATCTGGGGCGTCACACCGTTGTTCGACGAGGGCCTTGTCGTCGCCGGGCAGGAAAACAAGATCGGCGAAGGCACTATGCTCGACCTGATGGCGTCGGGATCCGATGCGACGGTTGATATGCTGAAAACAGGCGAAAACACTCTCCTCGACGCAGGTGTCGTCGAGAACGGAGAAACAATAGTCATGCTCGCGGGAAGGCTGTCAGGTTTGGGTTTGTCCAGTTCGGTGAACGTCTGGACGATCGGCGAAGACGTTGCCCGCCGCTAGCCGACCGTTGTGCCGAATACGTAGCCGACGGCAGCGGTTGCAAGCATTGCGGCGGCACCCCAAAACATTACACGCCAAGCGCCTTTTAGAACGCTCGCACCGCCCATATTCGCCGCGACGCCGCCAAGCAACGCCAGGAATATCAGTGAACTGACCGCAACGGCTAAGATGAGCATCCCGCCCGCGAAAACTGCCGCGACCGCGAGCGGCAATGCAGCTCCGATGGCAAAACTGACCGCAGAATAGACCGCGGCCTGCAGTGGCCTGGCACTCATGACCGTCGAGATACCCAGTTCATCGCGTGCATGAGCCCCAAGCGCATCGTGCTTTGTAAGCTGTGCGGCGACCTCGCGGGCGAGTTCGGGCTCCAGCCCGCGGTCCTCGTAAATGCCGGCAAGTTCCGCCAGCTCGTGCTCGGGGCTCGTATCGAGCTCTTTCCGCTCACGTTCGAGGTCCGCCCGCTCCGTGTCCGCCTGAGAGAAGACCGACACATATTCGCCTGCGGCCATAGACATCGATCCCGCAACAAGGCCTGCCATGCCCGCGAGCATGATGGCCCCGAATTCCGCCTGGGCCGCAGCTACGCCGATTATCAGGCTGGCGGTAGAGACGATGCCGTCATTCGCGCCGAGCACTGCGGCTCGGAGCCATCCAATACGGTCAGTGCGATGATATTCGCGGTGCCTCATTTTGGATCGGCTATTTGAAGGTTATTTAGAATCGCGCCGAGCCTGATTACGCTTGTTGGTTGACGCAAGGTGCGAACGCTTCTGTGTTATCCCGCTGCGGGCTATCCGTGTCTGCTCGACCTTCGCTTTGGTCGAACGCGTCCTCGCAGCGGTCTGCGGTTTCTGAACCGTATCGACCGCAGGGTTCTTGGCAGCTTTCGAAGCTGTCGTCGCTTTAGCCGATCGGGCAGGCTTTGCGGCCGCTTTCGGAGCTTTGGACTTTGCAGCTGAAGCAAGAAGTTTTTTCGATGCTTCGCGTTCTTTCTCCTTCGCAACACGCTTTTCCAACGCTTCGAGCCTTGCGACAAATATATCGTGCACCTCAGCGAACATCTCCGCTTTTTCCCTGCTGCGGTCGGGGGCCGCCAGGCCGCGTGCTTTGGTCTTTTTCTGAGCTCCGCGAACCTGAGACTTCTTCACATCGCGCAGCTTGTCCCTCAATGTTCTGCTACGCTTTACAAGCCGCTTCAGATCCGCGACGGAATGTTTGGTCAGCCGCGGTGCACGAGCATCGTCGTAGAGTTCAAGTTCCTTTTCGCTTGTGAGTGCTTTTGCCTGTTTTCTGTCGAATTTCATATACCTTTAGGATACAGAACGGCTCTGAGCCGGGCAAAGGCAGGCGTTCGACTAACGCCAATCGGGCGGATGGCGGAACGAATGGTCAGGCTCGTTTTCGGATCTGTTAAAACCGGGATCGCTGTCTGTAAAGGAATAGGGCCCGGGCGGCGCCAACATTTCAGGCTGCCGGGAATAAACCTTTTTCCACTCTTCTCCTACGAAAAACCATAAAGAATAAACAGCTGCCGCGGTCCCGATCGGTGCATTCATCGCTGCGAGAGCGGCGGCAATTATGGCAGCGACCCTGGCCCATGACTTCTTGCCGCGTATCGCGTACCAAGCTATGAATGACGGAGCGGTCATGAGAGTGTGGATCAGCAAGACGAATGCGAAAACGACGGCCATCAGCGGCGCCGGAAAGTCAGGATCTTCCGCACCCATTAGAACGGCTAACAAGAATATTGCCCCGATGAAGAGAATTATGAATGACTGAAAAAGAGCGTAGCCCAAAAAGGTCCAAGAAACGTAGGTATTGTGCTGCTCTCCGCTCATTCGGCGTTAAGTATTTGCGAGACCGTTTCCTTCTTGATGCCGCCGCCGTTCCGTTTGTTGTATTCCGCGAGCGAAATTTGCGGGTCGCGCCACGCGTCGAGATGACCGACCTGATGAACGCACTGAATGGTGCAATTGGGGGCACACCATTTTTCTGTTATGTACTCACGCCGCATGTCTTCGTGAGTGTATTCCAGCAACGGAATTCCCGGCGTGCCTCGCTGCTGAGAGCACCAGCTAACGATCCCGGCCTCATCCACATAAAGATATCGGGCACCTGCACGGCAGCGCCATTCATATTCTCCGCCGTCAACAAGGGCATCCTGAAACCAATTCCAGCGTGCGTATGAACGAGCACCCTTTGCCTTGATCTCTTTGTAAACTTCCTTCTCACGCGGCGTCAGGCCCTTCAGCAATCCGTCACCGTCGTGGATCACGCCGACCGTTGACGAAAATCCAAGTTCTCTTGCGCGGTTTGCAATCTGGAGAGCCTCTTCCGGATTAGCGACGCCGCCGCCGACCACGGAATTGATGTTCACCTTGAATTTCGCGTGTTCGCTCAGGTTGACAAGTTTGGCATCGAGGACCTTTAGGCTCTTCTTTGAGACGTCATCAGGCGTAACGTTGTCGATAGATATCTGAAGATAGTCGAGCCCTGCCTCATTCAGTTTCTTGATCTTATCGACCTGAAAGTAGTAGCCGTTGGAGATGAGCCCCGCGATCATGCCGTGATGTCGAATGCGGGCAATGATGTCGTAAATTTCGGGATGCATCATCGGTTCGCCGCCCGAGATCGTTATCACCGACGTGCGAAACTCCGCGAGCTTGTCGATGCGCTCGAGCATCGTATCGATAGGCACCGGATCGCTCGTCTTGTCGTATTCATTGCAGTAAGTGCATGAAAGATTGCACCGCCGCATTGGCACTATATGCACCAAAACGGGATGCTTGGTCGAGGCAAAAGCCCGCACTGTATGGCGGACGCCTCGTGTGAATCTGCTCAACGCACTTGCCTGTGGCATCTAAACTCCAAACAACCGACAAATCCTAGATTATAGAATTCGCGAAATACTATTTCAAACCAAACAAAAAGCCTCGGCCGGCCGTTCATGCCGTCGAGGCCCGAATTTTTTATACCTACCGGACTACGCCTTGATCTTTTTCACGTTCGCCGGATACTTCAGCTTAAAGATGTCGCCTTTTAGAGTGAGGTTCTTTTGAATACCCGTCAAAAGCACCGTCGTCGAATCGTTGTTGTGTTCCACGATCTTTGCCTGACGAGGCATTCCGTCACCGTCAACCCAAAGTTCAGCCATTTTATAGCTGGTTTCCGTCTTGGGCGTCAGTTCCAGACGCCATGTCGGCGTGCCGCCGCGGATCTGCTCCTCACCGATGTAACGAACATCGTAGTTCGCACGCAGTTGGTCCCGCGTCATGCTCATGAACGCCAAGGCACCGCCGACCGAAGCGTTGTTCTTTGCCTTTTGGACCTTGCCGACGATCACCTGATTCAGACGCGGCCGATAAAGCTCATAATCGTCACCGATGACCGATATCTGCTCCTCGACCGGCTTTGTCCAGTCGATGCGGACGTACATTCCACGCTTGGCTGTTTTCGGCAAATAGCTCGTCGTTCCCGATGTGGTGTCCGAAACGTTCAACTGCGGATTATGTTTGACCATCGTCACTTCCGCACGCAGCGACTGCAGAGACTTGTTGTGCGTGTCCAGCCTTCGCAAAATCTCTCCCAAAATGCTTTGTCCGTTCGCTTCCGCCGCAAAAACCGCGGTGAAAATTACAAGTGACGCAATACTTGCGATCTTATGGCCATTAAGTAGCCTCATAAAAATACAATTCTATAAAAATGCCTGACATCAGGTGAACCGAAGCAGGGCAGGTCTTGAATAGGACGCTCGGAAGGCCGCATTGGTTTGCCGCAAGCGGCCTAGTTGAAACAGGCCTTCGGCGTTGCGAAGATGAAAATAAGGATCAGGATGCACAGAATATCCCAGGGCAAAGACCCGCGCTCGTAATTCCAATCGAGTATTCTCTTCATATCAATTCACCACGTGACCGTCGCGCATCTGAATGGTCCGGGAACATACGGCAGCGGCCTCAGGGTTATGCGTGATCATCACGATCGTCTGATCGAACCGCTCGTTCAGCTGACGGAACATATTCAGCACGATCTCGGAATTCTCGGTATCAAGATTTCCTGTAGGCTCATCCGCCAAAATAATGGCAGGGCCGTTGACGATCGCTCGGGCCAAAGCAACCCGCTGCTGTTCACCGCCCGACAACTCAAGCGGCTTATGGTGCATTTTGTCCTCAAGTTTCAACAGACGCAATATCTCGCGGCGTTTTTCCGCGTCCGGCGCCTTCTTGCCGAGATGTATCTTTTCAGCAAGCTTCAGGTTCCCTTCTGCCGACAGAGTCGGGAAAAGATTGAACCGCTGGAAAACGAAACCGATCTTTCGCCGGCGAATATCGGTGCGGCGTGCATCGGAAACCATTGCAAGGTCTTCGCCGTCGATTATTATATTGCCGCTCGTCGGGCTCAGCAGACCGCCGAGAAGATGCAGCAGCGTCGATTTGCCGCAACCGGAAGGCCCCATTATCGCGACGAATTCGCCGCGATCGACCTCAAGATCGATCCCGCGAAGTGCAGGCACCTCGATCTTTCCTATCTTGTAGGATTTACGCAGGTCTGTCGTTTTAAGGATATGGGTCTCCATCGGGATAACTATTGAGCACGCGGCGGCGGCGTCGCAAAAGCGGCAGGTTTAGTGTTGCCGCTCTTTTGGTCGGCAAGCCTCACGTCCAGGTCGACCTCTTCCAGCCGCCACGAATTCTGCAGTACGAAAGCCGTGACCGGGAACGAATTGCCGATCGTTACTGCCTCGGGGCTCTGATATGTCAGACGCATGGAATATTTCTCTTTCGGCCGCGTTACCTGGATCTCGAGCGGCAGATTTCGAAAATTGCCAGTATCGGTCAAATTGCCCTCACGGCCGTAAACAATGTCGGACTCGATCTCGCCTTTGGCGTCAAATATTTGCTGGCGTGCCAGCCTGATGCCGCCGACGCGGTCAAACCAAAAACGGCGAACGACCTTCAATGTGCCGTCATCAAGCCGCGTAAACTCATCAAGCAGATAATAACCGCGCATCACCTTTCGAAGCGGCGACTTCTGATCGACCTTTTCATCCTCTTCGAGCTGAAAGATCGTGCTCTGGGCATAGACGAACTCACCGTTGATCGGGCGTACCAGCATGGCATCCGTGAAATGCTGCGGCCGCAGATTGGCAAAGGCGTTCACCTTGCCCACGTCACCGTCGCCCGGTTCATTCTGCAGTTGACGCTGCAGCCCCGAATAGTCGGCAGCGTTCGTACCCTTCACAAATTTCTTGTACTTTCCGCTGCCGCCGTCCTGAAGTATAGCTACCCTGAAGGTTTCGCCGTCAGAGGTCATCTGTGCCACGTCACTCTTGATGATCGGTACCTGCACCTTCAACATGATCATCGCCGGCCGCTGAACCACGATCTCTCCATCGGCCTGACGATAGACCTCTTTGTTGCCGAATTCGGCAAAAGAATTATCCTCGAACTTCAGGTCCATCTTTGCCCGCAGCGAATTAACAGCGGCAAAGCGGTTCACCTCGTTTTTCAGTTCCGCCGCGGTCGCGTCCTCTACTTTCAGCAAACGGGCCGTTGGCCGCTCCTGCTTGACGCGGATACACGCCGAACCGGCCGCCGCAATTAGCAGCAGAATGCTGAGGCGATAAAGGTTCATGCTGCGAAACAATGACAACATTCGAGTCAGATGTTATGAATGAGCCTGCCGTTTACCGGCATGTTGCTCTTGCAGATGAGCAGAGCAGGCCAAAACTGAAATCATAGCATCCGCAATTTTGATTTCCTAGCCAATAAAATACGCGGCAACAGGAAGAAAACGACCCGTTCCGCGTATTTGTTCGAAAGATTATACGCTCTGTCAGTACGAAAAAACGCCCTGACCGCGCGTGAGGTAATCCTGCATCGTATATGCGAACATTATCGCCAGCCAAAAGAAGCTTGCGACAGCCGAAAGCCAAATGAGGCGGCCGCTCCAGCGTACATGCATGAAATAGAGCATGACGAACGCCATTTTCGTGAATGCGATGAGCAGTGCGACCAGCGTATTTGCTCCGGCGAATATGAAATCGAGGTCAAACGTTGCGACATAATACGTCAGTATCGTGCCGACGACCAAGATCGCAAAGACCCCCAAATACCCCGGAATTCCGATGTGTGCCCCTTCTGTGTGATCGTGTGACATATGCGAATACAGTTAGTGAATAAAGTGCCGTCCCAGCAGATAAAGCAGCGGGAACAGGAAGATCCAGACAATGTCGACAAAGTGCCAGTAGAGGCCCGACATCTCGACCGGAGCAAAATATTCCGCAGAGAAAGTGCCTATCCATGCCTTCCACAGCAACCATGCCATCAGACCGAGCCCGACGATCATGTGCAGAGCGTGAAGGGCGGTCATGACAAAATATATGAAATAGAACAATCGGATCTTGTCCCGATATTTGTCAGGATCAAACACGCCGTTTGAAAAATAGCCGACCTTTTCGGCGTCAGTAAGGAACTGCTTTCCTGTGGTCTTTTCCTTATTCAGGCCGTAATCGACCAATGCAGCTCCGTAATTCCACTGAAACTCGCCCTTGGGATTCGGCTTTTTAGCATGAGCCGGATCGGCTGCGGCCGCTTCGGTGCGGGTCTCGATTAACGGAATCGCGAACGCCTTTTCCTTTTTGCCCGCCTCGCCCTTAAGATCGGCCTCGGTGGTCTTTTTGTTCCAACCGGTCACAGGGACGAGGCCGCTGTTGTATTTGTCCGTGTATTCGATGACCTTGACGCCGAGAAAGACGGAGCCAAAGACCATCGTAAGCACGATCATGATCACCTGGAGGTTGCGGTTGCCTTTTTGAGCATAATAGACCGCCAGAGCCATCGTAAGGCTGCTGACGATAAGTACGAGCGTATTCAGGCCGCCCCAGAATGCGTCGAGGTGATTACTGCCTTCGGCGAACGCCAAAGGATATCGAGACCTGAAGACCAGATACGCGGTGAACAGGCCGCCGAAGAACATTATTTCCTGCACCAGGAACATCCACATCCCGATCGAGACGCTTTCTTCCTGCTGCTTCATGTCCTCGAACTGGTGCTGCAGCCCCGGAGCATGATGTTCGTGATCGTGTGTTGACATTGTTTCTCTAAAAGCCAATGGCTACAAAATTAAAGACGGCAAGTTGCTTACGCCTGAACGGGAACAGAGGGCCCGCTTGCCTTTCTCGCACTTTCTATATCGAGGCCGTTCTCCTCACCGAATTCGTATGCTTCCCATGTGACGACGGGCATTTCTTCAAAATTTTCCGTCGGCGGCGGGGATGCAGTTCTCCACTCGAGGCCCGGCAGCATCCAAGGATTGTCCCCGGCCCTCTTTCCGGCCACAAGCGAATGGGTCAGATATACAACAGGCATCATCAAGCCGATGCCGAGAACCGATGCTCCCGCTGTCGAGAAGATGTTCAACACCTGAAGCTCTTCGGGATATGCCGCGTAACGCCGAGGCATACCCTGATACCCGAGTATGAACTGCGGGAAGAACGTGAGGTTGAACCCGACGAAAACCAGCATCGCGGAGATCTTGCCCCAAAATTCCGAATACATGCGGCCCGTCATCTTCGGCCACCAATAGTGGATGCCGGCGAGATACGCGATGACCTGTCCGCCCACCATCACGTAATGGAAGTGAGCGACGACGAAATATGTATCCGTAAGGTGGACCGTCAGGCCGACCGAACCGAGGAACAGACCGGTGAGTCCGCCGACAAGGAACAGGCCCAGGAAGCCGATGGCATAAAGCATCGGCGTGTCGTATGAGATCGAGCCTTTGTACATCGTCGCGGTCCAGTTAAAGACCTTGATAGCGGACGGGACAGCAACGACCATCGTCAGGAACGAGAAAACAAGCCCTGCATAGATCGACTGGCCGCTGACGAACATGTGGTGTCCCCAAACGAGGAAACCGAAGACCGCGATGGCGATGGACGAGAACGCGATGAATTCGTATCCGAAGATCTTCTTTCGCGAGAAGTTAGAGATCACCTCGCTGATAACGCCCATGCCCGGCAGGATCATGATGTAAACCGCCGGATGCGAATAGAACCAGAAAAGGTGCTGGAAAAGAATGGGATCGCCGCCTATCGCCGGGTCGAAAATACCGACGCGGGTCACGCGTTCGATGGCGAGCAAAAGCACGGTGATCGCAACAACGGGCGTTCCGAGGATCATTACCAGGCTCGTCGCGTAATGTGCCCAAACGAACAGCGGCAGACGGAACCATGTCATTCCGGGAGCACGCATCGTGTGGATCGTGACGATAAAATTGAGGCCTGTCAAAATCGACGAAAATCCATTGATGAAGATGCCCAGCCCGACCGCCATCACGAACGAATTCGAGAACGTCGTACTGTACGGCGTGTAGAACGTCCAGCCGGTATCCACGCCGCCCTGCATTAATGCGTAAAGCGTCAAGATGCCGCCTACCCAATAAATATAAAGGCTCAGCAAATTGATGCGGGGCAGAGCGAGGTCTTTGGCGCCGATCATCAGCGGCAGCAGGAAATTCCCCAAGATCGCGGGTATGGCCGGGATCAGGAAGAAGAAGATCATCAGAATGCCGTGCTGCGTGAAGACCTTGTTGTACGTCGCCGTCTGGAGAAGGTCGCTTGCGGGCGTCAGGAGCTCCAGACGAATGAACGCGGCGTAAATACCGCCCATGAAAAAGAACACTGATACCGAGATCAAATACATGATCGCGATACGCTTGTGGTCTTTTGTCAGCAGCCACGATTTCAGAGTGGAACCGTTGGTCAAATAGCTCGGCTTATCACCGCCGTAACCTGCTGATATTGCATCTTGCGTTTGCATATTCTTACTTACTGCCTATCAGAAACTCAATCTGCCTTAATTTCCCATCGGAGCCGGTGCCGCCGGTGCCCCGGTTGTCGTCGCCGCATTCGGTGTCAGGGACTTGATGTACGCCACCAATGCATTCAGCTGTTCTTCGGTGACCTGTCCTTTGAACGTCGGCATGATCGGCTGAAACCCTTCTACTACCTGCGACGCGGGATTAAGAATAGAATTCCTCAAATAATCGTCGTTAACTATGGTCGATCCGCCGCCTACGAATTTGACCTCTTTACCAAAGATGCCTTCGAGCTTTGCACCGCGTTGGTTTGCTCCGCCCGCATGACACGAGGCACAACCCAGCTTGTTCTCAAACAGGTCCTTGCCCATCTCAACAGGTGTCTGAGATGAGGTATTTCCCGCAAGCCAGTTGTCGAAATCACGCTGCTCCATCACATTGATCCAGCCGACCATTCCCGAGTGGTTCAGGCCGCAATATTCGGCACAGTACAGGTGATAGCGTCCCGGTTTTGTCGCCTCGAACCAGAGGTAGGTATATCGGCCCGGAACTACGTCGGCCTTGGTCCTGAACGCGGGTATCGAGAAATCGTGGAGAACGTCCTCGGTGGTCATCGTCAGCTTTATCTTTCGTCCCACAGGAACGTGCAGTTCATTTATTTCCCGCTGGCCCGTGCCGTGCTGTGCCTTCCACATCCATTGCTTGCCGACGACATAGATCTCCATAGCGTCGTTCGGCATCGTATATTGATTGAAGTAGACGATGGCTCCGCCGATGAATATCGTCATCGAAATGATGAACGGGATAATGGACCACACCGTCTCAAGCACCATCGAACCGTGGATCTCTTCGGGCGTCGCAAATTTTTCGACCTCGCGGTATTTGACGATGAAGAAAAAGATTGCCGCAACGATCGGAATGGCAAACGCCACACTCACCGCGATGAGATAAAAATAGAGCAGATCCACCTGCCACGCGAAGGTCGAGGCCTGTTCAGGAAAAAATGGGATCCACGAAGAGTTTTGCATAAATCTATAAAGCTAAAGGGTCAGGCGAGGTTCGCTTCGCCCTCCTTTTTCTTTCCACGTCTCCAAAATACGAATAACATTGCGCCAAGACCCAACAATGTCGCGATGCCGCCGAGCCGCATCACGTTCATGACCGCCAGGCCGTATTTTCCGGTTGACGGATCGTAGTGATAGCAATAAAGCATCAGTTTCTCGGCCACGTTCCCTATCTTGCTGTCGGCGGATTCCATGATGCCGAATTTAAGGTCTTTGGGTGAATAGTCAATGCCGAATAGATAGCGTGACAGCTTGCCCTCGGGCGTGGCGACGATAATGGCCGCAGCGTGTGCGAACTGCTGGCTCTTTTCGTCCCATTTAAAACTGAAACCTGCCGCTGACGTGACGGCTTTTATCGATTCCTCGCTGCCGGTAAGGAAATGCCAGCCGGCCTCAGTTCCCGGCCTGCCGTAACGTTCCATGTAGGCGGCCTTTTTCGCCTTAGCAAGTTCCGGCTTGTCGAACTCGGCGGCGTCAAAGCTAATGGCGACAACGTCGAATTCCTTGCCTGCGTCGAACGACATGCCTTTCAAAGAGCCTGTCAGGCCGTTCAGGACCTGGCTGCAGAGCATCGGGCATTCGTAATAAACGAAAGCGATCAACACGGGGCGGCCTTTATTGAAATAGTCGCCTAGACGGACGATCTTACCGTCCTCATCCTTCATTTCTATATCAAGTGGAAGCTGTTCATTCAGCTTTTGCTCAATGCCGATCTCTTTCAAGGGGCCGGGCAACCCGGTCGTAGAATCGACATTCGGATCATAGACACGCGGCGAATATAGCGGCGAGTTGTAATGTTCGTTCTTTTGAGCGAGCGTCAGCGGCGCGGCGATCGAGATCGCCGTCATAACGGTCAGTACGAACGACAATGTCCTTGATCGCCTCATCCCTTACAACTACCTGACCGTGTGTGCCGCAACGCGGCCGGCACTTGCCTCCGTTATTACCTGCTGCGATGCCTTTAACAGCTGCTGAGCGGCATCGTCGCTTTTTGCCTTTACGCCCTGCTGAAGCATTTCCGCCTTAGCCTGTTCCATCGGCATCGCGATAACTGCCCCTGTTTTCGGGTCCTTCGCTCCCTCGGCGATCAACTTGTCCCACTGCCGCTTGAGTTCCCACCATTCGGCCTGCGGAGGGCCGAGTTCCATGTTCACCCAGCCTTTTTCGCCTTCGACACCAAAGCCCGGAGCACCCTGCAAACGCGGCTCGGGTGGCAGGCGTTCCTTGTCCTTCAATGCGAGCGGATTTGCCGGCGGCGCATTTTCCTCGGCAAAGACCTCAAGCTGCCTCTGAAATGCCCACATAAGAGCAAAAGTAATAACGATAAGCAGCAACAGGCCAACGCCGAAATACAATATTCCCTTTAGTTGAATATCGTTCTCTTCGTACGGCTTGTTCAGGTCAACGACCGTGTCCTTATGCTTTGTAGACATAACAAAAACTCAGATCAATGTCCGCGGCCGTGCTCGACCGCTCCTTCAAAATAAGGATCCTTCGCGGGCACCAGCGGCCGCTTCATCAATTCACCAAAGAACCACCACAGCCAGATGCCGCCAACTGCCAACGGGGCGACAAAGTCCATCCAGCTGATGTAGAAAACCCCGCTCTCGACTATCGATTCATCCACACGCGGATTCGGAGCGATGAGGTAGAACATATCGACGATACGCATCACCAGAATGAAAACCGCGAGAGTGGCGAGCCATTTTGCACGCCGTTTGAAGTCCTGCTGCAGAAGGATCAGGAACGGGAAAGCGAAATGGAACACGATCAGTACCATTCCAATAAAGCCCCACCCGCCTGCCATTCGAGTAATGTACCAGCCGGTCTCCTCGGGAATGTTGCCCGACCAAATGATCAGGAACTGCGAGAAATTGAAGTATGCCCACACCATCACCAAGGCAAGCATCAGCTTGCCCAGATCGTGGAAATGACGTTTTCCGAGTATGCCGTTCATCGGGGCACGGTCTGACAAATTTGCCATGATCGCCACCGTGAAGCACAGGCAGCTCAGCGCCCATCCGACAATGAACAGGAATCCCCAAATGGTCGAGAACCAATGCGGGTCGAGCGTCATCACCCAATCAACCGAAGCGAAGGTAACAACAAGGCTGTAAATAACCAGCGTCGGGCCTGAAAAACGCGATGCTTTTTCAAGTACGAGCCGCGATTCCTCGACGGTGCTCGTCTGGTCCTGTTTGACCGACCAGCCGTTCAGCAGCCGCATCATGATCAGGAACAGCACAAAATAGATGACCGACCTGGCGATCCATGACCAAGGAAGCAAATAGATCCAGCGGTCCTTAATGAAATGGTCGTCAGCCGGCAGATGCGTCCATTCGTAGATCGAATGAGTATAAACCCCGATCGCCAACGGAATGAACATCAGCGCTATCAGCGGTAATGTCCGAGTAGCGGCCTCCAACGTCCGGCGGATAACGACGCCCCATGCACCGCCCGTAAGATACTGCAGCATCAGCAGTCCGAGCGCCCCGATGCCGATACCGCTCCAAAAAACATATCCGAGCAGCCAGGAACGGAGAGCCTGCTCCGTATTCATGTACGCTCCAACCGCCCACGCAAGAAGGGCTATGCCGCCGACGCCTAGAGCGAGCGCCCGCCATTTGGCGATATCGGCAGGTGCCTTGTATTGGTCGAGGTTCTGCATTATTGCGTCTTACCTCCCTCGGTGGTCGCCGGCTTGTCTGCCGTCGGTTTTGGAGCTTCGGCTCCGGGAGTAGTATTCATTTTCAAAGCCCTATCGGGATTCTGGCTGACCTGCAAAGCCCTGATGTAGGCGACAATTGCCCAACGGTCAACAGGCTGGATCTTTGCAGCGTAACCGTTCATTCTGCCCCAGCCGTTAGAGATGACGTCGTAAAAATGGCCAACGGGAGCATTTCTGAGACGGTCGTCATGATATGTCGGCGGCTTGACAAATCCGCGGCGTACGATCATACCGTCTCCGGCACCGACCGGGCCGTGACAGACGATACAGTAAATGTTGTAGCGATCCTGTCCGCGGTCAATAAGTTCTTTCGAGACCGGTATCGGGAATTCATCGATCGCGTTCGGAAAACTCGAAACTAGTGTATTTCCGCTCGGGTCGGTCGTGGTCTGCACCACGGCGTTAGGATTCGGATTCTCGATCTGGCCGGTAAAGAATGCCTTGTTGTCCCGAAGCTGGCCGCGAGGCACCGTTCCTTCCGGGAAATCCCTCGAAGCCCGCTTGTCCGCAAAGAACTCCGACTTTTTGTAAGCCTTGTAACGCGGCTGGTCCTGCATATCAAAACGAACGCCGCACGCCGTCAACAAAAGACATACAGCGACCAGCAGGAAACCGGACCTGTTTCGTTTACTCAGGTACATCGAACACCTCCTGAGCTCCCAATGTTTCCATGAACTTCCTGGTCTCCGTGTGATCAAACTTTTCATCAGCAGCCTCAACGACCAAGAAGAACTTCTCGCGTGTTGCAAGGGCAAATCTCGGCACATTAAAAACAGGATGATACGGCGAAGGCAGCCCGTTAAGGAACAGCATCCCGAAAACAGCCACGAACGCCGAGAATAGGATCGTCAGCTCGTATGCCGGCGGGACAAAGGCCGGAAGGCTCAAATGCGGCCTGCCGCCGACAATGATCGGCCAGTCGATCACGTGGACGAAATACTGCAGGCCGAAACCTGCAAGCAGGCCCGTTATGCCGCCGGCGAAGATCAGGTAGGGCAATATGCTCCGCTTGATGCCCAATGCCTCATCGATCTCGTGCAGCGGAAAAGGCGAGAACGCGTCGGTCTTTCTGTAACCGGCGTCGCGCACCTTTCGAGCCGCATCGACCAACTGGGTCGCGGTATCGAATTCAGCTAATATGCCATAGATGTTTTTGGCCATATCGTCTTAAAAGCAAAGTCACCTGCCGGATCAGCTGTTCGGCGGATCCGTGCGGTCGTAAGTAGATTCAACCTCGAGAACACTCTCGTCAAAATCCTGCTGATGTCCGTGAACGTTTGCGTCAGGCAGCAGCGTCCTGACCTCGAATATCGAGATGATCGGCACAAATCTAACGAACAGATAGATCAGCGTAAAGAAGAAGCCGATGGTGCCGATGAACATCGTCCAGTCCCAGATCTGCGGGCTGTACATCGCCCATGAGGACGGGAGGAAATCCCTGTGCAGGCTGGTCACGATGATCACGAAACGTTCCAGCCACATACCGACGCTCACGACAACCGAGATCGTGAAAAGCCAGAATTCCGATTCGCGGAAACGTTTGAACCAAAGCAGCTGGATCGACATGCCGTTGCACAGGATCAGCAGCCAATATGACCACCAATACGGGCCTTCCCATATGCGGTTCTTCACCATGAAGACCTCATATTCCGCGACGCTGTACCAACCGAAAAACGCCTCCATCGCATAGCCGTAACAGACGATCAGCCCGGTCGCGAGCATGACCTTGCCCATATAAACAAGGTGCGTATGCGTTATGAAATCCTGCATACGATACCAATGCCTCAGCGGAATGCAAAGTATCAGCACCATTGCGAAACCGGCAAAGATAGCACCGGCGACGAAATAGGGCGGAAAGATGGTAGCGTGCCAGCCCGGGATCTGTGACACCGCGAAGTCGAATGAAACGATCGAGTGTACCGAAAGAACTAGCGGCGTAGAAAGCCCGGCTAGTATAAGATACGTGATCTCATAACGATGCCAGTGCCTGGCGCTCCCGCGCCAGCCCCAAGCGAGAATGGCGTAAACGAAGCGGTAATACTTGTTTTTTGCCCGATCGCGAAGCGTTGCGAAATCGGGGATCAGGCCCACATACCAGAACAGCAGCGAAACAGTCGCGTAGGTCGATACCGCAAAAACGTCCCAAATGAGCGGGCTGCGGAACTGCGGCCAAATGCCCATTGTGTTCGGATACGGGAAAAGCCAGTATGCCGCCAACCACGGGCGGCCGGTGTGCAGCAGCGGGAACATGGCCGCGCAGGCAACCGCGAACAGCGTCATCGCCTCAGCAAATCGGTTGATGGACGTGCGCCATTTCTGATTCAAAAGCAAAAGAATGGCGGAAATTAGAGTACCTGCGTGGCCGATACCGATCCACCAAACGAAGTTGATGATGTCGAACGCCCATCCCACCGGCTGGTTATTTCCCCAAACGCCGATACCGTTCGCAAGCAGCCAAACCACCGAAAAGAGCAGTAACTGAGCGACCAGGAACGAGATGCCGAAGCCGATGAACCAGTGGAAAGGCGTACGCTTCTTCAGCGTAACGTCGGAGATCTTGTCCGTAACGCTGGCGAATGTGTGTTCGCCTTCGACCATCGCGGGCCTTAATTTTTGCTGGAGTTCTTTATCAACCTGCATATTTTCGGTCTTAAAGCGTCGCCGGCGAACTCGACATCGTCGCATCCGCCTCGAGGTGCCCGATGAGGCTTAGTGAGCTTCGCCTCCTTTTTCAGCTTTCTTCTTGCCGATAACGTGGGGCTTTCGCTGTTCACGCTTAAGATAATCCGGCATTTCCTTGTTCGGATTCTTCAGAGCTGCCAAATATGTCGTCCGCGGCTGCGTGTTGAGCTCGTTAAGGAGCTTGTAGTCGCGGTGGTCCTTTTTGGCCTTGTAGATCTTGCTTTCTTTATCGTGCAGATCGCCAAAGGTGATCGCCTCGGCCGGACATGCCGACTGACATGCCGTGGTGACCTCGCCGTCGCGGATCTTGCGGCCGTCCTTCTCTGCTTCGATACGGGCCATCGAAATGCGCTGCGTACAGAATGTACATTTTTCCATCACACCGCGGCTGCGGATGCTAACCTCAGGGTTACGCATCAGCTTGTACTGCGGCGTATTCCAATCCTGATACAGCAGGAAGTTGAATCTGCGCACCTTGTAGGGACAGTTGTTCGAGCAGTAACGCGTTCCGACACAGCGGTTGTAAACCATATCGTTCAGGCCCTCGGCACTGTGAACCGTGGCATGGACCGGGCATACGACCTCGCAGGGTGCCTGTTCGCACTGCATGCACAGAACGGGCTGGAAATGCGGGCCGTCGGGGGCATTGATGTCGTCGCCGCCGTAATAGGTGTCGATACGAAGCCAGTGCATTTCACGGCTGCGCTCGACCTGCTCTTTGCCTACGACCGGAATATTGTTCTCGCTCTGACAGGCAACCACACAAGCGTTGCAGCCTACGCACGAATTCAGGTCGATCGACATCGCCCATTTGTAATTCTGTTCGTAGAGCTTTTGATGCTCTTCGTAGGGGTACATCGACTTAGGATATTCGTCATGCTGATGCCCCATATCGGGATTCGCTTTGTAATCCTCGATATTCCAGACACGCAGCAGGTCGCGGCCTTCCATATTGAAATGGATCTGCGTTGACGCGATGTTCGTCTGCTCGCCCGTCTTTGCAAGCTCGCCCATACCGTAGCTCATGGCGTCAGAGCGGCGAACGTCGAACGCATTGTAGCCGAGTCCGGTTCCGACCTTGCCCGCACGCGTACGGCCATAGCCCATGTAGATCGTGACCACGTCATCGGGCTGTCCCGGCGTGACCCACATGGGAACAGGCTTTTTGATCTCGGCTCCCTGATACTTAACTGTTACGAGATCAGAAAGAAGGTTACCGCCCTTTGTCGTCACGAAACTGATGCCTAGCCCGCCGCCGGCCATTTCACGCGGGTCATTGGCGGAGTTGATGCCGAGCTTTGCCGCGGTCTTCGGACTAATGAGGCCGACATTCTCCCAAGTGACCTTGTTGAGCGGATTCGGAAGCTCCTGCAGCCATCCGTTGTTGGCAAAACGGCCATCATAAACGCACGGATCGGGACAGATCTGTATCTCAAGTGCACCGCCGCCGGCAGGTTTCGTATCGGGTTGCGAAAGAAAACCGGTTGACGCAGTGACCGACTTAACGGGCGATGCCGTATTCGCGATCACGCCGTCGTGAACGGCCTTGCGCCAATTCGCCTCAAAGCCCGCGGGAGCTGTCGTCGCTGCTGCCGGAGCAGCCGCTGCAGGCGTAGCCGCAGGCGCGGGAGCGGATCCATTCGCCGGAGCCGTGCCGTTGGCCGGGGCCGGAGCGGATGCAGTATTCGCAGGGACAGCAGCAACGGCAGGCGTAGCGGCGGGCCGCGGAGCAGCACCGCTCAATCCCGTCTTTTGCCAATATTCTTTGACTATATCGAGATCTTTTTTCTCAAAATTTTCTTTGAACGCTAATTGGACGACCTCGTGGATGCTCTTTCCGCCGTAAAGCGGCTCGATGAGCGGCTGAACGATCGACGCGGTGCCGTCATACGCACGGGCATCGCTCCACATTTCCAAAAAGTGTTTTTCGGGAACATGCCATTGGCAAAACTCCGCGGTCTCGTCGGCATAGAGGCCTAGATGGACCCGCGTATTCACCTTCATCAGCTTCTCGCCATCGATCCGAAGATCAATGGGAGTGTTGTAAACCGGATTTCCCCCGAGAATGAACAAGAGCCGGACCTTGCCTGCCTCGATATCGCCGAAGAGTTCCTTCAGCTGATCCAGCTGAGACACTTCCGCGTTAGGTGACAGCGGCTCAATGAATGTTACCGATTTGCCGACCGCTCCGAGTTTGTCGTTGATCGCGTTCGCGATAGCGTGAACCATCGGCGGCTGATCTTTACCGGCGATGACCACACTCATTCCCGGATTGGCGACGAGGTCCTTGGCCATTGCGGCGATCCAATCTGCGTTCTCTGTATAGTCGGATTCTGCCCCGGCGACACCGACAGCCTTCGCGACCGCCTTTGCGAACGCCGTCATTTGGCTCGGCTTCACAGCGATCGCATGGTCCGCTTTTGCTCCGGTCAGCGTCGGAGTGGTCTCGACCGCGTACAGACGGTTCATTTCCGAACCTTCTTCGGAAACAGACCGGCCCTTAGCAAATTCCTTTATATTCGCAACGCTGAACGACGAGAAAATGTCAGCGCCGAGGGTCAAAATGCGTTTGGCTCCTGATAGGTTGTAAACGGGCTGTGCCGGCGAGCCGAATGCCATTTTCGCACCGGCCAGAACGTTATCGTTGTTGACCGGTTCGTATTGAACCAATTTTGCGTTCGGAAGTTCCGCTTTCAGCCGCGTGAATTGGTCAATTAAAGTCCGCGATGTGACCGTTTCGGCCAGAAATCTGACGCCGGCTCCACCGTCCGCCCGATTTTCTTCGATCGCGGTCCTGACTGCGGTCATAAAAGTTGCCCAGTTGCTGGGGCTTCCGCGGAAGGTGATCTGCTGCGAACGGTCGGGATCGTACATCCCTAGTATGGACGCTTGGGCGATAGCGTCGGTTCCGCCGCGGCTTCCGGGGTGTTCCGGGTTCCCTTCTACCTTAACGGGACGACCCTCGTATGATTTTGCCAAAAGCCCGACGCCTACCCCTCCAAGAGAGATCGTCGTCGCAAAATAGTTCGCCACGCCCGGCAAAAGGCCTTCCTGCGGCCTGACATATGGCACGATCTGCTCGGGCGGCTGAATAACGCAGCCGCTCAAGCCGGCGAGCGCAAGTGATGCTCCCATCACTTTCACGAAATTGCGGCGGCTGAGCGAATTGTCCCAGTCCTCGATAGCGTGCGGATATTCTTCCTTAACGGCCGCTTCGAACTCAGGAGCGTCAACAAATTCTTCGATGCTTCGCCAGTACTGCTTGCCATCTTGGGCGAGGACCTTGTCCCTCAATGCGGCGAAACTGTTATTGCTTACCTTATTGGGCATTGTATTCAACGGGTACTTGCGTTCTCGCTATCTGTGACAAACTGAACAGCTTGTCAGCATTTCCTTACTCCTGATCTTGTAATCGGCCTTCAGCTTGTCACGGTCGGCAGGCGAAAGATCCGAATCCTGCCACTGCATGTTGAAGATCTCAGATTTGGGACGAATGAACTTCTCCGGCTCGCGGTGACACGCCAGGCACCACTCCATCTGGAGCGTGTTCTCCTGATATACCGCAGGCATATTGTCGATGGCTCCATGGCACGAGGAACAGCCTATGCCTTTTGCCACGTGGATGCTGTGATTAAAATATGTATATTCCGGCAGGTCGTGAACACGCTCCCACTGTATGGGCTTGTTCTCGCGAAAACTCTTTTGAACGAGCTCAAGATAAGGGCTGTCCGCCCAGATCTGGCTGTGGCAGTTCATACACGTCTGAGTTGAAGGCATACCGGCAGAAGCCGTAGTCTCCACAGTGGTATGGCAATACCGGCAGTCGATGCCGTCATCACCTACGTGGTGCTTGTGGCTGAACTGCACGGGCTGCTGCTTCTCTACGTATCTTCCCGTCAGATATGACGACCGGGCGATCTGCGTGTAGGCGTAGAACGCCGTTCCTGCCAAGACCGCCACCATCACCATACTTATACGGGCGATGTTGTTCGCGCTTTTATTAAAGACTTGAGCCATTTAAGGTTTTTTGTTGTTCCGCTGAGGCTCTGTATTCAACTTCAGCCCAGCCTCTTTCCCTTATTTTGGGGCCGACCAGGGAAACAGGCCTCAGAACTATTTGACCGAATTACGTAAAACTCTCAAGGATTTTACTAAAAGTTGCAAAATCCGCAAATCGCACAATAACGAAAGTAACCAAAAGTAACGATTTAACCTATCCGCTTACTAATTAGTAACGTTAATAAGACGGATAATAAGCGTGCATCTCAACGCCGGCCGGATCATCTGTCTGCCCTGCAGAGCAACGCTGCACCAAGAGCCGACGCATTGTCCCCGAGTTCACCGACCGCAAAACGGGTGGTCTCGAACGCCGGCTCAAATGACAGTTCCCTAGCTCTTTCCTTCAAGGCTTCAAGCAATAGCCCGCCTGCCCGCATTGTGCTGCCCCCAACAATGATCGACTCAATATTCAGCAGATTGATCACACTGGCGGCCGCGACACCGACATAGGTGCCTGTCCGTTCGATCATCATGCGGGCAAATTCATCGCCTTGGTCAGCGGCGAGAATTATGTCGTCAAGTTCGATATTGTCCTCGCCTTTCTGAGCAAGCGAGGTGGTGTTGTCAGTATGTAGACGGCTGCGTGTCCTCCGGACAATATTAGCGGCAGATGCCATGTCCTCGAGCCTATTTCCGTCGGCGTCGATCGGTACATAACCGAACTCACCGGCGAATCCTGCCGTACCCCGCCAGATCTTGCCGCCGAAAATGAACGCGCCGCCTACGCCCTCGCCGAGAGTGATGTAGAAGATGTCGCTGCTGCCCCGGCCCGCACCCAATTGAAGTTCACCATAGGCGGCACAGTTGGCATCGTTCTCCAACAGCACTTCTTTCCCCGTTCGTTCGGAGATGGCCTTCGCTAATTCAAGGCCGGAATGCTCTGGGATCAACGCAGAGTGCGTAATTCGGCCTTTTGCGGTAACAAGTCCGGGGACGGCGATACCAAGACGATCGCAGCCCTCAAGAGCTTTCTGCCGTTTTGAGAGCGTTTCTTTTACGCGTTCGACAGGGTCCAGTGACTGGTCGAGATCTTCGACAAAAGAGTCGATCAGCGAACCGGAATCGCCAATGCAAACGCCCCGCAGCTTTTGTGACTCAATTGACAGACCACAATATTTCATCTCGACAAGACCCATTACTTAACCCCGCTTTTGCACAGATTCTAACACCATGAAGTTGACAGTCAACCACTCGGATACGTTGCACGCCTGCCATCATCAAAGGAGAGACTGGATGCCTGCTATGACTGTTCCTACCGGAACATCCTTGACGCAGGGCGTCGGTTCGTCAGCAGGGCGTTCAGAGTATATGCAGTTCCAACAGCAGCCAAAACACTCCATTTCGTGCAATGCAGAAAACTGCATGATGGTTCTGCCGTCCATTTCGTCGGGATACGGAAAAAACCGGCCGACATGGTTACCCGGCGTGATCACGACGACCGGTATATCCTCTGCTACCGCAATATGTGCCGCACTCGTATCATTTGTGATAACGATCCGTGCATCACCGATAAGCCGCGTCAGTTCAAGCAGGCCCGTTTTCCCTGTCAGGTCCAACGGCTTTGATCTGCACAATGCTCCGATAGCTGCGGCACGATCCGTATCATCGCTTCCGCCGGCGATCACACACCTTAATCCGTATACATCATTCAGGTGGTCTATAACTGACGCAAACTTTTCCGAAGGCCAACGCTTGTCAGCCAAATGAGCACCCGGGAATATGACCGCAAAACTCTTCGGTTCGAGTCCATGGCCGAAATGAGCCGGAATACCGATATTCGGCGGGCGGTGAACACCCGGTTCGGGCTTTTCCGAAGCGAACGCAAGAAATTTGTCGTTCGATATGCATTCGTGCTCGCCCGGTACCGGCTCGGGCGTAAGTATGTCGTACCAACGGTCAGATATCCTTTTCTGCACCGGCGTCATCCTGTTCGAGATGCCATGCGTACCGATACGCCTCGCTGCACCGCTGACCCTTATAACGGAATCGTTCCACAGAAATTCGCGTGAAAGCCTCGGATTCACCGCAACATCCGCACCGAATCCGCTGACCTGACGCATGACGGAAAATCGATACCGAGGGTTCGTGACAAATTTCTGCTGATCTACAAAAACGGCCTGTTCGAACATTTCAGGATCTACCAGATCCTTCATTGACCTGTTCGCGACAAGAATGCGTTCATATGCTGCGGCCGGATAGAGAGATCTGATCAGGTCGAAACTCGACGTCCAAATAACGTAGTCGCCTATGCCGTCGAACCTGACGAACAATACACGCTTTCTGCCGTCTGACGGCGTAGTTTTCGGAAAGGCCCGCGCGAGCACGTCCACCTGATTCAATACCGCGGCCCAGTAAAGGAACCGCGTACTGTTGCTGCGCGTAAAATGTGAGGCCCTATGAAATCTCGACATCGAAATACCGAAAATGAAGCCTAGATGATAACGCATCACGTCCACAACGGCACGAGCCATGGGTCGGGTCTTATCTTTGACTGCTAATCGATTGAAAGCTACTCTCTAGAGTTAAGGCACAGTGAACTTTACGAAGGCTTAGCCGCTGAATGGAACATCCGGTTTTCGAGATCATCGCTCAATACGGCATATATGCCGTATTTGTGCTTTGCACGGTCGAAGGCGACATCACGCTGCTCATCTCGGGTGTTCTAGCTCATTCGGGCTTTTTCGGCGATTACAGCCTGCTCAAGGTAATGATATTCGGCACGGCCGGCGGCGTGACAGGCGATTCGATCGGTTACCTGATCGGCCGGATATTTCACCAGAACGCAAAACATTACCGTTTCTATCAGGTCGCTCAACCACGTGTTGAGAAACTGATGTCGAAATTCGGCGGCTCTGCCATCATCATTTCCAAGTATATCTATGGGATACGGATGGCGGTTTGCCTTTCCTATGGTGTTGCGAGAATGCCTTTTATCCGCTTCCTGATGCTCAGCACCATAAGCTGTTTTCTCTGGGTGCTGCTGCTCGCCGGAACCGGATATTTCTTTAGCGGGGCCATCACGTCGATCATCGGTGATTTTCATCAGATCGGCATTGCCCTCTTCTTCATCGTCATCATAGGCATAGCTGCGTTCTATGTACTCGAGAGGTATTGGCTGTCTGAACGCGTCGAAGACGCCAATCCTGAGACGCTGCATAAGATCGAAGAGACCATCATCGCCGTAGAAGAGGCCGCACAGGAAAAATTCCACGACCTCAGCGAAAAGCTGCACCTTACCCGCGAGCCCAGTATAGATGAGACAGAGGAAACGCCGCTTCCGCAGCCGGCCGACCTAAAAAGCACCGAATCCAGATCTGCACAAAAATCTAACTAGGACCATTAAACCGAGATCCGTGATCATCAGAACTTCAGCACCCACACGCGTTGACCTTGCAGGCGGGACGATCGACATTCCGCCTTTGTTCCTTTTTCACGAAGGTGCCGCAACGGTCAATTTCGCCATCGGCCCGCGTGCATATTGCACCATCGAGACACGCGATGATGACCGGATCATCATCGAGAGCATCGACCAGAAGGACTCACTGGAGCTGACCGCGGGCGACATCGCCCGGCTTAAAGACGAACCGAGATTGCAGCTGCTTGCAAAGCTGGTTTACTTTTTTCGCCCTGCACGCGGTTTTCGCATGATCACGGAATCGAAGGCTCCCGCGGGCGCAGGCCTTGCGGGCTCATCGACGCTGAACATCGCCTGCATCGCAGCGTTGAACGAACTAGTGGGCGGCAGATATTCGCGTGACCGCTTTATTCCGATCGCTGCCGCCGTGGAATGTCAGGTCATAAAAGTGCCGACCGGTTACCAGGATTATTACTCGGCACAGTACGGCGGGCTGTCGTGCATACATTTCGGCCCGGCGGGAATGGAACGTGAGGGGTTGTCAGCGGACGTTTCACTGATCGAGGAGAGATTTGCGATCTGCTACACCGGCGAGCCGCGTAATTCCGGTACAAACAACTGGGAGCTGACAAAACGCCACATCGACGGCGACCGCGAACTATTTGAACTGTTCGACGGCATTCGCGACACAACGCTATCGGTCCGGTCCGCGATCATTGCAAACGACTGGGACGCGGTTGGCAGCATTTTGGCGGCGGCTCACCCGCAGCGGCAAAAGCTGTCTCCAAACATCACGACTCCTTATATGGATCATCTGATCGACACCGCTATGGCGAACGGAGCCATCGCCCCAAAGGTCTGCGGTGCCGGCGGCGGCGGCTGCATTGCGTTTTTCTGCGAGGAAGGCCGCAGAGGCGACGTAGAAGCCGCACTGGACGGTGAGGAAGGCTGCGAAGTGCTCGATTGGAGCTTTTCTGCGGCGGGGCTTGAGGTCGAGGTCGAGAACTGATCTTACAGCGACATTTTGCCGATCGTATTCGCGAGAGAGCGGAAGATATCGCGGCCATCGTTCGAACCGAGCAGCTCTTCACACGCCCGCTCAGGGTGCGGCATCATTCCCAATACATTCCTTTCACGATTGCAGATGCCGGCAATGTTCGAACGAGCACCGTTCGGATTCGCTTCATCAGTAACCTCGCCTTCGGGAGTGCAATATCGGAACACGATCTGGCCGTTCTCCTCTAGCTCGTTAAATGTTGCGTCGTCACAAGTGTAATTCCCTTCCGCATGAGCGACAGGGATCGACAGCACACGATCGCTGTCAACCAGGTTCGTAAAAGGCGTGTTCGAATTTTCGACACGCAGATCTACATGGCGGCAGATGAAATGCAGCCCGCTGTTTCGCATCAGAACGCCCGGCAGCAGCCCCGCCTCGCACAATATCTGAAAACCGTTGCAGATGCCGAAGACGAACTTCCCTGACGCGGCAAACTCCTTGACGGACCCCATCACGGGTGAGAACCTCGCAAGTGCTCCGGCACGCAGATAATCTCCGTAAGAAAAACCGCCGGGAATTATCACAGCGTCAAAGCCGCTCAGGTCGGTCTCTTTGTGCCAGATGAAATCGACAGGTTGGCCGACATGCTTTGATATCACATGATAAGCATCGTGATCGCAGTTCGATCCGGGAAAGACCACTACACCGAATTTCATTTCACGATCTCCACTCGGTAGTCTTCGATCACCGGATTTGACAATATCTCTGAAGCCAGCCGCGTTGCCTCTGCCTCGGCAGAAGCTGCATCTACGGCCGGATCGATCTCGATCTCAAAGTACTTCCCTTGACGAATGTCAGTTATTCCTTCGAAACCGAGGCTTTCGGCAGAATGGTGGATCGCCTTCCCTTGAGGGTCAAGCACGCCGGATTTGAGTGTTACGTATACTAAGGCTTTCATTTGCAGCAATAAAATAAATTGTAGATTCTGACGGACTTTCTTGTTTTTATCAAAGTCTTGTGCTAAATTTCCCGTGATTTCTAACGCAATTTTGGTTTCCACTCAAGAAAAAAGGAGAACTTTATAGTTATGCAATATAACCCTGGCAGCAAAACCGCTTTGGGATTGGACGCAAACATCGGTGCATTATTGTGCTACCTGCCAGTTTGCCTGATCAGCCTCATTTACAGCATCATCGTGATCGCTACGGACAAAGAGAACACCTTTGTTCGGTTCCACGCCTTTCAGTCCCTGCTTCTGACGGTCCTGTATATTGTGCTCGTCGTTGCGATATCACTGGTTGGCGGGGTCATTTCGGCGGCAGTTGATTCTACTATCGGCTCGCTTTTCAGCCTTTTGTCGCTCGTCGTGATCGTCGGCTTTTTGGGCGCGATGATCTTCGGGATGATCAAGGGCTTTCAGGGGCAGATAATGAAGCTTCCCGTGATCGGCGATATGGCCGAAAAATGGGCTAACAGCTAAATACTCTTTCAAACACTCTATCTACATTTCGCAGATAGTGTTTTAGGTCAAAGACGCGGGCGATCTCTTCAGCCGAAAGGTGACCAGAGATGTCCGCGTCTTTCATTACAAGTTCCTTGTAATCACCGCCTTCGTCCCAGACCTTCATTGCGTTTCGCTGAGTGTAAACATAGGCGTCTTCGCGAGTCACGCCTTTTTGCGTAAGTGCAAGCATCAACTGTCCGCTGAACACCAGCCCGCGCGTCAGGTTCAGATTCGCGAGCATATTCTCAGGATAAACGACCAGCGTATCCAGCAGGGACGTCGTTTTTGCAAGAAGATAATCGAGCGTCGCGCTTGAGTCCGGCAGCACAATTCGCTCTGCCGACGAATGCGAAATGTCGCGTTCGTGCCACAAAGCGACGTTCTCCAGCCCGACGATCGCGTTCGCACGAACGGTCCTCGCCATCCCGCAGATACGCTCCGACAGTATCGGATTTCGCTTGTGCGGCATCGCCGACGAGCCCTTCTGTCCCTTCTTGAACGCCTCTTGAGCTTCCCTCACTTCGGTCCGCTGCCAATGACGCACTTGTAGCGCGATCTTCTCCAGACTCGAAGCGATGATCGCGAGCGTGCACATATATTCGGCGTAACTCTCGCGTTGAATGACCTGCGTCGAAGCCTTCGCCGCCTCGATGCCTAGCTTTTCGCAAACACGTCGTTCAACGTCCGGCGACAAATGGGCGAACGCACCGACGGCGCCTGAGATCTTGCCTTTCGAGACCGCAGACCGTGCCGCGACGAGCCGCGAACGGTTCGCTTTCATGTCCTCGAACCACAACGCCCACGTTAGCCCGAACGACGTCGGCTCGGCGTGAATTCCATGCGTACGCCCGATCTGCGGCGTGTCCTTAAACTCGAACGCCCGCCGTTTCAACACTTCCATCAGCGCATCGACCTTCGCGAGCAGAATGTCGCACGATTCTTTCAGCAGCAGCGCATTTGCCGTGTCCACAACGTCGCTCGACGTCAGCCCGTAATGCACAAACCGCGATGCCGGCCCGATGTTCTCAGCCAGATTCGTCGTAAAAGCGATCACATCGTGGTCGGTCGTCTTCTCGATCTCGGCAATTCGCTCGACCGTGAACGCCGCCTTCGTCTTGATCTCCGCCAAAGCGTCCTGCGGTATCGTCCCGTCCTCAGCATGCACCTCGCACACCGCGGCCTCCACGTCCAGCCACTTCTGAAACTTATTCTCCAGCGACCAAACCGCACCCATCTCGGGCAATGTATATCTTTCGATCATAAGTTAATCAGCCTCGGCCGCGACCAACTCGGGCGTGTCGCCGAGAATGTCTTCGATATAGACCTTTTTCACCAGCACGACGATCATCGCGAGCAGCGGCGTTGCAAGTATCAATCCCAATCCGCCGGTCGAACCGCCCAGGACGATCTGGAAAACGACTGTCAGAGCGGGCGGCAGTTCGACGGTCTCGCGTTCTATCAGCGGCGTGACGATGTTCGATTCTACGACCTGAATTCCAACATATAATGCCAACACATACAACGCACTGATCGGTGAATCAATGAACGCCAAGAGAAATGCCGGTATCGCAGAAATTATCGGCCCAAAATTTGGAATGAAAGACAGCAAACCTGCGATCAAACCGAGCGTAAGAGCAAGCGGCACACTGAGTATCGATAGGCCGATCCACGTCAGTATCCCGATGAACAGCATCGACGCAAATTTGCCGATCAGCCACCATCGAAGAGTTTCATAGGTCGCGTGAACGACCTCAGCTGCCCGCTCGCGGCGACGGATCGGAAACAGTTTGACGATCCCGTCAGAGTAAAGCCGCGGCTCGCTTGCAAAATAGAGCCCCAACAGGGCGATGATCGCGATATTGCCGATCACACCGACAGTCGAAGAAAAATAGCCGCTTACGTTCGAGACGACGTCCGCAACAGACACATTTATCGAATTGAGCAGATCGTCCGGATGCAGAATATTGTCGATGATAGTCCGGCCCCAAGAATACTGCGACAGAAATTCGCTCGCTTTTTGGGCCGATTCCGGTATTTTCGTCCGCAGCAGCTTTCCCTGTTCAGCAACGCTTGGCGCTAGCATAGCAACGCCGGCTGCGATCGATCCCAAAAGCAGGGCCGTCAAGATCAATACCCGCCATCCATCAGCGACATTGATATACGGCTTAATCAGCTCAGCAAGGCCGCTTAAAAAGATCGCGACGAGCGCCGCTGCAAAGATCAGCAAGAGTACGTCCGAAACGAAGTAGATGAACGCAAGAAAAAGAAGCGTCGCAACAAATATTGCGACGCCTGTTGAAACTCGCCGCAAAAACAGTCTTTCATCTGGTGATTTCTCAGACATCGAGATCAGGTCATATGACGCCGCGGTCGATCAAAAGCTCGGCGTTCAAAATAGCCGAACCTGCCGCTCCGCGTACCGTATTGTGGCTGAGGGCTATGAACCGGTAATCAAAAACATTGTCCGGGAACACGCGGCCGACCGTGATCGTCATTCCCCTGCCCGCATCGCGGTCGAGGCGAGGCTGCGGACGTGTCGGTTCGTCGGTCACCTCCATGAAATTCGCCGGTGATGAATGCAGCCTCAATGACCTGAATTCCCTCATTGAAGCGACAACCTCCTCCAGCGTCCCCACATCGCGGAGCTTTACACGAACTGACGCCGTGTGGCCGTCGATCACGTTTACACGAAAACACTGCGCCGATATGGTAAAATCGGCTTTTTGGACGCCGATGCCTGTGAACGTGCCGATCAGTTTCTGTGCCTCGGTCTCGACCTTAGGCTCTTCACCGGCGATATATGGAAACACATTATCGGTTATATCAAGCGACGCGACGCCGGGATAGCCCGCACCGGAAATCGCCTGAAGCGTGGTGACGATAGCGGCTTCGACGCCGAAACGCCGGTGCAGAGCGGCAAGCGGCGGAGCAAAACTGGCGACCGCACAGTTCGGGTTCGTCACGATAAATCCTTTGCCGAATCCGCGTTTTTCCCGCTGAATGTCGATCAGGCCGAGATGATCGGCATTTATTTCCGGCATCAGCAGCGGAATATCCTCATCCATTCGATAGCTGGATGAATTTGAAATGACCGGATAGCCGGCACGTGCAAAGGCCTCTTCTGCCTCGCGGGCAGCCGACGAGGGCAAACTGGAAAATACGATGTCGCAGTCGAGCGGCGGTTCGATCGGCCGCACGATCAGATCCCGCACACTTTCAGACATCGCACCCGGCAGCTTCCACGCGCATGCCTCTGCGTAAGGCTTGCCCGCAGAGCGATCTGAAGCCGCCATCGCCGTTATCTCAAATTGCGGGTGGCCTTCCAGCAGCTGTACGAAGCGCTGTCCCACCGTGCCCGTGGCGCCCAAAATGCCGACCCTGTATCTTTTGCTCATAAAGATTCGATTTGAGTTTAACTTCTGTCGGGTCAAATTAAAAGAACACCGCAGGGCGATGACGAAAAAGCGGGCGGCGATTAGCACGCCGCCCGCAAGAGTTTGCACTCTAGGTGAAGGGTATCGTTATTCCAAACCGACCAGATCAAGGTCCGAAATTGAGTCAAACACTTGAACGACCCTCGGCTTGAAACGGAAAGAACGCGAATTTGCAGAGATGACCACGGACTCGCCCGCCTCTATGCCGTCAAATCGGTAATACCCGAACGTACTGCTGACTGCAGTTCGCGTCGAACCGTCCGGCCTCGTTATGGTAACCGTCGCGTTCCTGATGCCGCGGCCGTCGGACGTCAGAACGCGTCCCGATATCTCGACACCGGCAGACGTTGGCGGCAGGAACTCTAGTCCCCAGCCTCCGGCAATCACGCCGTTGACATTCATCATAATAGGTAGGCCCGCGTCATCTCGGACGAATAGCTGCCACGTGCCGTTCGGATTGGTCAGTCCGAAGGCACCGAACATCGACTGTTCGACAGGACGTGCTAACACACAGCCCGGCTCAACATACGGCCCCAGAGGAGCAGGAGCAGCAAAGTTGAGTACAGGCGTTTCACAACTTGTCGGCTTGAATGCGTCTGTGAAAAGCGTTGCTGAATCAGGCAGTGTCTGCGTTGCGATATCAGAGAATGTCAGCGTTACGGTCGGCGGATCGGTTATAGCGAAAGGCCCGCCCGTATCAGCCATCAGCACATATTTCGCACCTGTCGGGCCGACCAGCAGCACATCGATGTTGTCAGGGAAGACATGCGACACATCATACAGACTTACACGCATCGAACCGATCACCGTCGGACCGCCGACGACGTTTATCGCCGAAGGATTCGGTGCAGAGGGTGAACCGAGGAGGATGTCGATCGGAACCGTACTGCGAAACTGATTCGCGGTATCGTTGATAGTGAGTACCGCTGACGTTGGCGATCCGATACCCGCACCCGATATGTTTGTCAAAGACAGGTTGACCGTCTCGAAAGCATCCGTCAGCAGGTCGCCGCACAGTGGAACCGAGACGGTTTTTGCAGTTTCGCCAATGCCAAAGCTCAGCGGCGTAACGGGCGTGTTGATATAATCCACGCCCGAAGTACAAGCCGGCCCACCCGTCGCTGTACCGTCCGACATATTCAGATCAACCGACGCCGTTCCGGAAGAGTCGCCTGTTCGAACGACCCTTATAGTTGCTGACTGCGACTCGTCGTCGATATACGATGACGACGAGAATTGGATCTGGGGAGCAACGTTAATAGTGATCAACCCATCAACAGTCAGATCCTGAGGTATCTGCTCGTTAAATTGAAACGATACCCAAGTGATCGGCGACGAACTGCCAATAGGCCCCACCGCGTTGAACTTGAAGTTGAACAGCACGCCTGAACCGGTTAGCGGAGGTGCGGCTGTAAATGCAGATACCAATAGCTGGCCCGGGGCAATTGGATTAAAGAAAAGTGCCATGCCGCTGCTCAGTGTGCCGGCAAAACTGACGGGCGGGTTCTGCAAGGTGACGACAGTTGGATCATAGTTCATGACGAACTGATACGACAAGATATTAAGCCCGGTCGTATCCGATACCATTACTGGTGCGTCAAAACTCGTCGCAGGCGATGCGGTCATGATCGGTGCGGTCACAACCACGGGCACCTGCTGTGCGCTTACAGAACTCCTGTCAGCCGCGATCAAGGCCGCAGCAACGAGTAACACGGGAACGACGAAAGCCGCGATAGACGTCGCGGCCCCGCGATTTCGGGTCGGATATAGCTTTGTTGCCAGCCGGTAAAACAAGCCCGGCCGTCTCTGAGTACGGTTCATGAAACCTCCGTAAATTGGGAAAATTTGGGGGCGGATAAACTCCGCCCCCGTTTTTTTGCCGACTATTGTTCAGCGACAATGTCAAGGCCGATGGCCCTGTCACTGATGCTGATCGTGATCGGCAAGAATGTGTAACGGGTGTTAGCTACCGTCACGTTGTACGTCTGGCCGTATTCAACGTTCGGGATGGTGAACACACCCGACCTGTCCGTATAGACAACAATGCTGTTGCCGGAAAGGTCGGTTATCGTTACCGCTGCTTTTGCGATGCGCTCGCCCGTCGCGGTCATCACTCGGCCCGAAAGCTCCGTCTCGACCTCGTCGGCGTGCGGCGATTTGATCCGAGTGCTGCCGTCAACACCCGTCGCTCCGTTCATGTCCTCGTTCAGGAACACCTTGTCCCAACTGAGGTGTGTCGAGGAGCCCGGTGTGCCTACTGCACGGAAACGCACCTTGATGAGAACGCCGTCCTGATCGATAGGTGCCACACCGAACGCTGCCACGCGGAGAACTCCGCCCTCGGCGTTCGACACGACCGTGAGGCCGCCCGAGACGGTGTCATCCACGGTTACAGGGTTCTCCAGCGGACGAACGACATTCGGGTCGTAGGACAACTCGAAGTTGTAAGCAACCACGCCTCTGCCCACAGCACCTCGGATCGTCACCGGAACCTCGAACGTCGAGTCCGGATTCGCCGTGATCACGGGTGCCTTGACCATTGCTCGTCTGGCTTCGTCATTTCGTGCTCCCTGCGGGTCCCACAGGCCGCCCGGCTCTGACGCGAGTTGGTTCCAATTGCCTGAAACGTCACCCATGAGCAGCCCGACGTAGTCCTCGGTCAGGTTGGTATACACCGTGGACGGGCCGTAGCTTGTCGGTGAGAATATCCAGTTTCCGGTATTACCGAAATCAGGAAGCAGCACCGTATAACGAGCGATCAACGCGGCGTCGAACGACGTTATGCCGCCGGCTCCGCTGACGTCAGCTACGATCTGCTGATTTGCCGACAATGTGATCAGCATAACCACATGCTGTGCTATCAGCGATGAGTCATACGCACTGATCGAGCCTGACGGGATACCGCCGGTCTTCGATGCAGAACGCGTATAGCTGCCCGGGCCGAAGCCGCTCAGCGAGTAGTTGCCGTTCGTGTCCGTCGTGGTGAACACAGGCGGAGCACCGGCACCGCTGATGGTCACGTTATTGATATAACGCGGCGGTGCGGGACCGACGAGTGCGTTGCCGTATGTGACATTGCCCGTGATGGTACCGCCGATGACCGTTACGCTGCCGTTGGTGGTGGTGCTACACGGTGTGCCTTCGTTGTACATGAACGATGAGAAGTTCATCGGACTGACGTCGAACGGCAGGCCCGGAACATTGGTGAAGTTCAGATTGACCAAGGCTCCGTTGCCCGTAAATGGCTCCGGGCCGAATACTGAGATGATCAGCGTGCCAAGAAAAGGCTGATTGACCGTCAGTACGCGTCCGGCACCTACCGGCCCGAGGGTCACACCGAAGTCGGGCCCGCCGGGCAGCGTAAGCACCGCGGGATCATACGTGATCGTAAAGTCAGCCGAAATGGCGTCGCGTCCCGTCATTAGATCGGTTTCGATCGGAACGGTGATCGGTACGCCCGTTAACGTGGTATCGGTAGGCATTGATACCTGAGCACACGTTGCATTGTAGATCGGGATATTGACGGTCGTTGTCTGCCCATCGACGGTCGTCGATGCACTTCCAACGCCTTCGGTCATACCGGCAGTGAATACCGTCGAGGTAACGCCGCTCGACGTAGTGCTGCTTGTGGGAAGAACGGTTCCGAGCGTTGCACCGAACGATGCAGGCGTGCCGTCAGGAATGTTTCCGCCGCCCGAGGTGTCAACGTTGTTCGAATTGATCGTCAATGGTGACGTTACCGTCGCGTTTCCGCCAACTGTAACAAAACTCGGCGCCGCCGATGTTGTCAGCGTCAGCCACGGATCCGCATCAACAGCACCGGTCACACCGTTGGTCGTGCCTGAGCAGCCGGCTCCCGTCGCTCCCGGGCCGTAGTTACATCCCCACCAGTTGTTTTCGGCATCCATCGCATCCGGTAAGGTATTGTTAATTCCGGTGCCGTTTCCAACTATGCGGTTGTAATTTACTGTCGAGACACCGCTAAATACACCATTCGGCCTGCGCCACACCGCGATACCCGCGTTGTTTGTTATCCGATTTCCAATTACGGTTGTGCTGCTGCCGAATAGGTTTAGGGCCGCTCCACCGCCATCAATAACGTTGTTGCCGTCAAATGTATTTCCCTCAACCAAAGTGGTCATTACGGCATTTTGAAAATCGACTATTCCCGATCTCAAATTGTTCACGATCAGATTGCCTCGTACTATCGTCCCGTCGGCTCTGTCAACATAAACACCGTTTCGATTATTTGTAACCTCATTGTTCTCAATCAGGGTATTGGTAGTTGGATTGGTTGGAGGCCCGCCGATATTCATACCGTGACCAGAGGAATTTGTAAAATCTCTTACGAGATTACTTAGTACCTGATTACCGTCAGCAGGGTCCAGAGCAGATGTGCCTTGAATAGCGACCCCATAGGACGGTCCAGTTGCTGTTGCTGATGTATTAACAACAACGTTGTTTTGAGCGACGGAGTTGTCGCTGAAGATCCGTATTCCGTTTCGTGCGTTAGACAACACAGGCGGCGTGATCACCTCAACCCTGAAGCCGTCTATGGTCGTATTGTCGCCTCTGATCGTGAAAACACCGGCGAATGGCGAGCTAGAAACACCGTTGCCCTGTACGATCGACTCAGGCCCGCGAACGCCATTTCCTTGAATTCCCGCATTCGCACCAACTATATTCAGGTTGTTTTTGCCTGAGGGCACTGCGATCTGTTCGACATACGTTCCCTGGCAGACCTTGATCGTGTCGCCCGCAGAAGCCGCTGTAACGGCATCTTGGATCGATGAGTATGTTGGATCGGCAGCATCGCAGTCTGTAGAGCTCGCCATACCATCGTCATCTACCACAGTCGTGGCGTGGCCCATCTGGATATTGTCAAAAAAGAATCCGTTCCCGGAATGAGCCGGAGCTGCAGTGCCGCTGGAACGAAACAGCGTTGTTCTGACCGTTCTCGGGCTGTTTTCCGGTGATGACTCTGTGCAATAGCGGTAATAGTCTTCCCAACTCGTGCCTGTATGAGCAAGAACACCATTGACATAAACTCTAACGACATCATTTCGAGGGCCATCGACAAAATCGATCACTAACTTGATCGTGTGAGCGAGTGTCCTATTTAGTGTGGCAATATTCGAGCCAACAAAATTATCCCCGGTTCCACAGCCATTGGGATCGGGCGTACTCACGCCAAATGGAGCCACGTCCTGATAATCAAAAAAGATGACATGTATGCCGTCGGCCTGATCCTCGAATCTGAGAAAACTCATTCGCGAGCCGTCTCCTCGGTCCGGCGAAACCGTCATATTTAGCCCGGCTTGCTGAGATCCGGGTATAACTGACGCAATACTGAATTGAACCGAGAACCGGTTCTGTTTTACGCCGATCGGAAAAACACCATTTGTTGACGAGGTCTCCCCCGAACCGTTTGGTATCGCCGGTGCAAATGTCTGATCACCAAAACTTCCGGATGTAATAGCATTCGACATCCTAAGGCTCTGGGTCCCAAAACCAACTACAGACGACGGAGCGACAGCCGCGTCATATGGCCCTGTTTTCATCCAGCCATCTTGGCCGTTGATATTTCCCACCGAATATGTCGGCGGTTCAAAATTGATCACCTGAGCCGACGCGGTAAAAGCGGCACAAAACACAAAAACTGCCAGTACAAATAAACTAACAATTCTGTTAGAAATCGATGTCATCATTCTTCTCCTTTTCCAAGACAAATTTGCTCGCAACGAACTTGCTTCGGGAAAGGCCGAACCGAGCTTTGGTCATCGAACTCATGCATCCCGGCACAGACCTATCGAGGAGAGTGTCAGCCTCGTTTTCGAGGCATCGACGGGGATGCGAAATTCGCTTCAATAAATTGTTTCTCAAACTGATAAAGGTGATGTGAGACTGTCTAAAACCAAGACAAATCCCGTCATCGTTGTTCCTCCGTATCTTCAAAACATTGTCCCGTCGAATCGAAACGCAAGGACAATCCTTAAAGGGTGAAATCGGCAGGGGACACGTGGTCCCCTGCCTGGTTGCCGATGGTCGTCTACGGTTCGGCAACAATGTCAAGGCCGATGGCCCTGTCACTGATGCTGATCGTGATCGGCAAGAATGTGTAACGGGTGTTAGCTACCGTCACGTTGTACGTCTGGCCGTATTCAACGTTCGGGATGGTAAACACACCCGACCTGTCCGTATAGACAACAATGCTGTTGCCGGAAAGGTCGGTTATCGTTACCGCTGCTTTTGCTATGCGCTCGCCTGTCGCGGTCATCACTCGGCCCGAAAGCTCCGTCTCGACCTCGTCGGCGTGCGGCGATTTGATCCGAATGCTGCCGTCAACACCCGTTGCTCCGTTCATGTCCTCGTTCAGGAACACATTGTCCCAACTGAGGTGTGTCGAGGAGCCCGGTGTGCCTACTGCACGGAAACGCACCTTGATCAGAACACCGTCCTGATCGATAGGTGCCACACCGAACGCTGCCACGCGGAGAACTCCGCCCTCGGCGTTCGATACGACCGTCAGGCCGCCCGAGACCGTGTCATCCACAGTTACGGGATTCTCCAGCGGACGAACGACGTTCGGGTCGTAGGACAACTCGAAGTTGTAAGCAACTACGCCTCTGCCCACAGCACCGCGGATCGTCACCGGAACCTCGAACGTCGAGTCCGGATTCGCAGTGATGACGGGTGCCTTGACCATCGCAGGCCGTGCCTCATCCTGACGCGAGCCCGGTGCGGGCAGGCCGAACGAATACGGGCCCAACGGTCCCCAGTTTCCTGTGACGTCGCCCATTAGCAGGCCGACATAGTCCTCGTCCGTGATGTTCGAGTACACCGTGGACGGGCCGTAGCTGGTCGGCGTAAAGATCCAGTTGCCGGTGTTGCCGGTTCCCGGTAGCAGCGCAGAGTAGCGAGCGATCAGCGCAGCGTCGAACGACGTGATGCCGCCCGCTCCGCTGACGTCCGCGACCGTCTGCTGGTTGCCCGAGAGTGAGATCAGGCCAACGACGTATTGCGATACCGCTGCCGCGTCGAATGCACTGATGGCTCCTGCAACACCGCCGGTCTTCGATGCAGAACGCGTATATGATCCCGGTCCGAAGCCGCTGAGCGTATACTCGCCCGACGTGTCGGAGTTCGCGGTTACGATCGGCGAGCCTGAGCCCGTGATGACCGTATCCGGAATGTAACGCGGCGGTGTGGGGCCGACGAGAGCGTTACCGTATGTGACTTTGCCCGTAATGGTTCCGCCGATGACGGTTACAAGGCCGTTCGACGTCGAGATGCAAGGCGTGCCTTCGTTGAACTTAAAGCTCGTGAAAGCAACCGCACTTGACGATCCCGGCAGGCCGACCGCGTTGAACGTGATCGACGCCAGCGAACCGGCTCCTGACCACGGCGTTCCGCTGTAGATCGACACCACAAGGACGCCCGGTATTGACGAGTTCACGTAAGTGCCGCTGCCTGCGGTAACGGTGCCGAGGCTGAACGCATTGAACGTGATCACCGACGGATCGTAGTTCAGCGTGAAGTCCGTGGATATCAGGCCGTTGCCGGTCGTATCGTCCACATTCACATCTACCACGACAGTGTTGCCGGTCAGCACTTCATACGTCGTCGGTATCGAGACCGCGTTGCACAGGCTGACAGCCGTCAGTGTGATGTCATTGCCGGTCCCGCCGACGTAGCTGATCCTCAGCGGTGTCGGACCGACATAGAACACGGTTCCCTCAGGCATCTCAAAGAACGTGCCGCTGACAGGGTCCGCACCGTCGTTGTTGACGATGGTGAAGACGGTCCCGATGGTCGGCGTATAGCCTGTGGTCACGTTCAGGTTCACATTCGAAGCGATGCTGACGGTTCCCGTGACGTTGAGCTGGTCATACTGCGTTCCGACCGTCGGGCCGTTCAGCTCAATATTGACCGTTGTGTCAGAACCGAGCGAGAGGTTGCCGGTATTGATGATGCCCGGGCTTGTTCCTGGGCTCACCTGAACGCCTGCGGCGCTCGTGGTGAACGATCCCGTCACAGTGAACGTGCCCTTGATATGCAGGGCCTTGTTCACATTGACATTGCCGGCATAGGTTCCAGAACCGATATTCAGCGTGCCGCCCGACGAAACCGCGTCGATGCCTTCCTGAATATTGCTCGCGCCGCCCGGAGCTGCCTGCGGGCTGACCGCCGAGATATTCAGAGCACTAAAGCTGCCCTGGAAGCCGTATGCGGCACTCGTGTCAGTGTTCGAGTTGAGGAACGGGCTGAAATCGAGGTTCGCAGAGGCTTCGCCTGCCAGCGTCGGCTGCGGGGCAACGGGAGGAACTGCACTACCGCCGAATGCTAAGGGAATCTGTGCCGAGTAGCCCGGCTCTGTGCTGTTCACCGCAACTATCGTCGGTGTTGTAGTTCCGATCCAGTTGCCGCTGAAATTCTTCAGATTAGCTCCGGGTGCGGGCAGCGAGCCGCCCGTCTGACGATCAACGATCTGACCGTACCAGTTACCGCTTATGTTGTTGTTAGTAAACGTCGAATCCAGAGCGGTCTGAACAGGTACGTTCGTTCCGCCGCTTGCATCCAAGAACAGTACGCCAACCGTCCAGTTATTAGTGATCTCGTTCTCAGTGACCGTCAGATTGTCCGTCTGATTACGGAAAAACAAGCCGGTTCGGTTGTTCGTGATCACATTTCGGTGGAACGTATGTCCGCTCGTGTTGTTAAAATCGATACCGGTCCTGTTACCGGTAATGCGGTTGTCGTGAATGTTCGCTCCGGTAATAGCCGGACCTATGGCTGCGATTCCCGCGAAATTGAGGCCGGCGTTGTTCCAGTCGGTCGTATTGTTTCCCGCTCGGGTGATCGTGAAACCGGCAAGCTCAACATTGTTTGCAGAGATCCTTACTGTAGCACCGTCGCCACCGATCGGACCGGTGATGGTCGTAGATGCCTGTCCGGCTCCGAGAACCTTGACCGATTTGTTGATCAAAACATCTTCGTTGTATCCGCCGGCACCGACCTGGACCGTTCCGCCGATCAGTGTGCCCGGTATCGCAGCGTTGATGCTCTGATAGTTCTCCGCTGCACTGCCGTTGCCGCCCGGCCCTGCCGAACTACTTACATGAGCGATAGCACGGCCGTCCTCGCCGCCTCCATACTGCATGCAAAGAAACGCGTTGTTGTTTGCGGTGCTCAGAGCCAGATGAGGCTGATAAAACGCTGGATTGATCCAAACTGTGCCTAACACAGCGATATCACAACCCTGATTCTGAGGGGCTCCCCATGAGTTGCCGGAGAATGTAATGTTGCCGCCTTCAACGACCCATCCGCGGGTTCCTGATACGTCGTTGTTCGTGATCGACCCGATCGCGACGTCAAACGCTCCGCTGAAATAGCCAGGCTGTCTGAGGTGAGAGATCGTGTTGTTGTTGATGTTGAAGCCGGTAATGCCCGCCTGGCCAACAAAGGCTCGGCTCGTAATACCGTTGACGCTCCAAGGTGATCCCGGGTTCGGGCCGTAGATGTTGCTGTTTTGGATCGTGAAATTGTTCGCACCGATGTAAACAACTGTCTGATTCGGCAGGTCGGTCTTTTCTATCTCTAAATTGTCGATCGTGACGCCGTTCGCCGATATATTCAGGCCGTTCCCGATCGCGCTGGCTACTTGTACCTTTGGCTTGCCCGGACCAACGCCGAGGATGGTTACGCCGGGGACATTTATATTGAGTGTTGATGCCTGAGCATACGTTCCGGGGCAAACGCGGATCGTATCGCCCGGATTGGCTACAGATAGGGCACCGGCCAAAGTCGTGCTTGCCGGTGTCGGGGCGTCGCAATCGGTGATCGATCCTGCACCATCGTCGTCAACCACGATGTACTGGCTCGGCTCGAAATCCCATGTCGTTTCATTGCCGCTAATGCCCAGCGTGAACGAATCAACGTTGCCATCGAATCCACCCCAACCACTTCCGGCTTTGAAGCCAACCGCCCCAAAGGTCGGATGAATACCTGCGTTTGGATATGCTGTGAGAACCTGAGCCCATGTGCAAGGCGCAGCCATCGGACAAACTGCGTTGCCCGGGGCTTGCGAAAATACCCACTTTCCGGCCATTGGATTCCAGGTTTGCCAGGCTCCGGTCGTTACTGTTTCCGTGAAGTAAGGTTCATAGGTCAATCGTCCCTGCCAACCGGTATTTAAATCTGTCAAGTCAAAGTCGACATTAAAACTGAATGCTGCCGCATACGCGGGATCGGTACCGGATGTGCGATATGTGCTGTAAGAGATCGATGTGATCGCGGTCAACGGCGTGCCAAGAAAGCCTGCTCGACCTAGATATCGGCCGTCGGCGCCTGCGCTAAGTCCAAATTGTGCACTGCCAATCCCAAGCGGAGGCGTTCCGGGACCCGTTACGAGGCTGCCGGTCGGACTGCCACTCTCGGTGACATATGTCCAACCGTCTGGCGATTCCGGACGGACGACCACAGTCGTAGCCATCGCGGCGGGCGGTGCCGAGTTGAACAGACCGAATCCGCCGGTCAGTTTGCCGACCAATTCCGAAGTGAACCCGCCGGCGTTGGTGGTGCCTGCGACGACGAACGACGCGGCGACCGAAACGGCGAGAATGGCGGCGACCGCCATTACACGGCGGGCACCCGTGCGTGTTGCAGCACGTGTGTGCCCGGCAAAAAGCTTCCTATATGAACCAAATATCTTCTCCAATGACATACCTTTAGCTCCTCTTTCGTAGCAAGATCAGATCACCTTTTTTCACCATCTGCGCCGACCCGTAGGCCGCCAGTCCGGCGGTGATCCCGCTTCGAATTCACACATCCCGGCACTGACCTGTCGAGGAGAGTGTCAGCCTTTATGACGAGGCATCGACGGGGATGCGAATTCGCGTTAAATTGTTGTTGCTTTATGAAACGGTATGCCCTAAGGTTAGCTTTGTCGGAAGCACGCTTGGGACGGACCGTTTCGAGTCGTGAACCGCGGCCCGGCAGGTGCCTGATACCACCTGCCGGGTTTTTAGTTCCCGCTCAACTTTTCCCCCTGTCAAACTTTCCAATTCATCGGCAACCCCGCCGACGGCGATGCCGCAACGGGCGTTGAACCGCCCGAGCATCGCATTTTAACCTTTCGCCCCTTCACCGCTTGGTGGAGGCGGGCCGGCGTTCCCCCCTAATGTTCCGTTATCAAAATTGATAACGACGCCGGCCCGAGATCGTTCGGTTATATTGGTTGAACCGAGAAATTATTACATTAACAGCGTCTGCTGTCGTCACCCATATGGGGTATTTTTCAAACTTTTCTTTCGCCGTCGAACCTCAGCGACGCCGGTCCGAGCAAAACGAGCTTGGCAAGCTCACTCTGCCGCCGCGTATCTGTTTTTGAAAATATTCGCTTTAGGTGCGTTTTGACGGTACTTTCCGCAATGCACAATTCGTCGGATATATCAGCCATTGACATACCGTCCGCGATCATTCCCGCGATCCTTGCCTCGGACCTGGTCAGGCCGTAAAGCCGGCAAAGCACATCTGCCACCGATACGCGTTTCGATTCGGGGTCCGAGACAAATATGATCGCCTTTTCACCGGTACCGAATTGGTCGCAATCGCCCTTTGTGCATTTTGCTAACAGCAGTTCAAGCGGACGCTTGCCCGTTCCGCGGTTCAGCCTGATCGTTGCCGCCCAGCCGCTATTGATACCGGGTGACGTAAAAACACCGGCAAGTGCCGCCTTGAACCGTTTGTGGTCCGAGTTGTTTCGGACTGAAATGCCGCCGCGGCGATTTATATAGATGCCGTCGCCGTCCGTCAATATTGAGTTGCCGCTGGTGTTCGAATAGAGCACCTTTCTTGCCTCGTTAACGACAAAGACCCCGCGCGGCATTCTGTCGAGCACCTCTGCAAGTATCGACCGCTCCTGCTTTGCTTTGAGGAAATTGAAATGGATCCCGAATGCCCTGCCGAGATGCGGCATCAGCAGATCCATCAATTCCAGGTCTTTCTTTGCAAAATTCCCGCGTCCGCGCGGTCGGCTGAACTGGATCGCCGCATGCAGATCATCCGGGGCTGCGATCACACGATATTCGAAATGAAATATCCTGCCTTTTGAAAAGAATTCGTTGGTGATCTCCAGCTTTTCAAAATCTTCGTCAGCTATTGCTTCCGCCCGATTAAAGCGTCCCCCGCTTCTTAATCCGGCAATGCGGTCCTGAATTGGATTTCTATATTGGTAGTGCTCGACATATTGGGCTAAGAGCTCCGGGTCCATACGGCTCCCGACCACAGAGATCTCCTTTTGCACCGTATCGAGAACGGTAACACCGCCGTTCTCGGCATCTAGGAGGCCGTCGATCTTTTCGCACACTATCACCCACGAATCCGGCGTTTCATCGTACGCCGCATCGTATATCGCGCTGATCGTTTTTACGATCTCGTTTTCCATAAGATCCGCTGCTTATTTGCAGCCAACTGCCTCAAGATCGGGATAGGTCAACTATATCACTTTGATTGACGACAGAACGTATGCGTATTTCGCCCCTCGTATTAATAACGCAGGAGATCGAACCAATTTGTGTCAGATTTTTTTCATCTTCTTCATTTTTTTCACCTGTCGACATTTCCTGACTGTGAAAAGAATTTTCAATTCCGAATTTTCGCAGTTGGTGCTACACTCTTTTCTGCTGATATCGCTACTTGTTTTCCGATGGTGCAGGCTCGGGAAATATCGTGCTTTCAGCCTATACCAACGACGCGGATAGTCAATGAATTTAAAATGTATTTAATATGAATTTTATGTGACCTGCAGTTTTCCCTCTAATGGAGCCTCTCACCGATAAGCTCTACTCATTTGGACGGTTTGTTTTCGACGCCGACAGGCTGGTTCTGTATCACGACGGGGCGATCGTCAAAGAAGCCGAGAAGAGATCGCTGCAGGTTTTAGCGGTTCTCCTTTCCCGCGCCGGCGATCCGGTCAGTCACGAAGAAATAATTGATATCGTTTGGTCCGACAACCCGCACGGAGCGACATCGACACGTGTAAATCAGTATGTCAGCAGACTCAGGAAGACACTCGCTGCTTTCGACGCCGAAAATGCCTACATTGAAACTCTAAAGGGCCGCGGATATAGATTTGTCTATGAAGTAGTAACGGCTCCTGAAACAACAACCTTTGCACTCTCGTCGGGAATCGTCCCTGAAACTCCCCGTACAATTGACGACCATAGTCGGTTCTCAACCGCCAGTTCAAAGAAGAGATACGTGTGGACATATCTGGTGTTGGCGGTCATCGCAGTTGCTGCGGTAACCGCATCATTCTGGAATTTCAGCCGAACGGACGACGTTGAGGACGTAAAACGTGTGGTGAAAGATTCGCAGATGTTCGAATCGTTGGTGATGTATCGCGACCCCAGCGATTTTACCGAAGAGATGCTTGACCGATACTGGCTTTCCGAAAGCGAAGGCCAGGCAAATTTTGACCGCAGCCGGATCAGGCAAACCGTGAAAAAACTATTGGCGGAAGGCCGCTATTACGGTGAACAGACCGAGTGTTTGACGTTCGAATTTGACAAGGTCGAGTTAAACAACGGCCGTGATGCAGCAACAGTAAGAACCTTCGAAAAATGGTCGCTCGACGACATAACTAAGGACGGAAATATCTCAAGAAAGAAGACCGTAGGCCCGTACTTTGTTGATTATGTGCTAAGAAAGGTGAATGGCCGATGGCTGATCGAAAGATCGACCACCGCAAGAACGGTCCGGCCTGTCCCTCAATTGACATCCATTGAGATCGCACCGAACAAGAACGGCGGCTGGCTGGCTAGCGTCGTCGGCTCCGATTTTGAGCCGTTGACGATCTATTTTGATATATTCGGCCCTGATTGCACACTGACCCGGCCGTGTCGCGTCGAGAACTTCACACTCAGGGACAGGGCGTCGATGACCTCGGAAGCGATCTGGAATATCCCGATCGAACTAGCACCCGGCGAATACGAGATCACAGCAAAGAACGGTGATTCCTCACCCTCCAAGCCATTGACGTTCAAAATACCTTAGCTCACAAAAGAGCCTGCTTCATACGGGCGACGCCTTCGGTCATACGTTCTTGGGTGTTACAGAAAGAGATGCGCAGGAAGCCTTTCGCCTCATTACCGAATGCGACTCCCGGTACCGTGATGACGCGGTTTTGCAGGCACTTTTCGGCGACCTCCAGATCATCTCCTATGGGGCGAACGTCAAGCATCGTGTAAAACGCACCCTCAGGCGAAGTGGCGTGCAGCCCCAATTCCTTTTCAAACAGATCGACAAGAAAACGGCCGCGTTCGCGATAGACATCGCGGGCATGTTCCTTGGCCTGCTCCGCCTCGTCCGTCCACGCGATGAGTGACGCTTTTTGCGTGATCGTCGATGTGCAAACGGTCAAAAAACCGTGCAGCACCTGAATAGCGTTGATCAGGTCCGCGTCCTTGCACGCCGCCCAACCCAGCCGCCAGCCGGTCATCGAGAGCGATTTTGAGAGGCCGCTGACAATGATCGTGCGGTCGTAAAACTCGCTCGCCGAATGCGGCCGCTCGTTGAAATAAAGATCGCTGTAGATCTCATCAGAGATCAGCCAAATTCCCGTCCCTTCAAGAGCCTCTGCGATGTCGCGAAAATTCTGCTCGGTGAGTATCTTGCCTGTCGGATTTGACGGCGAAATGACGACCGCGGCCTTTGTTTTCGGCGTGATGCGGGCACGAAATTCGTCTAAATCGAAAGCGAAATCCTTTTCAGCGGGCATTCTGTAATAGATCGGCTCGCCCTGCGAGATCCGCACGCACGCATCATAGGCCGGAAAACTCGGATCGGGCAGCAGCACCTCGTCGCCGGCGTCAACAGTACACAGGAACGCCGCCGTCATCGCCTCTTGGGAGCCGCAAGTTACGACGACGCCGGTTCGCGGCAGGCTGAGATGCGGATATTGCTCGGCTATCTTGTCGCGAAGCTCCGGAATTCCCGGATGCGATGTGTAGCCGTTCTGTTCCTCGAGCGTAACGCGGGAGGCCTCTCTTCTTAGGAATTCAGGTGTCGGCAGGTCGGGCTCACCAAGCCCGAAATTTATGCTGCCGGGCAGTGCACGCTCGAAAAACTGACGAATCAGCGTCGGCTGAAGGCCGCGCATACGCTGAGGAAGTTCAAAGTCCATCTTTTCGCTCACCGCGCTCATTTATCAGCCTCTTCGTCTTCGTGTTCCATCTCGTCACGGATATCACCGACCTCGACGTTGAGTTCGCCCTCGGCGATCGTCAGCGGATCGCCCGTCAGGGCTCCGCCGATCTCTTCTATCTCACCGACGATCTTCTGACCTAGGCCACTGATCTTTTCCTTTATGCTGTGCTCGGGCTTGTTCTCAGGAGTCTCATTTTGTCCCATAATTTTAATTTTACCCCTCTCAGGCTCGGCGGCAAAGAGCGTCACTAACGAAGGTAATCTTCCAGCTTTGTTGCCGCATCGGTTCGCTCGTCGCGGTACTTGACGATGATCGGGCAATAGATAGACAGGCCGTTCTCGCGGCCGAAATCGTTGGTCACGGCACGCGAACCTTGCACGACGACGGCTCCCGCAGGTATCACCAGCGAACCGCCGTCTTCAGCTTTGATGACGCGGTTATTCGGCAGGTCGAATACAGGTGTTGAGCGCGTCAATATAACACCGCTTGCCAAAACTGCACCTTCTCGAACGATGGTTCCTTCGTAAACTCCGGTGTTCCCGCCGACAAGAACATCATCTTCAATGATCACCGGCGTTGCATTCACAGGCTCGAGCACGCCGCCTATCTGAGCCGCTGCAGAAAGGTGAACGCGTTTTCCGATCTGAGCGCACGAGCCGACAAGTGCGTGGCTGTCAACCATCGTCCCTTCGTCAACGTATGCTCCGACATTGATGTAGCACGGCGGCATAAGTACAACATTTTCAGCAACATACGAGCCATCACGGATCGTTGAGCCGCCCGGAACGATGCGGATCTTGTCTTCCAGCGAAGTTGGCCTGAGCGGAAATGTGTCTTTATCAAAAAATTGCAGCGTCTCGGTCGGCTTCGAGATCTCGACCATCTTGCCCATCCGAAACCCGAGCAGAATTCCCTGTTTTACCCATGAATTCGCTCGCCAAACTCCGTCGTCGCCTCTTTCCGCAGAACGTATATCGCCGATTCGCAACGCCGTCTTGAATTCTTCGAAGACCGCGCGGTCGTCCGAGGTGAATTCAGATCTGGAAAAAAGTTGTTCGATCTGGCTGCGTAATTGCATTCTTTTTATTCTCTTCCATTGTCTTGCTGCCGCCCGCTATGCGAGCTGATATTGTTAATGTTCCTCCCATCCCACACCGAAACGGTGTGGGCTACATGCTTGGCGGCCGTTACACGGCCTATGTGGCCGGCCTTATTGATTGGGCATGGCCCCGCGCAACGTCTTTCTGGCGGCCTCACTTACAGGAACGAGCGGAAGCCTTAGATTCTCTTCGAGCAGGCCCATTTCTTTCATCACGAATTTGCACGGGGCGGGCGAGGATTCGATGAAATTCGCCTCCATCAGCGGCAGCAGTTTGTAATGGATCTTGCGTGCGAAATGAAATGACCCGTTCAGAGCGTGCTCGACCATTTTCGTGGTCTCTTTAGGCATTTCGTTGGAAATCACCGAAACAAGGCCGTCGGCGCCAAGCGCTATCAGCGGTATCGTCGTCGCATCATCGCCGGAAAACACTTTGAAATTCCGGGGCCGTTTCGCCAATATTTCCATCACCTGGGAAAAATTCCCGGACGCCTCTTTTGTCGCGACGATGTTCTCGTGTGCATCGGCAAGCCGAAGTGTCGTTTCTGCAGAGATATTTGAAGACGTTCGCGAAGGCACGTTGTAGAGCATGATCGGAAAACCCTTTACGCTCTTTGCAATCTCCGAGAAATGGGCGAACATTCCCGCCTGCGTCGGCTTGTTGTAATACGGAGCGACGATCAACGCCGCATCGGCACCAGTTTCGCGAGCCTTGCGCGTGAATTCGATGGCCGCAGCAGTGTTGTTGCCGCCAGTGCCGGCGATGACCTTTGCTCCGCGTTTATGTGCGGTCGAAACCGTCAATTTGATGATCTGAATCCGTTCGGCTTCGCTCATCGTAACGCTTTCGCCCGTTGTTCCGCACGGCACGAGCAGCTTTACGCCGTTCTTTATCTGCCGCTCGACCAGCGAGACGAAGCACTCCTCGTCGATAGAACCGTCCTTTCTAAACGGCGTCACTAAAGCCGTCCCCACACCTCGTATCCAATCTCTTGGTAGCGTCATAATTTAGAATTTAACCACAGATGAACACAGATAAACACGGATACAAACATAAGAGAGGGCATTTCATCGTGCAATTCGTTTTATCTGTATCCTGGGTGTCGCAAAGTTGATAAGTAAACAGATCCTCAGTCCACTAGCCCGCAGATAGTTCATGCACTGTGCCCTGTGTACCTCATCAAGAGATCTCACGGCCTTCAATTCAACCAGCACTTTTCCCTCGACGACGATGTCAGCCTCATAGTATCCGACCTCAACATTGTCATAAAGCACGCGAAAGGACTGTTGCTGGGTCACTTTAAGTCCGCCTTTTCGCATTTCGTGGGCGAGTGCATTCTCATAAACTTTCTCAAGAAAGCCAGCCCCCAACCCGTTACTCACCGTATAAGCGCAGCCAATGATCTTTTCAGTTACCGGGTTCAGCTCTCCCAATGTCGCAACATGAGGATCCGCGTTTCCGGTCAAAACTAAGCTGTCTTCATCTGTGTCCATTTGTGTTTATCTGTGGTTATATTTTTGACGCAATGATCTCGTCGATGACCTCGTCAAAGTCAAAAACTCCTTTCTTACCAATGATCCACTCCGCGGCCATGACGGCGCCTAAAGCAAAGCCTTCGCGGCCGCGAGCGGTGTGGGTGAGAGTGATCTGATCGGCTTTGCCGTCGAATCCAAGCGTGTGAGTTCCCGGAATATTCCCCGCACGTGTCGCCGCTATGTCCCCAATTTCGACGTGTTTTGCAGCTAGCTCTTTGATCTTGAGGGCCGTGCCGCTCGGGCTGTCAAGTTTGCGGGAATGGTGTTGCTCTTCGATAAAAGCTTCGTATTCCGGAAATTTTGCGAACATCGCCGCCGCGTGTTCGACGATGCGGTAGAAGAGGTTAACGCCGATGGAAAAATTCGCCGCAAAAACAAAGGCACCGCGGCCATCCGCTACGAGCTTTTCGATGTCTTCCTTTTCGGTGTTCCAGCCGGTCGTGCCCTCGACAAGCGGCAGCCCCGCCAGCATGCAGGCCTCCACGTTCCGCCGAACGGCCGAAGCCGCAGAAAAATCGATGGCAACATCAGCGATCTTGAGAGTTTCTGCGAGCTGCTCCGGATCTAGGCCTCTGTGGCTTTCGTTCACGATGACGACCTTTTCATGGCCGCGTTCGATGGCGATCCGCTCGATGCATTTGCCCATCGCCCCATAACCGATAAGTGCAAGCTTCATACATGAAGTTTTACCACAGAGCCCACAGCGGGCACAGAGAGGCCTGTTTTTTATTGCTCTGTTTCGTCTGTGGGCTCTGTGGTGAGAAGTTGTCTGGCAAGAGAAATGTAAAGCCCGACCGCCGTTTCGAGGTCCTTCTTCAACACGAACTCATCCTTCGTGTGCGCGACGAGTATCGAGCCCGGGCCGAGGAGGAGCGGTTTGCCCCAGTTCGGCAAATGCGGGATGTCGGTCGTGAACCGCACGACCTTTTGCGTGAAACCCTCGACCGGCGTCAGCTTTACCGGCTCACTGCATGACAGCACTTCGATCTCGCCGCGTCCGCGGACGACAGATTCGAGAGCTTTTTCGATAGGCTCGCGGTCTGTCGTCAGGCGTATCAAAAGCCCCGCCTCAGCATGCGGCGGGATAACGTTCAGTGCCAAACCGCCGTCAATGGTGCCGATATTTACGGTCGTTTCGCCAAAGAAATCGTCGTGCGGAAAATGCGTATGCCGGATATCCTCAAGTATGTCAAGCAATGCCTCGATGGCGGATTCGCCTTCTTCGGGATAGGCCGAATGTGCGGCCTTGCCCTTGGTTTTGATCATAAGACGGAAAGAGCCTTTGGAACCGATGGCCAGATCGTTGTCTGTCGGTTCGCCGTTGATCATGTACTCACATGTCGCGGCAAGCGGGTGGGCATTCGCGACCTTTGCACCCGCAGACGAACGCTCTTCTTCGACCGTGTAGAGCAGGCCGATGTTCTCAATTCCCTCTTTTCGCAATTGCTCGGCGGCGGTAATTTGAGCTGCGATGATTCCCTTCGCATCGCAAGCCCCGCGGCCGTAGATCTTTTCGTCATCCTCGGTCGGCGGGATGAACGGCGGCACGGTGTCCATGTGCGTTGAGAACCACACACGCGGCGCGTCATTCAGATAAGCGATAACGTTATTTTGATTCTCAGAAACCGGCTGCAGATCGACTGTCCATCCCAACGACCCGAGATGATCGCGGAGCCATAGCCCGACCGCTTCCTCATCGCCGGAGACGGACGGGATCGACATCAGTTTTTTCGTTAGATTGAAAAGGTCCATTTTTTAAAAGAATTCGCCATGCAGCTTCTTGATAACGTCAGGGGCGACGTCCTCTTTAACAACGAACGTCAGATTAACGCTCGATGCACCGTGCGAAACGAGGGCTATGTTCACGTCTTTAATGGTCGAGAAAACTTTTGATGCAAGTCCCGTCGAGGCTCGCAGGCCTTCGCCGACGACGCAGATAACGGCGTAGCCGTGTTCGGCCTCGACATCGCCGAGCCGTGCGAGTTCTTCAGTTATCTTCTCGAGCGATGCCGTGTCATCGAGCGTCAAAGCTATCGAGACTTCGGAGGTCGAAATAACGTCGATAACGGTTCGATAACGGTCAAATATCTGAAAGACGGCGCTCATGAAACCGTAGCTGCCGAGCATCCGAGCAGACGTGACTCGAAGTATCGTAATGCCCTTTTTGTGGGCGATCGACTTGATCTTGTTCGGCGTTTCGCCTGATTCGGCGACGACCATCGTGCCGACGGCATCGGGCTCGAAAGTATTGCAGACTCGCACCGGAATTCCGTGATCAACCGCCGGCTTGATCGTTTTCGGATGCAGAACTTTGGCACCGAAATACGCAAGCTCTGCCGCTTCTTCGTACGACAGGACAGGTATCGTCCGAGCATCGCTGCAAATACGCGGGTCGCAGGTCATCACGCCTGTAACGTCGGTCCAGATCTGCAGCTCTTCGGCGTCAACCGCAGCTGCGACCAGTGCCGCTGTATAATCCGAACCGCCGCGTCCGAGCGTCGTCGTCTCGCCGGCACGATTTGCCGCGATAAAGCCGCCCATTATCGGCACTTCCTCAGCGTCGGTTCGCGATGCGAATTCGAGTTTCAACAGATCACGCGTTTCGTCCCAAAGAGCTTCCGCTGCGCCGAATTCGTCGTCAGTTACGATCAGCCGACGCGAATCAACGTGCCTTGCCGGAACGCCGTTGTTCCGCAAAACCTCAGTTAGAAGCCGTGATGAAAGTTGTTCGCCATAGCTGACTATGGCGTCCTTCAGCATCGAAAGCGGCAGGCTGCGGCGCGATGTTCGCAACAGAAGATCAGACAACTCACCGTGGGCGAGCTCAAGCTCCGTATCGAAAACGTCCGACCTGCCATCACTCAAAAAATCTCCCGCGACCACCACATGGCGTGCAAAATGCGGCTCGAGCGATGCCTTCGCATCGTCCAAATTGCCGTTTCGTGCCAGTTCGAACGCCGCGAGCAAAGCATCTGTTACCTTCGTCATCGCAGACACGACGACGATCGGCTTTCGGCCGGCCAGCGAACCGACGATGCCGCGAACGCGCTCGAAAGCCGCGACGTCGCCGACCGACGTGCCGCCGAATTTCATTACTATCGGCTTTTCCTGCGAACTCACTGACAAGGATTTTGCCACGAAACGCGATTCCCTGCCACGAATGCGGGAAATTTATTGCTGCGATTCATCGGGGCTGACGCGGCCGATGGTCTGGTAACCGAACAGCCGGACGTCGGGTGAGAGGTAGCCGTCTTTCACGAGCTCTTCGCGAACGAGATCGGTGCTGAGGTACTTCTTGTTGTCGTCACAGAGAACTGTGGCAACAACGGCGTCCGGGCCAAGCTTCTCGAGAGCTATCAACGCGCCGAGAAAGTTAGCACCTGATGAGATGCCGACCGCGAGCCCAAGGTCGCGGGCCAGTTTCTGCGCCATCAGGATCGAGTCGCCGTCCGAGACGCTGATCACCTCATCGAGCTTCGCAAGGTCGCATATCGCCGGGATGAATTCGTCCGAGATACCCTGGATACGGTGGCTGCCGACCTTGTGGCCGGTCGAAAGCGTGGGCGATTCGGCGGGTTCCAGCGGGTAGAACTTCATATCGGGGTTTCGCTCGCGAAAGTACGCCGCGCAGCCCATTATCGTTCCGCCGGTGCCAACGCCGGCCACGATGGCATCGGCCTCGAATCCGACCTTGGCAAGCTGTGCACGTATCTCAGGAGCGGTCGTCGTGCAATGTGCCTCCGCGTTAGCAAGATTTGAGAACTGATGCGGCAGAAAGACCCTGCCGTGTTCGTAGCGAAAGGCATCTGCCATCTCAATACTGCCCAGAAATCCGCCCTGCTCGTGGGAAACGAGAGTGATGTCCGCACCGTAGCTTTTCATCAGCGAGATGCGTTCTTTGCTCATCCAGTCGGGCATGAATATGTGGACCGGATTGCCGAACGCGTGGCCGATGGCGGCGAATGCGATCCCTGTGTTGCCGCTCGTCGCCTCGGCGATGATGTCACCTTTCCGGATCAGGCCGTCGCGATAGGCGCATTTTAGGATGTGAAACGCCATGCGGTCCTTGATGCTGCCCGAAAGGTTAAGATGCTCCGCTTTTGCAAAAACGGTCCGACGCTGGCCCTTGAAATGACAATGGATCGCGAGCAGCGGCGTATTGCCGATCAGATTTTCTACGTAGTTGGAACTGGTCGGCAGTGCTGCGAAATGGCTCTGGAAATCGGAAAGGCTGTTGGTGTTCATCGTCTTGTTGGAATTGCATTTCCGAACCTAGCACAATCGCCGACTCTGAAATGTGCGTTCGGTCACAAGTTGTGAACCTAGCCGCATAGCACCGCACCGCCGTTGGTATTCAATATCTCGCCCGTAATATGCTGCGCCCACGGTCCTGTCAGAACCGCCTGCGGTAGCGGGCGGTTGAAGTTTAGCCGCACAAAACGGCACCGCAGTTGATATTCAATATCTCGCCCGTAATATGCTGCGCCCACGGTCTTGTCAGAACCGCCTGCGGTAGCGGGCGGTTGAAGTTTAGCCGCACAAAACGGCACCGCCGTTGATATTCAATATCTCGCCCGTAATATGCTGCGCCCACGGTCTTGTCAGAACCGCCTGCGGTAGCGGGCGGTTGAAGTTTAGCCGCACAAAACGGCACCGCCGTTGATATTCAATATCTCGCCCGTAATATGCTGCGCCCACGGCGAGAGCAAAAAACATATCGAGAGCGCAACATCGTCGGTCGTCGCGATGCGTTTCAGCGGTATAGAATTTATGACGCTCGTCTCGTAGTCTTTGTCCTCGAACGCAGGCCGCACCATTGCGGTCTCTATCCAGCCGGGAGCGACGCAGTTTACGCGAATATTCGGTGCGAGCTCGGTCGCGAGGGCTTTTGTGAAAGATATCATCCCGCCCTTCGACGCCGCGTAGTTGGAATAATTGGCCTCGCCGCGTTGTCCGGCGGTTGACGAAACCAGAACAATCGCACCTGATTCGCGTTTTTTCATCGCCGGAACGCATGCCTTGGACATCGCCCAGGCAGATTTAAGATTGGTATTGAGCACGCGGTTCCAGGTCTCTTCGGACATCTCCTCGATCGGAGCGCCTTCCCAGATGCCGGCGTTCAATACCAGCAGATCTATTCCGCCGAACTCCTCGACCGTCTTTGCCGCGACACGCTTCGCCTGCAGTTGATCCGACGTGTCACCGTTAATGGGAAAGCTCTCAACACCGCGTTCCTGACAAAGCCGCGAAGTCTCGTAACCTTCGGTCATATTATTGAGATAGTTGACGACAACATTCGCACCGGCCTCGGCCAGCCGCAACGCTGTCGCCCGCCCGACGCCGCGTGAAGCACCGGTAACGATCGCGGTCTTTCCGGCGAAAAGTCCACTGGGCAAATTTAAGTGTGATGCGTTATCAGCCATTTTGGACATTTTGCCACGAATTGCACGATCGACACGAATGTAAGAGAATTTTTACACCGTATCTCGGCTTTTCATTCGCGTTTTTCGCGTAATTCGCGGGCAGAACCAAATATGAACGACCAAAACCTCCTCGAAGACCAACCCATCGCCTGGACGCCGACGCCCGACGTCATCGAACGCGCTCAGCTTACGAAATTTATGAAGCAGGTAGGCGTTTCGACGTGGGACGAGCTATACGAATTCTCGATCCGCGATGTGGAGAAGTTTACCGAGCAGGTCCTGAAGTTTCTCGACATCAGATTCGACTCGCCCTACGAAAAGCTGCTTGATACCTCAAACGGCGTCGAATTTCCGACCTGGCTGACCGCAAAGTCAGAACCGGGAGCGATAGCGACTGGGTTCCCCGCTCACGCCGGCCTCAACATCACCGAAATGTGCCTCGACCGCTGGCAAACGGATGAGATGAAAGACCAGCCTGCGGTGATTTGCGAGCGTGAGGACGGTAAAACGACGTACACGAGCTACGCAGTTCTTCTGCGTGAGGTCAAGTGCGCGGCTGATGGGTTGAGAAATCTTGGGTTTGTAAAGGGCGATGCGATTGGCATTCACCTGCCGATGATCGTTGAAACGATAATCGCATTGCTTGCTATCAATCGAATCGGCGGCATCGCAGTTCCCGTTTTCTCAGGCTACGGCGTTGACGCGATTGCCAGCAGACTAAATGCCGTTGGCGCTAAAGGTTTGTTTACATGCGATGGCTTCGCACGACGCGGAAAACTCTTCGATGCGTTCGACGTGGCAAAGGAAGCGATTAAGGCATGTCCCTCTATTCAAAGAGTGTTTGTTGCAAATGCTGGCGACTCAATAGACTATCTGCCGAGCAGAATTAACGACGACCGATTTATGGAGTTCGAAGATATCATCAGTTGGGGCGAAAATCCCATTGATGATGTGTCTCTTGAACCCACTTCCGCCGAAGACCCGCTCATCATCCTCTACACCTCGGGCACTACTGGCAAGCCGAAAGGCATCGCTCATACGCATGCGAGTTTTCCGATAAAGGCGGCGCAGGATATGGCGTTTGGCACGGACGTCGGGCGCGGCACGCGGATATGTTGGTACACGGACATCGGCTGGATGATGGGCCCGTGGCTGATCTACGGAGCGCTCATCAACGGAGCGACGATCTGCATTTACGACGGCGCACCCGATTATCCGGCGCCCGATCGAATGTGGGAATTCTGCGCAAAGCACAAGGTCGAGGTGCTGGGAATTTCGCCGACGCTTGTTCGTTCGCTTGCCACGCACGGCGACGATCTACCAAAGAAACACGATCTTTCGTCCTTAAGAGCGTTCGCGTCAACCGGCGAGCCGTGGAACCCGGCGCCGTGGTGGTGGCTGTTTGAAAAGGTCGGGAATTCAAAGCTGCCGATCATCAATTACAGCGGCGGGACTGAGATCGCCGGCGGAATCTTGATGGGAAACCCGCTGCTGCCGATAAAGCCATGTTCATTTCCCGCTCCTTGTCCCGGCATGGATGTCGATATTCTTGACGACGAAGGCAATCCTGTCGAAGCAGGAAAAGTCGGCGAGCTTGTCATAAAACAGCCGTGGATCGGCATGGCACGCGGATTTTGGAAGGAAAAGGAGCGATATCTCGACACATATTGGCGGCGTTTCAAAGACATCTGGGTCCACGGCGATTTTGCGATGCGTGACAGGGATAACCATTGGTTCATCCTCGGCCGCAGCGACGATACGCTAAAGGTCGCCGGCAAACGCGTCGGGCCCGCCGAGGTCGAATCGCTGCTCGTCGCACATCCGCTCGTCACGGAAGCCGCCGTTATCGGCGTTCCTGACGAAGTGAAAGGCACGGCGATGGTTGCTTTCGTAGTGACGAGTGACGAGGGACAAGGGCAAAGTGAAGAAACTTCTTCTGACTCATCGCTTATCACTCATTACTCATCACTGCAACAAGAGCTAAAAGCTCTTGTTGCTAAAGACATGGGCAAGCCGCTCGCCCCGTCAAATATCCACTTCGTCTCGGCATTGCCAAAAACCCGTAACGCGAAAGTGATGCGCCGAGTCATCCGCGCAGCATATTTGGGCGAAGATCCCGGCGATCTGTCGGCTCTTGAGGACCCGAAAGCCGTCGAAGCGATAGCCGCTGCTGCTAAAGAATGACGATATGGACCATCGGACACGGGCGGCATGAGTTCAAGTATTTTCTTGAGCTATTGCGGCTGTACGAGATCGAGTTCGTTATCGATGTGCGTTCGTTTGCCAAGTCCCGATGGCCGCAATACAACGGGCTCGTTCTGGCGGAATTGTTGCGGACGCACGGCATCGGCTACGAGCATCTGCCGGAAACGGGCGGCAAGACGCGGCCAAAGCCCGAAGACCTAGAATGGGGCATAAACAGGATCATCGAAATAGCCGCTGATGCCCGCGTTTGCCTGATGTGTTCGGAATCGCATCCTTTATCCGGCCACAAGATCCCGCGGGCAAACTGCCACCGCATCGGCCTGCTCGCACCATTACTGCGCAGCAAAGGCGTCGAGCGGATCGTTCATATCCTGCCTGACGGCGAGCCGCTTGAACTCGACGAATCCGCGGTTCAGTCGATCTGGCCATAGTAAATTGTGAATTGGCGAATTGTTAACTGGCAGGCCAAACCCGATATCAGCTCCCAATTTACGATCTCCCAATTTAAAATTAACAATTAAAAATGGAGCTGCTGAATGAGATCAATTTGCATTCCCGTGTAAGGGAATTATGCGGCAGGCACGAAGAATTCGAGCGGGTATTCGGGTCCTACGGCACGCCGCCCCTGTGGGATCGAGAGCCGGGCTTTGCAACGCTTATTCAGATCATTTTGGAACAGCAGGTCTCGCTTGCATCGGCAAAGGCGTGTTTCGACAAGCTTGCTTTGCATTTAAGCGAGGTTACGCCGAGCGGCCTGCTGTCGCTTGATGACGCTGAGCTGAAGCGGATCGGTTTTTCGCGGCAGAAAACAAGCTATGCGAGGCATTTGGCCGAGGCGGTCTTGGAGGAACGCATCGACCTCGACAGTCTGACCAGTATGCCCGATGCTGAGGTCAAAGCAGAACTGATAAAACTAAAAGGCATCGGCGAATGGACGAGCGATATTTATCTATTGATGGCGTTGTTGCGGCCCGATGTGATGCCAAAAGGCGATATTGCACTTCACACTGCGTGGCACCGACTGAGCGGCGAGCCGCGGCCGGAATCGGACGAATTTCTCATCATCGCCGAACGCTGGCGGCCGTTCCGCTCGGTCGCGGCGAGATTGCTGTGGCATTTCTACCTGAGCGAAAAGACACCAAAGCCCGCGCGTTAGCGAGGGCGAAATCTACAACCGAGTCGTCATCGGAGCGTGCATCGCTTGTTTTCTTCGTGTTGTGTGTATCGCCCTTGCTAATGCGCGGGCTTCTGCAACATGCGGGCATTTGCAATAATAGCGTCAATGAAAATTCTCGACGTCGGATGCGGTGTTAACAAGACCGAAGGTGCCATCGGCCTCGACAATAACCCGCGCACGGGTGCGGACGTGATCCACGATCTAGGCGAATTTCCCTATCCGTTCCCAGATGACGAATTTGACGTCGTCATTGCCAATCATGTTGTCGAGCACGTTCCGGATGTGATGGTTTTCGTCAGCGAACTGCATCGCATCACAAAACCGGGCGGCAAGATCAAGATGCTGACACCGCATTATACGAACCCCGACTGGGCGAACGACCCTACGCACCGCAATCACATAAACAGCTATACTTTCAACACTTTCCAGCCGGGAAAGCAGGTCTTTGATTTTTATACGGACGTTCAGCTTCGGGCCGTGAAGGTCTATGTTTCGCTGCTGAATCTGTGGCGTGCGTTCGGCATTGAGTTTTTCGTTAACCTGGACAACCGCTGGCCGTCGATGCGTTGGACGCGGAAGTTTTGGGAGCAATATTTGAGCTATATTTTCCGCGGAAAAGAACTCAAATTCGAGTTCGAGGTGGTCAAACCCCAAAGTTCGGTCGAATAATTATTGAAACGGCGAACCGCCGAACACCGTATCTGCATCAGAATAGGTTGCATAGCCTGTTATAATCTTTGCTCAGAGGTTTTCTAATGAAGTTTCGTTTTATTGCTCTTTTCTCGATCTTTGCGATCGCCATTACGTCCGTAGCGACTGTTTCTGCCGATGCTCGCAGAGCTGCGGCCAAAAAGCGTGCTGCGGTGAAGCTCGCGGCGATGCTGCCGGCGTCCGACGCGGTGGCCTATTTTGACGCAAAGCGTTTCTTTACGGATTCGATGCCGCGTATTTTGGCTTCCGATCCGAAGTCGCTAGCTTCGATCAACACCAAACTGACAGACATTGAGAACCGCACGGGCATCGACCTTCGCCGTTTTGACCAGATGACCGTCGGAGTGGCGTTCAAGAAAGTTTCAGCAACTGAAACCGATTATGAAACCGTTGCTGTCGCCAGCGGCGAAATCGACGCCGGAGCGATGGTCGCCGTCGCGAAGCTTGCCGCAAAAGGAAAGTACCGCGAGGAATCGGTGAACGGGAAGACCATCTATATCTTTAACTCGAAGGAATTGATCGAAGAAAATGCCCCGAAAGCCGCGAATTCGAAGGTCGCAGAGTTCATCGAGAAGGCACTGAATTCAATGACTAAGGATGTCGCGGTCGCAACTTCTGCCCCGAACACCATCGTGCTTGGCACGCCCAGCCGCGTACGCGAAGCCGTAGAAATGACGGCACCGTCAAAGATCGACCCGATGGGTTCAATGACGATAACGGATTCAACTGTGATGG